>CAMCAC010000006.1 GCA_945872305.1 Candidatus Kuenenia stuttgartensis | reverse complement strand
GAATACCTGGCGGCGCAGCCGGGACCCGAGATGGTCTTCGCCTGGCAGGGCGGCGGCCGACCCTGGCCGGACTGGACTTCTTCCGCCGGGCGATCGCCCTCCAGTGCGAGCTGGCGCGGCCGGGCATCACGGTGGGGAACGCCCTGCAGACGAACGGAATCCGCCTGGACGAGGATTGGTGCCGGTTCCTCGCGGACGAGCGGTTTCTGGTCGGCCTGAGCATCGACGGTCCGCCGGAGCTCCACGATGCCCAGCGCATCGACCATGGCGGCAGGGGCAGCTTCCAGCGGGTGGTCGAGGCCATGGCCCTGCTCAAGCGCCACCGGGTCGAGTTCAACACCCTCACCGTGGTCGGTCCCCACAACGTGCGCCATCCCGGCCAGGTCTACCGCTTCCTGCGCAGGCACGGCTCCGGCCACATCCAGTTCATCCCCCTGGTCGAACGCCGGCGGTCGCCGGCGGCGCACGATTTCGCTGCCCCTCCGCGCGAGGACGCGACCCCGGTGGACGCGGCGTCGGCGGTCGATCCCGAAGCACCGGTTCGCCCGCAGCCGCGACGGCGAGCCCGGCCAGGACCATCTCTGCCCGGGCTGGGAGCGGTTCTTCGAGCACAGCGCCCCGTGGTTCGACCAGCTCGGCCGCATCATCCGCGCCGGCCTGCCAGCGGAGCGCATCAAGGGCTGGCACCCGCCGCGCTGACCATCATCCCCCACCGGGCGCGCAGGTGCGGACCGAGCACCGCCATGTGCGCACCCGGATCCGTCAGCGAGCACGGGTGGTCGTTTCCGCCTCACCCGGCGATGAGCGCTCCGAGCACCCGGGCCAGGGCGGGATCGTAACGCGGGCCCCAGGGCCGCTCGGCCCGGGTCCGGGCGGGATCCAGGCGGCCGTCGGACAGGAGCTGGCTGATGGTGAGCTGGCCGCCGTCCGCGAAGCGGGCGGTGACCACCGGCACCCGGGCCAGGTCCATGCCGCAGCGCAGCCGCGGCTCGATCCGCTCGGCCCGGCCGGCGGCGCTGCGCCAGCCGGCGCCGACATCGATGCGCTGGATCCGCGCCCGGGGGTCGAGCACGTGGGCCAGGGCCGGCGCATCCGCGTGGAGGAAGCGGATGTGCTCGCGCAGGGCCGCCTCCACCGCCGGGTCGTCGCCGTCGGCGAAGCGCCAGTGGCCGTGCAGGCCGTACGCGATGCAGCGCCCGGCGCGGATGCGGGCCGGATCCGCGCCCCGGGCCGCCCACATGGCGCACCACGCCTCGGGGCCCAGGCCCTCCAGCGCAAGGTCCACCGCCGGCACGCTGATGCCGCCGCGCAGGCCGTTCCACAGCCGCGGGATGCCGCCGGGCAGCCCCGGTTCCAGCCCCGGGCACGGGTGCAGGAAGGTCTCCGGTTCCGGCACCCAGGTGAACTGCGCCCGCAGGCCCCGGGGCAGGTCCACGGCCTCGGCGTGCGGCGCCTGGGGCGGGATGCCGTCCGCCTGGAGATAGACCTCGGGCGTGTCATAGGAGCTGCCCAGGTAGCGCGGCCCCGCGTCGAGCAGCAGCACATGCCCGCCCCGGGCGAGGACCGCCTCGATCCGCGCGGTCACGGCGCCGTCGCCGGCGGAGAGGGCGGCCCAGGTGGCGGCGCCGGCCACCGCCACCAGTGCGCCGGTGGTCAGGGTCGCCCCGTGGGCGGCGAGCCAGCCGGCGCTGGCGGGATCGAACGCCTCGACCGCCAGCCCCGCCGCGTCCCAGGGCCGCACGGTGGCGATGTCCCAGGCGGACACCGCCGGCCCGGCGGCGGGGACAGGGTCCACGGTCACCACCTCGATCCGGTGCAGCCCCTCCCGGTCCGGCAGCGGGATCCGCACCGTGCGGCGGACGCGGCCGTGGGCCGGCACCGGCACCGTGAGCCGGGCACAGGGCTCGCCGTCCCGACGCACCTCGACCGCGGCCTCGACCGCGGTAGCGGTGTCATTGCCGATCCACAGGGGCAGCTCGGCGTCGGCTCCGGGGCATGCGTGCTGGTCCCAGCGGTCCAGGCTCGCCGCCACCGGCGCGTAGGCCGCGGACAGGGCCCGCCACACCGGCTTGGGCCGGGCTTCGGCCAGGGGCCCGAGGAAGTGGTGATTGCCGTCCGCCGGCGAACCGGCGATGCAGAACGGCGAGAAGCCGGCGGCGTCGAGCCGCCGCCAGTACTCCGCCATGCGGGCGTTGGCCAGGGATTGCAGGTGCAGCCGCGCCGCCGCGTCGTGGCCATCGCCCAGGAAGCGGCGCAGGCTGGCGCGCAGGGTGTGGTAGCCGCCGGGATCGCCGCGCCCGTCCAGGTAGGTGCCGCCGAACTCGTCGCTGATCACAGCCTTGTCGAAGCGGGCCACATCATCCACATAGCAGCCCACATTCTCGAACAGGCTCCACCAGTATTTGTGCAGGTGGATCGTGTCCCGGTGGGCGAACACCAGGGGCGGCAGCTCCGCCGCGAGCCGGTCCAGGGCGGCGAAGCCCTTGGCGAGCAGGGCGCCGTCGGTCTCGTTCCAGGCGTGGAACAGGACCCCGGAGGCATGGCCGGCCCAGGTCCACAGCCACGCCCGCCACTGCCGTTCCAGGCTCTCCGGCGCGCCGTCCAGGCCGTGGAACCCATGCCACTCCACCTGCATCGCGAGCCCGTGGCGGTTGCACAGTTCCACCAGCCGCCGCGGCGGCATGCCGAGATGCCAGCGCAGGGCGTTCGCCCCGAGGTCCTTCAGCGGCCGTACCACCGCCCGCTCGAACCAGTCGGCATCGAAGGCGAGGGTGCGGGCCTCGGGATCCCGGCACAGGCGGTGCCAGACCACGGTTCCGGCGCGCATGGTCCACGGCGCACCGTTGAGCCGGAAATGCACCCCGTCGATGGCCAGCCGGCGCAGGCCCGCCCGCTGATGCCAACGGTCGCTGGGCCGGCCGTCGCAGAGGGCTTCCACGGTCAGATCGTGCAGGACCGGCGATTCCGGGCTCCACGGCGCGAAGCCGGCCCCGTCCAGGCGCAGCATGCCGGCGGCGGCATCCGCTGCCGCCTCGACGCGACGGCCATCGTCCGCCGCCAGCACCACCTGCATCTTCGTCCCGGCGGGAGCCCCGTCGATACGCCAGCGCACCTCCACCGCCCCGTCCGCGGGATCCCGGTCCACCACCACGCCGTCGATGCGGGCGGGGCCGGTGCAGACCAGCTCCGCATCGTTCCACAGGCAGGAATCCAGGTTCGAGCGCCAGTGGTCCGCCTTCGGGATGACGGAGGCGTCCTCGACCGGCACCGCCGCCAGGGATTGCAGGATCACCGCCAGCTCCACCGCCGTCCCCGGCCGCACCGGGCCCAGATCCAGATCCACCGGCGCCATACCACCCTCGCTGGCGGACACGGCACGCCCATCCACCGTCAGGGCCGGCCGGAACCGCGCCCCGTGCAGGCGCAGGGTCGCCCGGGTCCACGCGCCCGCGGGCAGGTCCACCCGGCGGCGCAGCCGCACCGGCCCCGGCGCCATGCGCTCGGGATCGCCCACCAGCCCCGGCACGGGTGCGGGGGTGCCGTCGTCGCGGAGCCAGGGGCCGGTCAGGTCGAGGCGCTGCATGGGGAGAGCATGGCGCACCGGTGCCGGACCGGCGAGGGCCGGGGACCGCCAGGGAGGGTGCAACCGCGCGCATTCCTGCCATCCTTCCGGTGGCGGATGCGGGCGGATGCCGGCACATCGGCCCCCATCCCCGGTGGAGGAAGCCCCCATGACCCACCGCGCCATAGCCCCGGCGGCGCTCCTCGGCGGCGGCCTGCGCTGCACCCTGGCGGCCCTGGCCCGGGCCCCGGGTGCGGCTCCGCGCCTGGACCGCATCGGCTGGATGCCGGGCAAGACCGAGGCCATCGACCGCCGCTTCCGGGCGGTGACCGTATCGCTGATCCTGGCCGGCGACGGCCGGGTGGCGGTGGACGGCCGGCGCTCGGCCCTGCGCGCCCCGGCGCTGCTCGTGCTGCGTCCGGGCCAGCACGCCGCCTACGCCCCGCACACCGCGTGGGATGAACTGTTCGCGGTGTGGTCCGGCCCGGCGGCGGCGGTGCTGCCGGCCCTGGGCCTGGGCGACGGCCCGGCCCTGCGGCCCCTGGCGGCGCCCCGGCTCGCCACCGCCTGGGCCGCGCTCCTGCTCCAGCTCGCCCCCGCGGTCACGGCCCCCGGGGTGGCGGAGCAGCTCGACCTCGCCGCCCTCGGCCTGGTCCGGGCCGCCATCGGCGCCGATGCGGAACCGGCGGCCCTGGCTCCGGCGGCCCGGGTCCGCGCCGCCGCCGCGGAACTGCGCCGCCGCCTGGGCGAGTGCATTGATCTCGACGCGGTGGCGGCCCGCCACGGTTTCTCCCCCAGCCAGTTCCGCCGCGCCTGCCGCGCCCACCTCGGCCTGACTCCTGGCGCCTGGCTGGCGGCGGAACGGGAAGCCGCCGCGGAACGGGCCCTCGCCGCCGGCGGCACCGTCCGCGCCGTCGCCGCCGCCGCCGGTTTCCCAGACCGCCGCGCCTTCACCCGCTGGTGGACCCGGCGGACCGGCCATCCGCCCAGCCGCAGCCGGGGGTAGGCACGCAGCGCATCCGGGCGCAGAGACTCAGAGATCCGCAGAGCCCGCAGAGAACAGCCACCTGGAGCACCTCACGCTGTGGGGCGCGGCTCTCTGGATCGTCAGCCGCCGCCATCGATGCGAAGGTTCCGCCACCACAGGGCCAGCACGGCTCCGGCGGCGGCGCCGCCGAGATGGGCCATGGCCGAGACGTTGGTGTAGCCCTGCACCTGCTGCCAGACCAGGATCAGCTGCCCGCCCATCCACAGGGCGATCCACGCCCAGGCCGGAAAGCGCAGCCAGAGCGCGCCATAGAACCAGCACTTGCCGATCTGCGCGTGGGGGAAGAGGATCGCGTAGGCCAGGAGCACCCCGCTGATGCCGCCGCTCGCCCCGACGCAGGGGACCGAGGAGCGCGGATCCCCCATCAGGTGCACCAGCCCCCCGGCCAGCACCGCCGCCGTGAACAGGATCAGGAACCGCCGTCGGCCGAGGGCGTCTTCCACATTGTCGCCGGTCAGCCACAGGAACCACAGGTTGCCGATCAGGTGCAGCCATCCGGCGTGGAGCAGCGCCGCCGTGAGCCAGGTCAGTCCCCCGTGGCGGAACGGGACATCGGGGATGAACCCCCACGCCTGGATGGCGGCCTGGAGGCCCGAACCGAGGGTGGCCAGAAACACCAGCGCGAGACCCCCGCACAGACTCCAGGTCGCCCAGGGTGTGCGCCGGGTCCCCATCACCCCGATCTCCACCGGCAGGCCGAAAACGCCGGCGACCTGCTTCCAGCCTTCATCCGGTGCGTCGCCAATGGGCTCTCCCTGCTGGTGGCGCCGTTGCAGATGGTCGACCTGGGCCTTGGCGAGCGTGGTCCGGGCGTCTTGCGGCAGACCCGCCTCCGTCGCCTCGGTCCGCGTCGGCCGGGGCAGCGCCTGCTCCTCGCCCCGGTCGAGCCACAGCCCCTGGCAGCGCCGGCACACATCGACCCGCACGCCGGCGGTCTCGACCTCGGCCATGGTCCTGGCGCAGCTCGGGCAGCGGCAGCCCTGCCCGGGATTGCCCCAAAAGGCGGATTTCCAGGCCCCGTCCAGGGCGCCGCGCCCGACCAGCCCGCGCAGGATGCCGAGCAGCGCGAACCGGCCGTGCCCGGCGGGGCAGTCCCAGACCCGTCCCGGGGGCGTCAGGACGCCGACCAGGGTGGCGGAGCAGCGGGGACAACGCATGGCGCTTCCAGTGTCGCCGGGATCGGCGTATGGCCACCAGGCGAGACAGAAAACAACGCAGGGATTGGCAAATTCCATGGAATGACCATCGTCCGACGAATGGTTGCCGGGATCGGCCCCGGTCGCCGGTCTGTATTCCTGGACAGTGCGGCGTCGGCCACGGCGGCTGGTCGGTTGCGGGGACGTCCGCCCCGGCTCATCCACGGCATGGCGCCTCGTCTGCACGGGATGGCGCTGCGCGCAGGCTCCCCATCCTTGCCGCCATGCCCGAGCCCCTCGCCGCCCCCGTGTTCCCGGTCCGCCGGCCGGATGTGATCGCCGCCGCCCTGAAGCGCCTGCAGGACCAGGAGTGGACGCGGCTGGAGGGAGCCCCGGACACCGAGGCGGCCCTGGCGGCGTGGCACGGCCCCGGCATCCGCGGTACCACGCCCGAGGTGTGGTACCTGTCGTCCGGCACGGCGGCCCTGGAAGCGCTCATGCTCGGCCACGAACTCGGCCCCGGCGACGAGGTGGTGGTCACGCCCTACACCTGGGGCGCCACGGTGTCGGCGATCCTGGCCATCGGCGCGATCCCGGTGTTCGCGGACATCGAGCCCCTGACCGGGGTCATCGATCCCGCCGCGGTCGAGGCGGCGATCACCCCGCGCACCCGGGCGATCATGGGCGTGCACCTGTTCGGCACCCCGTTCGACGGCACCCGCCTGCGGGCCATCGCTGACCGCCACGGCATCCTCCTCTTCGAGGACGGCAGCCAATCGCACGGCGCCCGCTGGAACGGGGTCCGGGTCGGCGCCTTCGGCCATGGCGCCGCGTTCTCGTGCATGGGGTACAAGCTGCTCGCCGGCACCGAGGGCGGCTACGCGGTGTTCCACGACCCGGCGGCGGCGGAGCGTGCCTACCTGTACGGCAAGCACCCGCGCGGGTTGCGCCCGGACCGGGCCGCCGCCCTGGCGGACGCCGGCCTGCTCGATGCCCTCCAGCTCGGCTGGCGCCCCTGCGCCATCGGCGCCGAGCTGATCAAGGCGGCGCTGCCCTACCTTGACGGCGAGAATGCCGCCCGCCGCGCCAACGCAGCGCACCTGCGCGCCGCCCTCGGGGACTTCGCCGGCGTGACCATGCCCCCGGAGCCCGCCGGGGCCGAGTGCTGCTGGCACCTGCTCTCGTTCATCTTCCACCCGGAGCGGATCGGCTGCGATCTCGACACCTACCGGGCGCGGCTGGAGCGCCTCGGGGTCGGCACCTTCCGCTACATCCCGGTGCCGATCCACCGTCTGAAGCGCCTGAATCCCCACGGCTACGACGGGCCGCGGGTGCTCTGGCACGAGCAGCTCCGCCGCGCCGGCGTGGACTATCGACAGACCTCGTGCCCGCACGCCGAGTGGCGCGCGGAGCGGGAGTTCACCATGGGCTTCAACTGGACGGTCGAGGACCCCGCGAGCATGGGCCGGCTGGCGGAGGCGCTGGTCCGGGCGGCGCAGGCATGAGCGGCGACGACGGCATGGTTGAGCGCGAATCGCAGGAACGGGTCGCTGCCCTGGTTGACCGGCTGCAGCGGCGCGTGGGGCACGACGCCCAGCTCGCCGTCCGCCGTGCCAACCGGCTGGCGCGCCTGGAGCAGGAGATGGGCGAGCTGGCCTTGCTCGTGCGCGCGCTCTATGTGTACCAGCGGGCCCAGCCGGGCTTCGATCCCGCCCGCTTCGCCGCCATCGTCGCCGAGATCGACCGGGCGGATGGCGTGGCCGATGGCCAGGCGCGGATGCCCGCGCCGGCGCAGCCCGCGGCTCCGGCCCCGCCGCCGCGCCGCCGGCGCATCTGAGGACCGGGACCGCCGAGCACCGCTCGGCAGAGCCGCAGCGCGGACAATGATGCCGAGTCCTGCTCGGAGGTCCCTCCGATGGGCCCAACCGTTCACCCGCAGGCGTTGCCCGGTTCCGGCGGCGGCCCGACGATGGCGGCCAGGCCGGCGCGGCTGGTCTCGCGGTAGCCTTCGCCCAGGTCGGCACCGGTGCGCCGCATGGCCTCGACCGCCTGGTCGAAGCTGACCCGGTGGCTGCCGTCGCCGAGCATGGCCAGGGCTGCCGCATCGACCGCGCGCAGGGCCCCGACCGCGTTGCGCTCGATGCAGGGGATCTGGACCAGCCCCGCCACCGGGTCGCAGGTCATGCCCAGGTGGTGCTCGATGCCGATCTCCGCCGCACATTCGATCTGGGCCGGACTGGCCCCGAGCAGTTCCGCAGCCGCCGCCGCGGCCATGGCGCAGGCGGTGCCCACCTCGCCCTGGCAGCCGATGGCGGCGCCGCTGATCGAGGCGTTGGTCTTGACCAGGTTGCCGACCACCCCGGCGGTGGCGAGGGCGCGCAGCACCGCCCGGTCGTCGCAGCGGTGCTCCTCGGCGATGTGGCGCAGCACCGCCGGCAGGACGCCGGCCCCGCCGCAGGTGGGCGCGGTGACCACGACCCCGCCGGCGGCATTTTCCTCGGACACCGCCAGGGCGTAGACCGCGAGGGTGGTGCGCCGCCACAGGGGCACCTTGCCTTCGCCGGCGAGATGGCTGGCGGCCCGGCGGCGCACCCCGAGCCCCCCGGGCAGCTCCCCCGAGGCGGCGAGGCCCCGGTCGATGGCCGCGTCCATGGCGGCCCGGATGCCGGTGAGGAAGTCCCAGATGCCGGCTCCCTCGCGCTCCTCGACCCAGTCGGGGATGCCGCGGCCGGTGGCGCGGCACCAGCCCAGGATCCCGGCGAAGGTCGACCGGTCGTACACGCTGGTGCGCGGGCCGAGGGATTCGCCCTCGCCGCGGATCGCCCCGCCGCCCACGGAATAGGCGGTCCATGCCGCGACCTCGCCGTCGGCCGCATCCCGGGCGATGAAGCGCATGCCGTTGGGATGGGCGGGCAGGCTGACGTCCGGCCGCCAGCGGATGCGGACCGGCCGGCCGTCGGCGCCGGCTTCCAGGGCCCGGTCGGTGCCGTGGCCGCGCCCCGTGGCGGCGAGGCTGCCGTAGAGCACGACCTCGACCGCGGCGGCCTCCGGATGGCGGGCGCAGAACGCCGTCATGGCCGCCCGGGGCCCCAGACTGTGCGACGACGATGGCCCGTTGCCGATCCGGTAGAGTTCCGTCAGGGATTCCATACGGGATGATACCCCGGTCGGTGACGGGCGCCTCCCTTGCCCCGCTCCCGGGCGGGCCAGTGTGCCATTTCCATCGTTCAGGACGCCACCGCATGATCAGCGCCATCTGGGCCGCTCCCGCCGTCGTCCTCGTCGCCGCCCTGGCGAGCATGGGCTATGTCTACCGCATCCGCGGCACCCAGCGCTTCTCCGGGCTGAGCGAGTACCTGCGCAAGGGCTGGCCGGTCTTCGCACCGCTCAACTGCCTGCTCTACGCCTGCACCAGGCCGCACGGCACCGCGCCGATCCTCAAGACCGCGGACTTCCCCGAGTTCGCACCCCTGCGCGAGCACTGGCAGACGATCCGCGACGAGGCCCTGGAGCTGAAGCGCCTCGGCTTCTTCGAGCAGTCCAAGGACAAGGCGAACATCGCCTACTACGACGTCGGCTTCCGCACCTTCGCCAAGTACGGATGGAGCAAGTTCTACCTGAAGTGGTACGGCTACACCCATCACTCGGCCCAGGAACTGTGCCCGCGCACGGTGGAGATCCTCAAGGGCATCCCCGAGATCAACGGCGCGATGTTCTCGCTGCTGCCGGCCAACTCCATCCTCTCCCGCCACCTGGATCCGGTGGCGTCGTCCCTGCGTCTGCACATGGGTCTCGCGACCCCGAACCGGGACGAGTGCTGGATCGATGTGGATGGTACCAGGTATTCCTGGCGCGACGGCGAGATCCTGATCTTCGACGAGACCTTCCTCCACCATGTGCGCAACGACACCGGGGACTTCCGCCTGCTCCTGATGTGCGATGTCCGCCGGCCCTTGAACCTGCCGGGACGGATGGTGAACGGTCTGGTCCAGGCGGCGCTGCGCATGTCGGTGGTGCCGAACACCAGCAAGGACCGGCGTGGCCTGGCCAACGTCCTGTTCCATGGCCTGGTTCCGGCCCTCGACCGGCTCAAGGCCCTGAAGCAGACCAACCGTCCGCTCTATGTTGCGATCAAGTGGACGATCAACCTCGGCCTGATCGTCATCGCCTTGGCCCTGGTCGGGCTGCTGGTGTGGGGCGTGTCCGCCCTGGTCAGCTGACCGGCGGCCACCCGGCTCGACAGCCGGGATGTGCGGCTTGCCTGGGTGCCCCACCGGGGCTACCATGACACGCGTGACTGCCCACCACCGTGTCTTGTTGATCGATGATCAGCCCGAGATCCGTGCGGACCTCCGTCGGGTGCTCGCGGGCGCACCGGACGACCGGGCCCTGGATCGGCTTGCCCACGCCGTCCTCGGATCGGGTGGCGATCCCGGTCCAGCCCCGGCCGTCTTCACGGTCGCCGAGGCCGCCGACGGCGCCGCCGGGGTATCGGTGGCGGCCGCGGCCCTGGGCGCCGGGACCCCGTTCCAGGTCGCATTCGTCGACATGCGCATGCCCGGCCTGGACGGCATGCAGACCATCCAGGCCCTGTGGCGCGACGACCCGCGGCTCCAGATCGTGCTCTGCACCGCCTACAGCGACCGGTCGTGGACCGAGCTGTGCGCCGTGCTCGGCGTGACCGACCGCCTGCTGGTCCTGCGCAAGCCGTTCGATCCGGTCGAGGTGGTCCAGCTCGCCCTGGCCCTGGGTGAGAAGTGGCGCCTCGCCCGCGAGGGCGAGGCGGCCCTGCGGGCGCGGGACGCCTTCGTGGCGATGATGAGCCACGAGATCCGCACGCCGCTCAACGGCATCCTGGGCATGGCGGAGCTCCTGACCGGACAGCCCGGCCTTGATCCGGACATGCGCGAGCCCCTGGAGACGATCCACCGCAGCGGCCAGGGGCTCCTGGCCATCCTCAACGACATCATCGACCATGCCCGGCTCGCGGCGGGGATGATGCCGGTGACCGATGCGCCCTTCGCGCCGCTCCCGCTGCTGCGCGATGTGGCGAACCTGTTCGCGGGCCGGGCGGCGGAACGTGGTGTCGGCCTCGTGGTCGATACTGATCCGGCGATCCCGGAGGCCCTGCGCGGGGACGCCGGCCGGATCCGGCAGATCCTCGCGAACCTGGTCAGCAATGCGGTCAAGTTCACCCGCAGCGGCCAGATCCGGGTGGCGGTGCGCTGGAACGAACCGGTGCTGACCATCGCCGTACAGGACACCGGCATCGGCATACCGGATGGGGACCTGGCCCGCCTGTTCCAGCCGTTCGTCCAGGCCGAGTCCGGATCCGCCCGCCGCTACGATGGCAGCGGGCTGGGCCTGGCGATCAGCCGTCGCCTGGCCGAACTGATGGGCGGCGGCATCGATGTGGAGAGCATCGTGGGCCAGGGGTCGGTGTTCACGGTCCGTCTGCGCTGCCCCCGGGGCGAGGCGGCCACCACCGCGGCCGGGCTCGGCCCGGTGCGGGCCGGACTGCGCGTGCTGGTGGCCGAGGACAACCCGGTGAACCAGCGGGTGGCCCTGGCCATGCTGCGCCGGTTCGCGGCGGTCCCGGTGCTGGCCGGCGACGGCGCCGAAGCGCTGACCGCCCTTGAGGCCGGCCGCTTCGATCTCGTGCTCATGGACATCCACATGCCGGTGCAGGACGGCTTTGCCGCCTGTGCCAGGATCCGCGCCCGGGAGGCCGGGCAGGGCGGTCTGGGTCCCGACGGCCGGCGGCTCCCGGTCGTGGCCGTGACCGCCGACGCCATGGCCGGCGACCGGGAACGCTTCCTCGCCGCCGGGATGGATGACCACCTGCCGAAGCCGCTCACCCTCGACGCATTGGCGGCGGTGCTGCGCCGGTGGTCGTGAAGGCCGGGCCGCGTGCCGGGCGGCACCGGGCATCGTTGCCGGTCCGGGTGGCGGTGGCCGGGGTCGCCGTCTTCCTGGCCACCACGCTGCTCGTCCTGCCCCAGGTCCTCGGCCGCATGCACGAGCGGTCCGCCGCCGAGGCCGTGGACCGGGCCGAGGCCATCGCCGCGGGCCAGGCCCGGGCCCTGGAACGCGACCTTGCCGGCATCTGGTCCCTGGTCGATGGCCTGCGCATCGCCTGCGAAACGCAGATCGCCTCCGGCTCACCGGACCGCCGGACGGCGGTCGACATGCTCCGGCGCAGCCTCGCATCCCGCGGCGAGATCCTCGGCCTCGCCTTCACCTTCGCCCCCGATGCGTTCGATGGCCACGACGCGGCGTGGGCCGGCGCACCCTGGCACGACGCCAGCGGCCGCTTCGTCCCGTATGTGGTCCGCAGCGGTGCGACCATCGCCGTCGAGGCCCTCCGGGACTACGACACCCCGGGCCTGGGCGACTGGTTCGTGATCCCCCGCCGCACCGGCCAGGCGCTCCTGCAGGAGCCCTATCCGTATGCCATCGACGGCCGTACCGTCCTGATGACCACGATCTCGCTCCCGGTCCGCGATCCCGCCGGGGCCTTCCTCGGTGTGGTCACCGCCGATCTCGCCCTGGATGGGTTGCAGGAGCGCATTTCGGGCCTGCATCCGCTCGGGGCGGATTCCGGGCATGCGGTGCTGGTCAGCGGCGACGGCGCCATCCTGGCCCATGGCGGCGATCCGCGTCTGGTCGGCCGGCGCGCCGCCGAGGCGATCCCGGGTTGGCGCGGGGACGGCGACGGCATCCGCACCGGTCGGCCCGACGGCGTGCTGATCGAACAGGCGGTGCGCATCGCTCCCGGTGCGGTCTGGCGCCTGGGGGTGGTCGCCAACCAGGAAGCGATGCTCGCGGGCTACCATCGGGCCCAGGTCGGCATCCTTCTCCTCCTTGGACTGTACCTTCTGGCGACCCTCGTCCTGCTGCCGTGGGCGATCCACCGTCTTCTGGCCCGCCCTCTCGGCGACCTGGAACGGGCCCTGGCCGGTGCCCCGGAGCACCGCGCCGCCGGCCACGGCCGCGGCGACGAGCTCGGCCGGGCCGCTGCGGCGGCGCAGGCGGTGCTCGAACGGCTTGGCGCCGTGCTCGATGCCCTGGGCGACGGGGTGGTGACGCTGGACGGTGATGGCCGGATCGAGCGCGCCAACCCGGCGGCCATGGCGTTGCTGGGGGCGCCCCCGGCCGCATCGGGGCAGCCATTGGCGCGGCTGCTGGGCGATGCGGGCGCGGGCACCGCCGCCGCCATCCGCGGCGCCTGCCTGGCGGAATGCCGGCCCTGGGACGGGATCCTGACCGCGGCCGGCGGCCGGATCCGGATCAGTGCGCGTCCCCTCATCGGCGGCGCCGGGGCGGTGGTGCTCATGCACAGCCTTGCCGCCGAGGATGCGGCCCGGGATGAGATCGAGCGGCGCGGCGCCGCCCTGCAGGAGGTCCTCGCCCGCTCCGCCCGGGACCTGGAGGCCAAGGTCGAGGAGCGCACCGCCGAACTGGTCGCGGCCCAGCGCCAGCTCGCCACCACCGCCCATCGGGCCGGCATGGCGGAGATCGCGGTCAGCGTCCTGCACAATGTCGGCAACGCCCTGACCAGCGTGGTCATCGGCACCGCCGAGCTGCGTCGCCGCGCCGAGACGGGCCGCACCGCCCTGCTCGGCGAGGCCGCCGCCGCCCTCGCCCGCCCCGATGCGGCCCGCTGGCTGGCCGAGGACCCGGCCGGCCGCCGCTTCCCGGAACTGCTTGCCGCCATCGCCGGCGCCCTGGCGGCGGAACGGCGCGACGATCTCGGCGACCTCGACCGCCTCGCCGCCGCGGTGGAGCACATCCGCCACATCGTGGCGGCACAGCAGGCCTGGGCCTCGGGTCAGCGCCTGGTGGAGCCCCTCGACCTGGCGGAGATCGTGCGCGAGGCACTGGCCCTCAAGGCCGGCGCCTGCCACCGCGACGGCATCGCGGTCGAGGCGGATCTGCCACCGCTCCTGTTCGCCGGCGAGCGCCATCGGCTCCTCCAGGTGCTGCTCAACCTGCTGGGAAACGCCATCGACGCGATGCGCATGGCGCCGGAACGGCGTCTGCGGGTCAGTGCATCCGTGGCCGATGGGATCATCGCCCTGGCCATCGCCGACACCGGTCATGGCATCGCGCCCGCCGACCTGCCCCGCCTGTTCACCTTCGGCTTCACCACCCGGTCCGATGGCCACGGATTCGGTCTGCATTCCTGCCGGATCGAGATGCAGGCCATGGGCGGCACCATCCGTGCCGCCAGCGACGGCCCCGGCCGCGGTGCGACCTTCACGGTCGAGATCCCGGTCGGGATCCCCGCCGGCTGAACCCTCAGGCCGCCCACCAGGCGGCGACCAGGCCGCCCGCCGCCACGATCCGGCGCAGCAGGTCCCCGCCGCTGCGCAGGCGCCAGAACAGCAACGGCCAGGCGAGCAGCACCGGCAGCGGTGGCGCACCGCTCGCGATGGTGGCCCCGGGCAGGGCGGCGGCGATCTCGGCGCAGCGGACGAGGAGATCCAGGCAGCTCTCGGTGGCGGCGTAGAGCCCGGCCCAGGGGCCGCCGGGCCACAGCCCCGCCAGGACCAGGGTCGGCAGGCCGAGCCACAGGGCGAGGGTGCATGGCACCGCCGCGATGACCGTGGCCAGGGCGCCCCAGGGCGTGGCGGAGCCGAAGGTCCACGCGATGAGCGGCGTCACCGCCAGGGTCGCCGCGAACCCCACCGCGGCGGAATCCAGGGCCCCGCGCCCGAGCCATAGCAGCCCGCGCCAGGGTAGCCGGTCGAGGGGCTGGCTCGCCAGGGGCCACCAGCGCCGCCGCAGGGCCATCAGATCCACCCCCAGGCTCGCGATCCCCGCCGCCGCCGCGAGACTGAGCTGGAAGCCCAGGGAACGCAGGGTTCCCGGTTCCCAGGCGGCGATCGCCACCACCGCCGCGGACACCGCTCCAAGGGGATGCGGCCGGCGGGCCAAGGCGTCGTACAGCACCACCACCAGCCCCATGGCACAGGCCCGCTGGGTCGCCGGCGCCGCGCCGGTGAGCCAGGTGTAGCCCACCACCAGGCACGCCCCCGCGGCCAGCCGCACCGCCCAGGGAGTGCCCGCCGCCCGCAGCAACGCCAGGCCGAGCACCGTCGCCAGGACCAGGTGCATACCGCTCACGGCCAGCAGATGCAGCAGGCCCGAGGCCCGGAACGCCGGCGTTTCCGGCGGATCGCCGCGGCCGAGGAGCAGCGCCTCGGCCAGGGCGGAGCGGTCGTGGAAGCCCTGCATGGCCCGCCAAGCCCAGCCCGCGGCACCGTCCTCCCGGGCCTGGATGCGCTCCAGCACCACCGCCTGGAGTTCCGGCCGGCGGCCGGTCCAGGCGATCGACCCGGCGGCGGCGATGCGGTCCCCGGGCCGCACCCCGGGCAGGGCCGGGGCGGTGACGAACAGCTCCCGGGGCGGCCGCCAGCCCGCTGGGATCTCGGCGGCGGTCCCGTCCACCACCAGCCGTTGTCCTCCGCTGAAATCCCGCGGATTCCAGGTCTCGGCCACGGTGGCGGTGATGCGCACCAATCCCCCCGCCGGCGGCCAGGGCGGCGCCGGTGCGGTGAGCGCCGAGCCCGCCGCCAGCCCCGCCAGGAGCAGCGCCGCCGGCAGCAGCATCGGCACCCGCCGCACCCAGGGCGCCACCGCCAGCAGCGGCACCAGGGCCGCCCACCACGGCCACGCCCCGACCAGCCCGCCGCCGCCCAGGGCCAAGCCCCCGGCCAGCAGGGCCAGGGGCGGCACATGGGTTCCGCGGGTTCCGGGTTCCGGGTTTCGGGTTTCGGGAACGGTGGTTTCGGGTTCCGGGTTTCGGGTTTCGGGACCTGTGGTTCCGGGTTCCGGGTTCCGGGTTTCGGGAGGAGCAGGTTCCCGGGACCGGGCATCGCTGGCGAGACGGGGGTCAGAGATCGTCACAGGGCGCTCCCGCAACCACAGCCGCCGTCCCGAAACCCGAAACCCGGAACCCGAAACTCAGATCAGGTCCTTCATGTCCCGCACCGCCCGCTCCATGCCCACCAGCACCGCGCGGCTGATGATGCTGTGGCCGATGTTCAGCTCCCGAAGCAGCGGCAGGTGGAGCAGGTCGCCGACATTGCGGTAGGTGATGCCGTGGCCCGCGTGGAGGCGCAGGCCGTGCTCGCCGGCGGCATGGGCGGCGGCCTCCAGGCGTTCCACCTGTCGGCGCAATGCCGCATCGTCGTCGCGGCCGCGGCAGGCGAGCCACGCCTCGGCCCAGGCGCCGGTGTGCAGCTCCACCGCCTCGGCGCCCACCGCCTGGGCGGCGGCGACCGTGGCCGGATCCGGCTCGATGAACAGGCTGACCAGGATTCCCGCGGCGCGCAGCCGGTCCACGGTGCCGCGCAGGGCGCGGTCGTCCGCGGACACCCGCAGGCCGCCTTCGGTGGTGACCTCCTGCCGGCGCTCGGGGACGATGCAGGCCTGCTGCGGCTTCGTCGCCAGGGCGATGTCCACCACCCCCGATTCCACCGCCAGCTCCAGATTCAGCACGCCCTGCACGGTCTCCCGGAGCAGGCGCAGATCGCGGTCCTGGATGTGGCGGCGGTCTTCGCGCAGGTGGACGGTGATGCCGTCGGCGCCGCCCAGCTCCGCCAGGGCCGCCGCCGCGACCGGGTCCGGCTCGATGGTGCGCCGGGCCTGGCGCACGGTGGCGACATGGTCGATGTTCACGCCGAGGTGGATCATGGCTGCGCAGCCTAGCCGGTCCGGCAGAGGGGCCAGGGTCGCGGCGGGGGAGGCGCTGCGTGCGCCGGCGGGGCGGTTACCCTCCGGCATGGATCCCGCCTTCCTGGCCCCGCCCGCCGACTGCCGGCCGCGGCCGTTCTGGTTCTGGAACGCGCCGTTGGATGCGGAGCGCATCCGGGCCCAGGTCGCGGCGATGGCCGCCGGCGGCTGCGGCGGATTCTTCCTGCACCCGCGCCAGGGCATGACCGTGCCGTACCTGTCGGCGGCGTATCTGGACCTGGTGGCGGTGGCGGTCGAGGCCGCCGCCGCCCACGGCCTGGAGGCCTGGCTCTACGACGAGTTCCCCTACCCGAGCGGCAACGCCGCCGGGCTGGTCACCGTCGATCCCGCCCTGCGCGCCCGCGAACTGCGCCCGCGCGTGGTCGAGGTCGAGGGCCCGTTCGCCCTCGACCTGCCCCTGGGGGTGCTGCGCTGCGCCCTGGCGGTGCCCCTGGGCGCCGCCGGGCCGGACTGGGCCGCGGCGGTGGATGTGCGCGCCCACGCCGGCGTGGTCTTCACCGACGACGAGTACTGGCGGTGGCGGCTTCCGGGCTGCCCCTACAACGAGGAGCGCTACCTGACCGCGGCGCCGGCCCTGCGCCTGGCCTGGACCCCGCCGGGCGGGCGCTGGCGGCTGATCGCCCTGGTCGAGCACGAGCGCACCGGCTTCAAGTATTTCGACCGCCTGGTCGACACCGTCGCCCCGGGCGCCGCCGAGGCCCTGCTCGCCACCACCCATGAGCGCTATCGGGCCCGGTTCGGCGACCACTTCGGCCGCACCGTGCCCGGCATCTTCACCGACGAGGTGGAGCCGCCGCACTGGTCGCCGCACCTGCTGCCCGCCCTGGCGGAACAGGGCTTCGATCCGGCCCGGGACGGCGCCGCCCTGGCCTGTGACGACCACCCCGCCGCGGACCGCTGGCGGCACGCGGTGCACGCCACCGCCCTGGCGCAGTTCCGCACCCGGTGGGAAGCCCCGGTTGCCGCCTGGTGCGCGCGCCACGGCCTGCGCTGGGTCGCCGAGAAGCCCGCCTGGACCGTGGACCAGCTCGGCGCCAGCCACGTGGTCGGCATCGACGCCGGCCATGTCCGCGCCGACCGCGAGCCGCCGGCGCCGCCGGCGATGCTGCGCGCCAACCCGCGCGCGGCCCAGGCGGTGGCGGCCCAGCGCGGCTCCGGCGAGGTGGTGGTGGAATGCTTCCACTCCCTCGGTTGGGGCGCCCGCCTGCTCGACCAGCGCTGGGGCTTCTCGTGGCTCGGGGTGCAGGGCGGCAGCCGCTTCACGCCGCACGCCTTCTACGCCGGCACCGCCGGCCTGCGCAAGCACGACGCGCCGCCGTCGTTCTTCCTCGGCACCCCGGCGTGGCCGTGCTGGAGCGCCCTGGCCGACGACACCGCCCGCTGGTCCTGGGCCCTGTCCCGGGGCGCCGAGCCGGCCGAGGCCGCGGTGCTCCATCCCGCCACCCCCGCCGCCTGTTCCGGCGGCGCCGTCGCGGGCGAGGCCTTCGCCGCGATCCTGGCCGGGGCCGCCGCCCGCCACCGCATCGTCCACCCGGTCGATGGCGCCACCCTGCGCGCCGACGGGGGGCTGTGGGCCGGGGTGATGCGCTATCCGGCGCTGCTCGTGCCGGCCCTGACCGTGGCCGGTGCCGCCGAGGACCAGGCGGTGCGCACCGCCAGCGCCGCCGGCGTGCCGGTGTGGCTGCTGGCGCCGCCCCCGATCCGGGCCGTCGAGGGCGCCGACCCCGCCGGCTGGACCAACCTCCCCGGCGTGCGCGTCGTCGCCGATCCCTGGCCCCTGCTGGCGCCGCCCCGGCTGCGGCTGGACGATGGCGCCGGCGTTCTCGCGACCCTGCGGGTGGACGGCCCGCGCACCCTGGTGCTCCTCGCCAATCCCGGCGCCGACGCGCGCCGGGTTCGGGTCGCCGTCGCCGGCTGCGGCGACGGCTGGGCCGCCTGGGACACCGCCGATGGCGCCGCGACCGCCCTCGCCGGCACCACGCCGTGGGTGGATCTGCCGCCATGGGGCCGTGCGCTGCTCCTGCACGGCGGCCCCGCCGTCCCCGTCGCTGTTCCGTTGGTGTCGGCGCCGCTGCCCGCGGACGGCTGGACCCTCGACGATCCGGGTCCGACCTGGCTGCGCCTGGATCAGTGGCGGTTCGGCGACGGCCCCGCCCAGGCCCCGCGCCCGCGCCGGTGGCGCGATGCCAACGCCTGGCAGTGGCGGGACCTCGACGGCGGCGGCGCGACCATGCGCGCCACCGCCGAGGTGGTGTGCGCCGCGGACATCCCTGCCGCGGACCTGGTGATCGAGCTCGGCGCCATCGTCGCCGGCGCCCACCGCATCACCCTCGACGGCCGCCCGCTGCCGGCGGCGGAATCCTGTGACCTGCTCGGCGGCGACCGCACCCGCATCCCGCTCGGCCCCCTGGCGGCGGGCACCCACCGCCTGGAGATCGACCTGGACGCGGTGCCGGCCCTGGGCGGCCTGACCGGGCCCCTGCACCTGCACGGCCGCTTCGGTGTGGATGCGATGGGCCGGCTCACCGCTCCGCCCGCCACGGCGCCGCTGCTCGATCCCCATCCGCCGGGCCTGCCGTTCCACACCGGGCCCCTGGCCTGGACCCGGACCTGGGATCCTGGCGCCGCCACCGCGGTGGACCTGCCGCTGTCCTGCCGCGAGGCGGTGGTGCTGGAGGTGGACGGCGTGCCCTGCGGCGTCCGCGCCTGGCCGCCCTACCGCTGGCCCCTGCCCCCCGGCCACGGCTCGCGCCGCCTCCGCCTCCGCGTCCACGGCACCCTGCTCCCCCTATTCACCGGCACCCGCTGGGACGACGCCACGGCGACGGCGGTGCCGGTGGTGGCGGGGTGAGCGGGCGAAGGTGTGCGGAGACGGAATCCGCTCCTGAATGCCCGTCATCGGTGGTTCGCTCGACCCGGTGTGTCCGTGGTCGGCGACGCCCGCCAGACCGTCAGAGCGGGTGGCCCTGCTCCGCCATGAAGGTGGCGACCTGGCCCGCCATGCCGGGCAGGTCTCCGCTCACCACATCGTAGACCACCCGGTAGTTGGTGTTGCCGTAGTCGTGCACCAACCGGTTCCTCATGCCATACATCGCCGGCCAGGGGATGGAGGCCAGGGCCGACTTCACCCCCGGCGACACGTTCTCACCCGCCTCGCCGATGATCTCGACACAGCGCACCAGGGCGAGGCGTTTCTCCTCGTTGGTCATCAGCTCGTCGTAGGATCGGCGACCCAGGATGGCGATGGCCTTCCGCGACCAGATCACGATGTCGCGGAGCCGGGTCGCATCCCGCTCATCAAGCGGCATAGAGTTCCTCGACCTGGCTCAGGATGTTGCGCCGCCGGATCGGATTCTCATCGCGCTCGACCGTATCGCGGACGAGCAGGTCGACGCGATGCCCGAAGATCGCCTCCAACTCCTCGGCCAGGGTGACGAAGGCCAGTCCCGGGGTGCGTCCACCCGTGAAGGTGACGATGAGGTCCACATCGCTGTCGGGAGACGCCGTCCCCCGGGCACGGGAACCGAACAGTTCCAGCTTGGCGACGTGGTAACGCCGGCAGAGATCCGCCAGGCGCGCATGGTCGATGGGGAGGCCCAGGGGCATGAAATCAGCCTAGCGGCCCAGGCCCGGCCTGGAACCGGCAAGCGCCGATGCCGGACGCAGCGCCTCGGGGATCACCAGCTCAAGTCCAGCCGACAAGGAGGGAGACCTCCCCTCACGTCTTCAGATCATACTGCGCCACGCTGATCAGGTTGATCAGCGGGCGGCCCTCGTGCAGGGCGCGGACATTGGCGACCACGAAGTCCGGCAGGCCCTTGGGCGGGACCTGCTTCGCCGGGTCCGGGCCCTTGCCGTTGCCGAGGATGTGGCCGGTGAGCAGGACGCGGTCCGGGGATATGGCGGCCAGGGGCGAGCGCGGCCACTGCTTCTCGTCCTCGATCACATCGACGCCGGCGACGATGCGCCCGGCGGCGCAGGCGTCGGCCAGGGCCTGTTCGACGACGATCGGGCCGCGGGCGGTGTTGACCACCACCGCGCCCTGGGGCAGCTGGGCGAGCAGGTCGGCGGTGACGGTGTGGCGGGTGCCGTCGTTCAGCCCGCAGTGGATGGAGATGCACTGGCAGGTGGCGAACAGGTCGCGCAGGCTGGGGCAGACGCGGATGTCCTCGGGGATGTCCTTGGCGTAGGGATCGTAGATCGCGACCTTGGCGCCAAGGGCGGTCAGGAAGCGGGCCATGTGGCGGCCGATGGGGCCGAAGCCGTAGATGCCCACGTCGCGGCCGATCAGGCTGGCGGGGAAATCCTGGTGGATGCGGCGGTCGTCCTTCCAGTCGGCGCGGATGTGGCCGTCCAGGGCGCGCACCTGCTTGAGCCCGGCGAGGAGCAGGCACAGGGCGCTCTCCGCCACCCCCGCCACTTGGTCGCCCCAGTTGCTCACCGCCAAGCCCGCGTCGAGATGGGCCTTGGCGACGAGGTGCTTCACGGTGCCGTGGCAGTGGGCGAGCAGGCGCAGCCGGCCGCGGTCGGCGATGGTCTCCGGCGGCAGGGCCGGGGATTTCCGCCCGGTGACCACCGCATCGCAGCCGCGCACCGCCGCCGCCACCGCCGCCGGGCCCCAGCCGGAGCAGCCGGCCAGCGGTCGGACCTCGATGTCGGGGAGCTGGGCCCGGATCCGGTCGAGCCCGTAGGCGGTGTCGTCGAGGAGGAGGCCGAGGATGGTCATGGGCGGGTCTCCGGCACCGGGAACAGCCGGCGCAGCAGGGCGGTGGAGCAGACCATGGGGATCTGCATGAGCAGGCAGGGGAGCAGCACATCCGCCTGCCCGGGATAGAAGCGGGTGGCGAAGGCCACTGCGAGGCCGTTGTTCACATAGACCGCGGCGCCGGCGAAGACCACCGCCTCGGACGCCGGCAGCCGGCGGCGCAGGAGCAGCGCTGCCCCCAGGGCCGCGGCGCCGGGGATCAGGGTCACCAGCACCGGCTCCACCAGCCGGGCCAGGGGCCAGTGGGTCCAGCCTTCGCGGTTGCCGGCGGTGGCGATGAACACGAGCACGCAGGAGCAGGCGATGGCCGCGGGCCCCCAGGCCCGGTCGTGCCGCGCGGTCCAGGCGGGGGCGATGGTCCGCACCGCCTGGGCGAGGGCGAGGGGCACCGCCAGGAGGATGAGGATGTAGCCGGCCCGCTCCGCCACCGCCGCCACCGTGGCCTGGCCGCCGCCGGCGAGCCCGATCAGGAAGCCCGGGACGGTGAGCGGCACCAGGGCGCTGGTCAGGGCGACCAGCAGCACCGCCGCCGCCCGCCGCCCGCCGTGCAGATCGGCGATGGCGATCGAGGTGAATCCCGCCGGCATCGCCGCCACCAGCAGCACGCCGGTCGCCCACTGCGGCGCCACCAGCAGTGCGATGCCCCAGGCGGCGAGGGGGATCAGGACCAGCTTTACCGCGGCCATCAGGCCAAGGCGGCGGGCCAGGGCGCCGTCCCGGGCGTCGGCGAGGAAGGACCGCGGCGCGATGCGCAGCCCGGAACAGAAGAGGATCCCGCCCAGGGCCACCGGCACGAGGTCCCGGAGCCACGCCCAGTCCCCGGGCACCGCCATGCCGAGGACGAGCATGGCCAGGGCGGTGATCCAGAAACGGTCCCCGAGCAGGCGCACAGGCCGGCAGCGTGGATCAGCGGCGGGCGGGGGAAGGGGCCGCGCTCGCCGAGGGGCGATCCATGCCCAGGGCGAGGACGCCGGATGTCGCCACCGCGTCCAGGCCATCCAGGATCCCGGGCCGGTGGGCGAGCACCCGACGCACCTCCGCATCGCGCAGGAGCAGGGACAGGGTGCGCACATGGATCACCGCCCGCCGTTCCCGGCGGCGGGGCGCTTCGCCCCGGTGTGCGAACAGGGTCACCAGTCCACCGCGGCGTTCGGCGGTGATGGCGTCGACCTCCCAGCCCGCCGCGAGGTTGACGAACTCCGCGTGGGGTGCCGTCGGATCGAGCCGTGGCGGGGCGACCACCAGGCTGGCCACCGCCACCGTCGCCAGGTAGAGCGCCATCAATCCGGGGAGGGCGAGGAGCGGGAACGGCCCGCGCAGCCTCACGGTCCCGCCGGCGGATTGCGCACCCAGGTCCGCACCCCGTCCACGGTCCACACGCCGCGCGCCATGCCGGGATCCCGGGAGCGCAGCGCCCAGCGACCGTCCGCGGCCACCAGGATCGCGCCGCCGGTCCCGCCCAGGCCGGCGACCCGGTCCAGTCCCGCATCCAGGGCCGCCTCGGGGGTGCCGCCCGCCGCCACCGCGCCGGCGGCGCGCACCGCGAACGCCGAGCGGATGAAGGCCTCGCCCATGCCGGTGCACGAGACCGCCGCATGGCCGTCGGCCCAGGTGCCGGCGCCGATGAGCGGGCTGTCGCCGACCCGCCCCGGCCGCTTGCCGGTCAGCCCGCCGGTCGAGGTCCCCGCCGCCAGGGCCCCGTGCCGGTCCAGGGCCACGGCGCCCACCGTGCCCAGGGGGCTCTCGCGACCCGCCCGCCAGCCATCGAGCCATGCCCGCGCCGCCGGCGTGACCAGCCAGTCCGGCCCGCAGGCGACCACCCCGTGGGCATGCAGCCAGGCCTCCGCATCCGGCCCCGCGAGCAGCACATGGCGCCCCTCGTCGAGCACCGCCCGGGCCGCCGTCACCGGGTTGCGCGTGCGCCGCAGCCCCGCCACCGCCCCGGCCCGCAGATCGCGGCCGTCCATCAGCGCCGCGTCGCACTCGGGATGCCCCGCCTCGGTCAGGGCGGCGCCGCGGCCGGCGTTGAACTGGGGATCGTCCTCCAGGACGGCGATCGCCGCCTGCACCGCATCCAGGGCATCGGCGCCGTCCGCCAGCCGGGCGCCGCCGGCGGCGAGGGCCGCGGCCAGCCCGGCCAGGGCCGCCTGCTTGCGGGCGGGATCCGTCAGGACCGCGGTCCAGGGACCGGAGCCGCCGTGGATGACCAGGACCGGATCGGGCATGGGCGGCACGCTGGCGACCCGGCCCGCGGGGCAACCGGTCACCCCTCGCGCACCGCCGTCACCAGCCCGTCCTCGGGCGGTTGCAGGCGGAACCCGGCGGCGGCGAGCAGGCGGGCCCCGGCGGCGTTGCCGTCGCGGATGTGGCAGACGATCGTGCGGATCCGTTCGCTGGCGGCGATCGCCACCAGCCGCCGGGTCAGTTCCCGGCCCAGGCCGCGGCCCTGCCAGGCGTCGCCCACCACCATGCCCAGTTCGGCGCAGCCGGGATCCTCGCGCAGGCGGGTCAGGCGGCCGATGGCGAGGATCTCGTGCGCGTCGCCGGCACCGGTGCGGCGGTCCACGACCAGGGCGATCTCGCGGTCGTAGTCGTTGTGGCAGACCCCGGCCAGGCGGTGGTGGTCGATGCGCGACGCTAGCGGCAGGGGGCGCAGCCAGCGCTGGTCCACCGTGCGATCCGACAGGCCCTGATGGAAGCGGACCAGGGCCGGCTCGTCGGCCGGCCGTACCGGCCGCACCGCCGCCGGGCTGCCGTCGGTCAGGGTCATCCCGCCGGCGTATTCGGCCGGATAGGGCCGGATCGCCGGTCTGGGCAGGATGTCCGGCCGGGTGTCGGCGGGGTGGAGCACCACCCGGGCATCCAGGGCGACCAGCCGGTCCGCGGCCACGAGGAGGGGGTTGATGTCGATCTCGCGGATCCACGGCTGCTCGGCGACCAGGTGGCTGAAGCGCACGATGAGCGCGGCCAGCGGATCGATCGCCGCCGTCGGCAGGGCCCGCCCGATGCGGGTTGCGGCGAGCATGCGCCGGGCCAGGAGCGGGGTGAGCGGCGGCAGTCCGAGGGCGGTGTCGCCCAGCCGTTCCGCATGCCGGCCGCCGGCCCCGACCAGGACCACCGGTCCAAAGTGCGGGTCGGAAGCGGACCCGAGCAGGACCTCGCAGGCATCCGGTCCCCCGACCAGGGGCTGTACGCTGACCCCGCGGACATCCGCACCCCGGGCCAGGGCGGCGGCCTGGATCGCTGCGAAGGCGGCACGCACCGCGGCGGCGTCGCGCAGATCGAGATGCACCCCGTCCGCGGCGCTCTTGTGGGCGACGCTGTCGGACCACAGCTTGAGCACCACCGGCCAGCCGATCGCCGACGCCGCGGCGACCGCGGCGTCGGCCGAGGCGGCGGTGCGGGTCTCGACCACCGGCATGCCCCAGGCCGCGAGGAGCTGCTTGGAATCGGGTTCGGACAGCAGGGTCCGCCCGGCGAGCATCGCCACGCGCAGGCAGCGGTCGATCGCCGCCCGGTCCGGGGCGCCGTCCTCGTCGCTGCCCGGCGCATGCGGCGTCTCGTACAGCAGCCGCAGATCCTCGCCGTGCCGCCACAGGGCGCTGAACACCCGCACCGCCGCATCGGGGTACGAAAAGGTCGGGATCCCGGCCCGGGTGAGCAGGGCACGGCCCTCGACCATGCGGTCGCCGCCCATCCAGGCGGCCAGGACCGGCTTCGGCCCCGGCCCGCCGCCGGCGGCCAGCGCCGCCGCCACGGCGGTCGGATCGCAGCCTGGCTGGGGTGCGCAGATGGCGAGCACCGCATCGGCGCCCGGATCCGCCACCGCCGCCGCCATCGCCGCAGCGAAGTCCGTGCCCCGGGCGCCTGGGCCCAGGTCCGTGGGGGATCCCGCCGCCGGCTCGCCGCCGGCGGCGGCCAGGGCATCGGTGGTGATCACCCCGGGCCCGCCGCCGTTGGTGATGATCGCCAGACGGCGGCCCTGGGGCAGGTGGCGGCGGGCCAGCACCTCGGCCACCTGGAACAGCTCGTCGATGGCGGCCACCCGCAGCACCCCGGCCCGGACCAGGGCGGCATCGAGCACCGCATCGGCCTGGGTCAGGGCGCCGGTATGGCTGGCGGCGGCCCGGGCTCCGGCGGCGGTGCGGCCGGCCTTCATCACCACCACCGGCTTGCGCAGGGCGACCTCCCGGGCGGCGGCGAGGAAGGCACGGGCGTCGCCCACCGACTCCAGGTGGAGCAGGATCGCCTCGGTGTGCGGGTCGTGGGCGAAGTGGCCGATCAGCTCGCCCCAGCCGATGTCGTGCAGGGCCCCGCCCGCGACCCAGGCGCTGAAGCCGATGCCCTCGCGCCGCGCCCAGTCGAGCACCGCGGCGCCCAGGGCGGTGGACTGGCAGGCGAACGCCAGCCGCCCCGGGGTCGCCGGCGGGGTGACCGTGCCGAGGACGAGCCCGGTGGCCGGGACCATGATGCCCGCCGCATCGGGGCCGAGCAGGCGCGGCCAGCCCGGCCGGTGGACCAGGCAGGCGTCGGAAGCCCCGAGGACGATGGCGGTGTGGGCCCGGCCCCCGGCCAAGCGGTCGAGCACCGCCGCCGCCCGGGACGCCGGCAGGTCGAGCACCGCCACATCCACCACCGGCAGGTCCGCGATCCCGGCCCAGGCCCGGGCCCCGGCGGGGACCGTGAGGAAGCCGACCGCATGCACGGCGCCGGCCAGGGACCCCGCTGCCGCCTGGGCGAGCACCGCCCGCCCCGCTTCGCCGGGGGGATCACCGACCACCGCCACGCTGGTGGCGCGGAACAGGTGGCTCAGGACCCGCCGCATGCCCAGTCGGCGCAGGGTGCGGGTGCTGGTCAGGATCGGTTCGCTCATGGCGGCAGGATACGCGTCCCGGCCGGGCGGGGCCAGCCGGCGTCCAGGAGTCCGGCCGGGGATGCGGCGGACGCATCCCGGTGGGCCCGCAACCGGCGATGGCCCCGCCGATGGCAGCCCCACCATCCGCCTTCGTGACCACGGTGGCCGTTGTCTGCGGGGATGTGCATCTGGGCCCGTGGCCGAGCGGGTTCCCCGCCTTTCTCGACGACCTCGCCGAGCGGCCGCCGGCCTGCCTGGTCCTGCTCGGGGATGTGGTCGAGTACTGGATCGATGACGCCGCCGGGGTCGCCGCCCACCAGGGACTGTTCACCCGCCTGCGCCGTCTGCGCGAGCGCGGCTGGCGGGTGGTGTGCGTGGCCGGCAACCGCGAACTGGCGGCGGGCCGCCGCTTCGCCGCCGCCGGGTGGCTGGAACTGCACTGGCCGGCCTTCGACATCGCCACCGCCGCCGGGCCGGTGCGGGTGGTCCACGGCGACCGCCTGTGCCGGGACCCGGGCTACCACCTCTTCGCCGCCTGCGCCCGGGGGTTCTGGGCCCGGGCGCTGCTCACCCTGCTGCCGTCGCCGGCGGCGCATGGCATCGCCCGACTGGCCCGTTGGCGCTCCCGCCGCAAGGGCGCCGCCCGGGCCAAGGGCGGATCCCTGATGCGCCTGGATCCCGCCCGGGTGCGCGCTGCGGCCCGGGGGGCGGCGCGGCTGCTCGCCGGCCACATCCACCGCCGCCTCCACACCACGGTCGGCGGGGTGGACCTCTGGCTGGCCGGGGACTGGCCGGGCACCGAGGCCCGCTGGCTGGAGGTCCGTATGGACGGCCGTGTGGTCCGGGGTTCCGGTTTCGGTTCCCACCGGCCGGGATCGTCTTGATCGACCCGCGGTCCACGGGACAAACCATGCCCATGGCGCACCAGTTCGGCCGCTACCAGCTGCGGGACATGCTCGGCCGGGGCGGGATGGGCGAGGTCCACCTCGCCTTCGACCCCCACCTCGAGCGCGACGTGGCGGTGAAGACCCTGCGCAGCGAAGGGTTGGCCGAGCATGTGCGCGCCCGCTTCCTGGCCGAGGCCCGGGCCCTGGCGCGGGTCACGGTCCCCCAGGTGGTCCAGGTCCACGACCTCGATCTCGACCACCATCCGCCGTTCCTGGTCATGGAGCTGGTCCGCGGGCGCAGCCTGCACCACCTGCGGTCCCAGGGTCAACGGTTCTCCGCCGCCCAGGCCATCGACTGCGCCAGCCAGGTCCTGCGCGGTCTGATGGCCGCCCACGCGGCCGGGGTGCTGCACCGGGACGTGAAGCCCGCCAACATCCTGCGCGGGGAGCAGGGTCTCTACAAATTGGCGGATTTCGGCCTGGCCATCCTGGCCGGTGGCGAGCGGTTGACCGGCGAGTGCGAAGTGGTGGGCACCCTGCGCTATCTCGCGCCCGAGGTCGCCGCCGGCGGCGAGCACTCGGTGCGCTCGGACCTGTACGGACTGGGCGTCACCCTGGTCGAGATGGTGAGCGGCGCCGCACCCCATGCCGACACCCAGGGGTCGCTGCTCCTGCTCAAACGGGTCGCCGCCGGGCTGCCGGCCTCGGCGGTGGAGCTGCCGGGGCTGCCTCCGGCGTTCCAGGCCTGGCTCGGCCGCCTGGTCGCGACCGTGCCCGAACAGCGGTTCGCCAACGCGACCGAGGCCCTGGCGGCCCTCGATGGCATCGAACCCGGCTCCGCGGGGCCGGGAACCATCGTCCCGTCCCCGGCCGGGGATTCCACGGCGGCCATTCCGGCGCCCCCTGGTCCGCCGAGCACGCTCCGTCCCATCCAGCGGTCGGGCACCACGGCCTGCCCCGAGGCCTCCCGGCCGCGTTTCGGATTCTTCACCCGCCTCGCCCTCGCCCTGTGGCTGGTCGCCTCGCTGGGTACCGCCGTCGCCGGGGTCATCCTGCATCAGCGCATGATCGCCATGCAGATGGACGGTCTGCGCGGGCAGCTGCGCCAGATCGCGGCGGCGGCGGCGATGCTGGTCGATCCGGTCCGGCATGACCGCATCAGGGTCGCCGTGGATGCGGAGACCGCGGACTATCGCGAGCTGCGCGACCGGCTGCGCGCCCTGCAGCAGGCCAGCGAAGGGATCACGTTCATGTACACCATGCGCCAGCGGCTGGACACCGCCGCCACCGGGGTGGTCGAGTTCGTGGTCGATGCCCAGGTGGCCGAGGACAGCGACGGCAACGGGGTGATCGACCCGCCCGAGGAGCCTGCGCTGCCCGGCAAGCCCTACCAGAGCCGGCAGGCGAAGCGGCTGCTCGACGGATTCTCCGCCATCACCACCGAGGACGAGGTCTACACCGACCAATGGGGGACCCTGCTCTCGGGGTATGCGCCGATCCGCCGGCCGGATGGCTCCGTCGCCGGGCTGGTCGGGGTCGACATCGACGCCGAGCGCATCGCTGCGATCAAGGCCGCCACTTGGCAGCAGATGCTCATCCTCCAAGGACTGCTCTTCGTCGCCTTCCTTGCCGCCGCGCTGCTCATCGCCCGGCGGTTCGACCGCCCGGTGCAGGAGCTGAGCCGGGCCATGCGCGCCATCGCCAACGGCGATCTCGAGCCCCGGCTGCCGCCGGCCGGACAGGACGAGTTCGGGGTCCTGACCCGGACCCTGGGCCAGCTCGCCGCGGATCTCCGGGCGGCGGCGGCGATGCGTTCCGCCCTGGAACGGACCCTGGCGGGATCCCTGGCCGGGCGCGCCAGCGCGGCCCGGGGCGGTGGTGCGGTCCTCCATCTCGCCGTCCATCTGCGGGTGCCGGCGGCGCTCGACACCCTGGGGCAGCGCCTGCCGGCGGTGGTCGATGCCATCCATGGCCTGGGCGGCATCGTCGAGGGCGTGCCCGGGCGCGGCCTGCTCGCCCGCTTCCCGGAGCAGGGGCCCGGCGATGCCCCCGCGGAGCGCGCCCTGCGCGCCGGTCTGGCCGCCCTCGCCGCCCTCCACCAGGAGCCCTCGGATCTCGAGGCCGGCGGGGCCGTGGCGGTGGGCGACCTGGATTCCGCCGCCGCCCGCGCCCGGCAACTGGTGCAGGCGGGGCGCAGCCACGGGGATCTCCTGGCCGAAGCCGGCCTGCAGGCCATGGTCCGCCGGCATTTCTTCGCCGATGCGGTGGTGTTGCACGGGGTCGGACAGGTCTTCGCGGTGAAGGGTGCGGTCGCCGGGTGAGCATGGGCGCGCGTCGGCCGCCCTTCCCGGCACCGGGATGGGATGGAGCATGCACCCAGGCATGTCCGACCGATGATCCTCTCAGCCGCCGGCAGGCCGCTTCATGTCGTCCACCTGATCGCCCGCCTGAACGAAGGCGGCCCGGCGCGGGTGTTGGCGGCCCTGGTCGGCGCCCTGGGCCCGCACGGGATCCGCTGCACCGTCCTGACCGGGGAATGCTCCGACGGCGAGGTGGACCGTCGCGACCTGGTCGCCGCCGCCGGGGCCGAGGTGGTCGCGGTGCCTGGCCTCGGCCGCCGGGTGCGCCCGTGGGACGACGCCCGGGCCTTCGCCGCGGTGTGGCGCGAGCTCGGGCGGCGCGGGCCGGATCTCGTCCACACCCACACCGCCAAGGCCGGCGCCCTGGGCCGCACCGCGGCGCGGCTGCGCGGGCTGCCCTGCCTGCACACCTATCACGGCCATGTGCTGCACGGCTATTTCACGCCAGGCATCGACGCGGCGGTGGCGGCGGTGGAGCGCGCCCTGGCGGGGCGCTGCTGGCACCAGGCCCTGACCCGTTCCCAGTGGCATGAGCTGCACCGCATCGCGGGCATCGGCCGGGCCGCCCGCTGGGCGGTGCTGCCGGTGCCGGTGCCGCCGATCCCGGTCGCCCCGGCGCCGCCCCGCCCGGTGCCGGTGGTCGGCTGGCTCGGCCGGCTGGTGCCGGTGAAGGACGGCGACCTGTGGCTCGACACCCTGGCGGCGCTGCAGGCCGGCGGTCCGGTCGAGGGCCTGATGTGCGGCAGCGGTCCCGAGCGGGAACGGCTCGAAGCCAAGGCCGCGGCGTTGGGCCTGCGCGTCCGCTTCGCCGGCGTGGTGCCGGCGGCCACCGCCCTGGCGGGGATGGATGTGCTGCTGATGACCAGCCGGAACGAAGGCCAGCCGCTGGCGGCGGTCGAGGCCGCCGGCGCCGGCATCCCGGTGGTGGCCCCGCCGGTGGGCGGCCTCGCGGATCTCGCCCGGGACGGGCTCGTGTGGCCGGCCCGGCGGGAGCCGGCGGCCCTGGCCGCGGCGGTGCGCATGGCGCACGGCATGTCTCTGGCCCGGCGGGAGCGGGCCCGGGCGGCGGCCCTGGCCCTGGCCCCGGAGCCGTTGGCGGCGCGCTATGCGGACCTGTACCGCAGGATCCTGGCATGAGGGGCGGGCAGCACCGGACCACGACCCCGGGGACCGGTGGTGGCGGGCCGAGCGATGCTCGGCGGTCCCGTGATCCGGTCGCGGCTCTGCCGAGCGATGCTCGGCGGTCCCGGTGGTGGGTGGTGATGACGGCGCTGCTTGGGGTGCCGCTGGCGGCGGCGGAGCTGGCGGTCGAGAGCGCCACGGTCGCGGTCGGGCAGGTGGTGCAGTGGCGGATCGACGGGGCGAAGCGCGATTGGCTGTGGACGGATCCCGCCCGCACGCCGGCGCTGACCATCACGGATCCCGCCGGGGCGGTGGTGCGCCGGCGGGCCTTCCTCGATGCGGACGCGGAACGGGTGGCCGGGGATCCTGGGAGCGGCTTCCGGGTCACGGGGGCGCCGGTGCTGCGCCTGCGCCATACGCCGCGCCGGCCGGGCATCCACACCTGGAGCCTGGCGGACCGCCAGGGGCAGCGCATCGCCGGCGGCACCGTGGCGGTGGCGGCGGGGAACGCTCTCGGGGCGATCCGGGTCAGCGCCCGCAATGCGCGCTTCCTGGTCGGCGGCGACGGCCGGCCGTTCATCCCCATCGGCCCGAACATCGCGTGGGCGGTGGGCCCGGACCGGCCGGACCAGCTCGCCGGCTACCTGGCCCGCGCCGGGGCGAACGGCGGCACCCACGCCCGGCTGTGGCTCGCCTCGTGGTCCGGCCAGACCGAAGGTGTCCCGCCGGTGGCCCTCCGCTTCGACCACGCGCACCTGATCGACCATGCCCTGGCGGCGGCGCGGCGGGCGGGGCTGCTTATCACCCTGGTCCTCGACAACCACCACGACCGGGAGAACGGCGGCACCGGCGCGTACGGCGCCACCGCCGAGGAGCGCCGGGCGGCCATCGTCCGGGTGCCGCCGCACCGGGACTGGGCGGCGATGGTGCGCTACCATCTCGCCCGCTGGGGCGCCGACGACACCATCGCCGCCTGGGAGCCGATGAACGAGCCGGACCTGCTGGAGCCGGTGCGCGAGAAGGTCCTGCCGTGGTCCATGGCGGCGGCGGCACTGATCCGCAGCGAGGATCCGGACCGCCGGCTGGTCACCCTCGGCTGGTGCGGCGACGATGCGTTCCGCACCGCCGGCGAGGCGGGCGTGGATCTGGTCCAGCCCCACGCCTACATCCACGCTTTCGCCGCGGTCGACGACACGCTTCGGCGCGAGGCGGACGACGCGGTGGGCTGGCTCATCCGCCGGGCCAGGCCCCTCGACGCCGCCGGCCGCCCGTGGTGGTTCGGCGAGATCGGCTTCCAGCTCGCCAAGGACGGCAGCATCCCCGGCGAGGACCTGGATCGCCGGGGCTTCGCGGTGCTCCAGCTCGCCTGGACCGGCTGGCTGCTCGGCGGCGCCGGCCCCGCCAGCCACTGGTGGTGGGACCGCCACATCGATCGCATGGGCCTGTGGCACCTGTGGCGCGGCCAGGCGGCGGCGGCGGCGCGGATCGACTGGGACGACGCCACCCTGGCCCCGCTCACCCCCGGTGACGGCCCGGTGCGGGTGCTCGGCTGGGTCGGTCGCACCCAGGCCCTGGTCTGGTTCACCCACCAGGCGGACACCTGGCGGCGGACCATCATCGACGGCGAGGCCCGGGTCCACCCCGATCCCGCCACCGTCGCCGCCCTGGGCGGATTCGCACCCGGCGATTACGCGGTCACCCGCCTGCACTGGGCCGCCGGCGGCGTGCGCGCCGAGGAGACGCTGACAGTGGATGATACCGGCGTCCTCCGCCTGACCGCCGGGAGCGCCACGGACACCGTGGCGGTGATCCGCCGGCGGTGAGGTTCTGTGCATGCGTAGGTGGGAGTTTACAGGAGATGGGGAGGGACCGGAGGGCCACGGAGTCGTCCGATCGGAGCCGTGGCGCGCACCGATGCCACGATCCGCAGCCCTCCGTGGCCCTCCGCGCCCTCCCGAACTCCTGTTCCTTTCCATCTGATCGCCGATCGGGCCCGGCGCTGCATCTTGCCGTCGGTGCGCGTGCGCGAGCCTGGGCGCCCATGCCGCGCAGCGTCCTTGCCGTGCTCGTGGTCGTGTCGGGTGTGCTGCTCATCGGGGTGGCGCTGGCCGCGCTGGCCTGGCACCGGGCGGCATCGCTCGCGGGGATGTGGATCATCGATGGGGGAGACGTCATCCAGGCCCAGGTGGAGGTTGCGTCCGGGCCGCTGGAGTGGGAATGGGTCAACCCGATTGCGGCGCTGGACATCCCCATCCTAGCCCGGACCCGGGCCGAAGGCGGCTTCACCCTGACCGCCACGGGGGCGCGGATGGTGGGTATCGACAGCGTCTCATCCACACGTGCATGGGACCATGCTTTTGTGCACCATCGCATGGGCCAAGCGATGATATCGCTTCTTGCTTCGGATCACTATCTTGTGGTGAAATGGTCGCCTGCAGACGGAGCAGGGTCGTTCAACTCGTTTGCCTGGGCCGTGGGCCATTCCGCCTCCATGCCGGTCATCGTCCGCCAGATCCGCTGACGGTTGCCGCCGACCCATCCGCGGGCGAGGGAGGTCGAGCGGTCGGGATAGGTGGCACGATATGGACGCATGCATCGATGGCTTCCGACGCAGCCGCCAATCACCCCTCAGATATCCTCAGATCATCGATCACCCAGGCACCAGGTATCCCTTGGCGTCCGATCGCACCCGCCGAGTCACCCGCCGAACCAGGAAAGGACTGGTATCCATCGCATCTGGGCGTGTCGGAGCACGATGCACCCACGAGGATCGGACCATGTACGAAGGCCTGCGGACCGGGATGTGCATCATCGTTGGCGTCGCCGCAGCGGCGGCGGCGGACCCGGTGCCCACCGTGGCCGGCGCCATCGGCGGGGCCGGCGTCGATGAGTTCTTCCAGGTGGTGATCCTGTCCAACGGCCAGACCGTCATGCAGGGGCGGCTCAACAGCGGCACCCTGCCGGTGACCCCGGTCCTGGTCGCCGGTGCGGCGGCCACCAGCCCGCATGTGCTGGTGAAGTTCGCCGCGGACGGGCGCACCATCGTCGCCGCGGCGCGGCTGCCGGGCGGACCGACCGGATCCGTGGACGGCTCCCCCACCCATCGCTGCCGGATGGGGCTGGGCAGCAATGATGTCCTGTGGGTGGGCAGCAGCGGCGGCGTGCTGTGCCTGAACGCGGACTTCAGCCTGCGCTGGCAGTCCAACGGCTACGCCATGGTCGCCGCGGACGGGGACTACGGCACCGACGGCGCCACGGTGTGGAACGCGAACGGGGTGGTCCAGGGCACCCTGAGCGCGCCGCCGAATCCCGATGGCGGCCTGCAGACCCGGTGCATCGCCATCGACGGCACCAACCGCCTGGTCTTCGTCGGCGGCTACCGGCAGACCTACGGCAACAACAGCGTCGATGTCCAGGTGCCCTGGGTGCAGGCGCAGACCTTCACCGGGTCCAGCCAGTGGGTCGACTACAACTGGCCGGGCCTGACCGTGGATCCCGCCGGCATGGCCGACACCCGCGCGGTGCAGATGTGCATCGGCGAGGACCGCAAGCTGTATGTCGCCTTCCACGTCGAGGGCGGCAACACGCCGCTGAACTTCCAGCCCCAGGTGGCGTGGGGCGTGGCCGCCAGCAGCGTCGGCGGCGGCAGCGGCTTCTACCATATGTTCGCCAATACCGATTCCGACATCAAGGTCGGCATCGGCCGCTACACGCCCACCACCGGCGCCCTGGAGAAGATGCAGTACCTGACCGGCCGGCGCACGGCGGCATCCGGCATCCCCGAGGACCGCCGGGTCGCCGCCACCCAGGGCGGGATCGCCGCCGACGCGGCGGGG
>CAMCAC010000005.1 GCA_945872305.1 Candidatus Kuenenia stuttgartensis | reverse complement strand
GCCTGACCGGAGTCCGGCCCAATGGTGTTTAGCATCAGTCCATATGCGAGGCTCACAGGAGGGCGGGAGCACGCGGAGGGCCGCGGAGGGCCAGAAGACATGCTCCGCGGCCCTCCGCGAGCTCCCGAACTCCTGTGAGCCTCGCATATGGACTGATGCTAAACACCATTGGGCCGGACTCCGGTCAGGCGGTCGATGGCCGCATGGCGGCGGCCGTGCCGGCGGCGGGCGGCGACCACCAGGGCGGTGCCCGCGGCGGCCGGGATCAGCCAGGCCAGCGCCCGGCCCAGCATCCCGAGATCCGGATGCGCCAGGGGGTCGAGGATCCCGAAGGCCGGCCCCGGGGCGGTGCCGCCCGCCAGGGCCAGGGTGGCGGCGAGCCCGACCAGGCAGACCAGGGCGAGTGGCACCAGGGTCAGCCAGCACACCCGCATCACCTGGTCGACCCGCAGCCGGGGCAGCGTCCAACGGATCCACACCATCAGCACCAGGCAGAGGACGATCTTGGTGGTGAGGACCAGGACATGCACGGCGGTCTCGGCCGGCGCCGGCAGATCGAGGATCCATGCCTCGCCGACCGGCGACTGGTAGCCGCCCAGGAACAATGTCGCGAACAGGGCGCCGACGAGCAGCATCTCGGTGTACTCCGCCATGGCGAACATGCCCCAGCGCAGGCCCGAGTACTCGGTGTTGAAGCCGCTGACCAGTTCGCTCTCGGCCTCCGCCATGTCGAACGGGGTGCGCTGGCACTCGGCCAGCCCGCCGATGAACAGGATCGCCCCGAGCACCGCCAGGAACGGGCTCTGGAACAGGTTCCAGCCAAGGATCCCGACCGCGTGGCCGTCGTACTGGCGGGCGACGATGGCGTGCAGGTCCATGCTGCCGCTCCACAGGACCACCCCGGCGAGGGCGATGCCGACCGGGATCTCGTAGCTGACCACCTGGGCCACCGCGCGCATGCCGCCGAGCATCGACCACTTGGAGCCCGAGCCCCAGCCGGCCATGAACAGGGCGACCACCGCCATCCCCGAGGTCGCGACGACATACAGCACCCCGACCGGGACCGGCAGGGCGACCACCCGCTGGGCCCAGGGGATGGCGCAGAACGGCAGCAGGGCGCCGCACAGGGCCACGTACGGGGCGAGGCGGAAGACCATCGCGTCGGCGCTGGACGGGATCAGGTCCTCCTTGCCGAGCATCTTCACCCCGTCGGCGGCGAGCTGGCCCAGGCCGCTGCGCCGGGCGAGGAGGAGGAGCTGGCGCACGCCGGGCAGGCCGGCCAGGCCGGCCGCGACCCGGTCCTGGGCCGCCCGGGGCAGGAAGGCGAGGCCGATCCGCACCGCGAAGCGCAGCACGCCATCGAGGCCGGCGTCCTCGGGACCGCGCCGGCGCTGCATCGCCGCCGCGATCTTGCGCTCGACGATCTGGCCCAGGGCCGCCAGGGGCAGGACGATCGCGCACAGCGGCGCGAGCCACACCAGCCACACGGTCCAGCTCACCGGTCCACCTCGGGCAGGACGATGTCGAGGGAGCCGATGATCGCGACCACGTCAGCGAGGAAGACCCCGGGCAGCAGATGCCCGAGCATGGCGCAGGCGGTGAACGAGCCGGTCCGCACCCGCACCCGCCACGGCTGGCGGCCGCCGGTGCTGACCAGGATGTAGGCCATCTCGCCGCGCGGCGCCTCGGTGCGCACCCGGACCTCGCCGGCCGGCGGTGCGCGCAGGGCCTTGGTCGCATCTGCCTGGAAGCCGCCGACCGGGTCGTCGGCCTTGGCCGCCGGCGGCGGCAGGAGGCCGAGCACGGCGCGGATCAGACGCACCGATTCGAGGATCTCCAGCAGGCGCACCACATAGCGGTCGTAGCAGTCGCCGACCCGGCCGCGGGCGCCGGCATAGGCCTCGCCCACCGGGACCTGCACATCCAGTTCGCCGTAGATCCCGTAGGGGGCGTCGCGGCGCAGGTCCATCGCCACCCCGGATCCGCGCAGGTTCGGTCCCGACAGGCCCCAGGCCACCGCCTCGGCGGCGCCCACCACCGCCACCCCGGCGCAGCGTTCGCGGAAGATGGCGTTGGCGGTCACCAGGCGGTTGAAGCGCACCATCTCGCGCTCCAGCTCGCCGAGGAAGGCGGCGATCTGCTCCTCGGCCCCGGCATGCAGGTCGAAGGCCACCCCGCCCACGGTCATGTAGTTGTAGGTCAGACGCTGGCCGCACAGGCGCTCGAACAGGTCGTTGACCGCCTCACGCTGGGCGATGGCGTGCAGGAACGGCGTGTAGGCGCCGATGTCCATGGCCATGGCGCCGACCGCGATCAGGTGGCTGCTGATCCGGTTCAGCTCGGCGACCAGGACGCGGATCGCCTCGGCCCGGCGCGGGATGGCCAGCCGGGTGGCGGGATCGTGGGCGAGCAGCGCCTCGACCGCCAGGACATAGGCATGGTTGGCGTTCATCGCGCAGACGTAGTCCACGCGGTCGGTGTAGGGCACGAACTGCGCCCACTCGACCCGCTCGCCGATCTTCTCGATCGACCGGTGCAGATAGCCGATGTCCGGCCGCACCGCGGCGACCACCTCGCCGTCGGTCTCGACCTCCAGGCGGAGCACCCCGTGGGTCGCCGGATGGTGCGGCCCCATGTTCAGGATCATGCGCTCGCCGCTCATGCTCCCCCCGGCTTGGGCTTCGCCGCCGGCGGCGCAGCGAAACGCTGGCCGTCGCGGGCATGGGCCACGCCGCGATAGGCGACGGGATAGGCGTAGTCCTTGCGCAGCGGGTGTCCCTCCCAGTCCTCCGGCAGGAGCAGGCGGCGGAGGTCCGGGTGGCCGCTGAAATGAACGCCGAGCAGATCGTAGACCTCGCGCTCCCACCAACCGGCCACCGGCCACAGGGCGGCGACGCTCGCCACCGCCGGAGCTTCACGCGGAAGATGGACCCGGATCGCCACCTGATGGCGATGGCGCGGGCTCTCCAGCCACCAGCCCACCGCGATGCCCGGCTCCGCCCCGGGCATGCCGAGCAGGTCCCAGCCGGTCAGATCCATCAGGCTGGCGAAGGCGAGCTCCGTCTCGTCGCGCAGGCGGAGCATCAGCCCGTCCACCGCTGCCGCCGGGACCAGCAGGTATCGACCAGGGCCGGCGGCCACCGCCACCGCCTCGGGCACCGTGCGTTGGACCGCGGCGAGCAGGGCGTCGGCGTCCATCTCAGGCCTTCCCCGGGTGGGTGCCGAAATCGTCGTCCGCCCCGGCGATCACCTGGGGATCGCGGTCGCGCAGGCCGAGCGTGCGGTAACGGCGGACCCGTTCGCGCAGGACCATGACCCCGTCGATCAGGGCCTCGGGCCGCGGCGGGCAGCCCGGGATGTAGACATCGACCGGGATCACCTTGTCGACGCCGTTGAGCACCGAGTAGCTCGCCTTGGAGAACGGCCCGCCGCTGTTGGCGCACGCCCCCATCGACACCACCCAGCGCGGTTCGGTCATCTGCTCCCACAGGGTCCGCACCCGGCTCGCCATCTTGTGGGTGATCGTCCCGGCGATGATCATCAGGTCGGCCTGGCGCGGGGTGGCGCGCGGGATCATGCCCAGGCGGTCCACGTCGTAGCGGGGACCGCCGGTCTGCATGAGCTCGATGCCGCAGCAGGCGGTGGCGAACAGCAGGTAGAAGAGCGAGTGCTCCTTGCCCCAGGCGAACAGGTCGTCGACCGCGGTCAGGTGCACGCCGTCGGGCAGGTCGGGGTCGGTGCCGCCCATCACTCGACCCTCCGGTCCCAGCGGAAGCCGCCGCGGCGGGCGACCCAGGCCAGCCCCACCGCCAGGGCCCCGGCGAAGGCGGCGATCTCGATGAAGGCCATGCCCCCGTCGCCCCGCCCGACCCAGTCGAGGCAGCGGGGCAGGATCGGCCACAGCAGGGCCAGCTCCACATCCATGACCAGGAAGGTCAGGGCGATGGTGATGAACCGGTTGTTGAAGCGGAACCAGGCACTGCCCACCGGCGGCTCGCCGCACTCGTAGGCGCTGCGCCGGGCGGCGCCGTCTTCGATGCCGTCCACCACCCGGGTGATGATCCGCACCGTCAGCAGGGCGCCGCCCACCACGAGCACGGCCAGGCCGAGCACCGCAGCGACGCTCAGCCAGGCGGCGTCGGGGCCGGGAACGGCGGATGGGGGGACGGACGCGGGATCCATGGGGCGATGTCCACGGTTGGATGGCCCCCGGTTGAATCAAGATAAACGGGTCCGTTTATTCGCTGGACTGCATGAATCACCGCCATGCATGCCCGATCCGCATAGGTCATCCAGCGATCCCTGAATGACCGAGACGCAACCGACCGGATCAGCCCTCGACCTTGGCCCCCAGATCGAGCCACCGTTCCTCGGCCTCGGCCAGTTCGCTGCCGAGATCCGCCAGGCGCTGGGCGGCGGCTTCGTCGTAGCCTTCATCCAGGGTCGCGATCAGCGCCGCCTGCTCACGCTCCAGATCCTGCACCCGCCGTTCGGCGGCCTTCCATTCCCGTTCCAGGGCCCGGCGCTCCCCATTCCCATTCCCGGTGGGCTTGGCGATCGCCGCCGTGCCGCCCTTCTTGGCCGGCTCCGGGGCGGGCTGGGCCTCCCGGGCTTCGCCTTCCAGGGTGGCGACGTAGTCGGTGTAGGAGCCGGGGAAGCGGGCCATGCGCCCGTCGCGGACCTCGACCACGTGGGTCGAGACGCGCTCGGCGAAGCCGCGGTCGTGGGTGACGAAGACCACGGTGCCCGGCCAGCCCACCAGGGCATCCGCGAGGGCGTCCACGCTTTCCACATCCAGGTGGTTGGTCGGCTCGTCGAGGAGCAGCGCCGGCACCCGTTGGAGGATCAGCCCGGCCAGGGTCAGGCGGCCGCGCTCGCCGCCGGACAGGACCTTGATCGACTTGTCCACATCGTCGCCGCGGAACAGGAAGGCCCCGGCGAGGTCGAGGATCTCCTGGGTCGGGATGGTCGGCCCGGGACTGGTGCGGGCGCACTGGTCGAGCCAGCCCTTCACCGTGAGATGGCCGGGCAGGGCCTGGTACACGTGCTGGGCATAGTGGCCCAGGCGCATGTTGGCGGACCAGCGAACCCCGCCCGCCAGGGGCGCCAGCGTTCCGGCGATGGTGTTGAGCAGCGTGGACTTTCCCTGACCGTTGTCACCGACCACCGCCAGCCGGGTGCCCCGGTCGAGATCCAGGTCGAGACCCTTGGCCACCAGCTTGGTCCCGTAGCCCACCGCCAGCCCCTCGGCGCGGATCGCCCATCCGGCCGGGAGGTCCAGGCGCGGGAAGCGCACCACCGGCGGCGGCTCCGGGGCGGCCACGGCGATGCGCTGGTCGGCAAGTTTGTCCAATTCCTTCTGCTTCGACTGGGCCCGGCTCGCGGTGCTCGCCCGGGCCTTGTTGCGGGCGACGAAGTCCTCCAGGTCGCGCAGCTTGGTTTCCAGCGCGGCGTTGGTGCGGGTGATCTGCTCCCGGCGCTCCGCCTTGGCGGCGAGCGATGCGGACACCGTGCCGGGGAAGCGCTCGCAGCGCCCATGCTCGACCTCCACCGTCTGGGTGCAGGTCCGCTCCAGGAACGCCCGGTCGTGGCTGACCACCATCCAGCCCCCGCGGAAATCCTGCAAAAACCGTTCGAGCAGGACGAGGGTGCGCAGGTCGAGGTGGTTGGTCGGCTCATCCAGCACCAGGAAGTCCGGGTCCGTGAGCAGCATCGACGCCAGGCGCAGGCGGGTCTGCACGCCGCCGGGCAGGAGCAGCGCCGGCTGGGCGAGCTGCTCGTTCGACACCCGGAACCGGGCCGCCATGCGCGCGCAGTCCCACTCCGGCCGGCCCCCGGCCCGCTCCAGGTAGCCGAGGCCCGTCTCGCCCTCCAGGAACGGATCGTCCTGGCGCAGGAAGCCGATCCGTGCCCCCTTGGCAAAGGTGATCCGCCCGGCGTCGTATTCCTCGAAGCCGAGGATGATCCGGCACAGGGTCGACTTCCCCGCCCCGTTGCGCCCGATCACCGCGATGCGGTCCCGGGCCTCGACCACCAGCTCGGCCCCGTCGAGCACGGCCCGCCCGCCATACGCCTTGTGCAGATCCTCGACGGTGATGAACGGCATGGGCGGCGGAGGATGCACCCGCCGCAGCCCGCGCCAGTGCGGGCGTCCCCCGGGACCGCCGGTTTCCAACCGGCCCACGGGACGACTTGCCGGTTGAAAACCGGCGGTCCCAGGCACCGGTCGCCCATGCATCACCGGTGAATGCCCCCCGGGACCGCCGGTTTCCAACCGGCCGGGGGACATGCCTGCCGGTTGAAAACCGGCGGTCCCAGGCAGGTCGCCTATGCGTCACCGGTGAATGCCCCCCGGGACCGCCGGTTTCCAACCGGCCCGAACGGCAGCCTTGCCGGTTGAAAACCGGCGGTCCCAGGTGGCCGTTGCCCGCATCGCACCTGGTTACCGGTGTATGCCCCCCCGGGACCGCCGGTTTCCAATCGGCCGGGGGACATGCCTGCCGGTTGAAAACCGGCGGTCCCAGGCGTCGGTCGCCCATGCGTTACCGGTGAATGCCCCCCGGGACCGCCGGTTTCCAACCGGCCGGTCAATCCGGCGGCCGGGACCGCAGCCGTCGCCGCAATTCCCCCAGGGGCCAGGGCGGCGGCGGGGCGCCGGCGCCGAAGCGGGCGGCAAGGTGGGCGGCCCGGTGGCGGTCCAGGTCCAGGCCGGTGCGGCGGGCGAGTTCCGCGGCGACGGCGTCGACGCTGGTGCCGGCGCGGACCCGGATGCCGGCTTCCGCGGCGAGACGGAGCAGGCCGGCGCCCTGGCGGGCGGCCTTGGTCGCGGCGTCCACGGGGCGGCGGCGCCACAGCCAGCCGGCGGCCAGGGCCAGCCCGGCGGCCAGGGCCAGGGCGGCGAGGACGGTCCCCGGGGCGGGGGGCCAGCCGGTGGCGGATGCGGCGGCGGTGGCGGACTCGGTGAGGGGTTTCTCGTCCTCATCCACCTCAGGATTCTCGCGGATGCGGTCGATGCCGTCCCGGCGGGGGCCCGGTGGGGTGGGATCCATGCGCCACCAGCGGCCGTCCTCGGCGACCTCGATCCAGGCGTGGGCGTGCCAACCGCGGAAGACCACGGTGCCCGGATCCGTTTCGTCGCTGGCGTAGCCGACCACGCACCGGGCCGGGTGGCCCGCCCGGCGCAGGAGCACCGCAGCGGCGGTGGCGAAATACTGGCAATGGCCGATGCGCTCCGCCGCGGTGCCGAACAGGAAGCGGCGCAGGCCGTCGGCGGGGGTGGCGTCGGATTCCGGCAGGCCGGTGGTGCGGTACACCGCCCGCTCCGCGAGGCGGAATGCGATCTCCGCCGCCGCGATCCGGGGCCGGCGGGTCGACCACACCGGATCCTCGATGGTGGACCAGGGCAGGCCATCCAGCGCCGGCGGGAGCTGGCGGGCGGCGGCCACCGCTTCGGGCGAGGCGGGCAGGGGTTCCACCGGCGAGGCCATGTAGGTGCGGATCGACCGTCCGATCCCGGGCCGGAACCAGGCGTCGTCGCCGTCGCGCAGCAGCCCGTCGAGACCCCGGGGCACGGAGCCGTCGGGCAGGAGCACCACGTCGCCGCCGCCGGTCCGCCGGACCACGCTCCACGGGCCATCCGCGGGGCCATCCACCACCACGGGCGTACTGCCGGGCAGGGATGCCCAGCGGAGCAGCCCGCCGTCGATGATCAGACGCGAAAATGCCCGGGCCCGCAGGTAGTGCATGCCCTCGCCCGGGGCGTCGGCGGGGGGTTGGGCGGGATCCCATTGCAGGCGGGCGGCGGGCTGGGGGTCCTGGCTGACATCGCCGCCCAGGCCGATCTCCAGACGCTCATCGAGGCCGGCGGCGGTGGCGGAGCGCGGCCGGTCCGCCCGGGCCGGGCGGTTCCGCGGCTCCGCCGGTCCGAGGAGGGGGGCGCCCGCCGCCGCCGGGACCAGGCCGGGGGCGAGGGCCGCCAAGGTCAGGCCGATGAGCAGCCAGCGGCCCCGGGCCGGGCCCTGGGCGCCGCGCACGGCCCCGAGACGGGCATCCACAGCCATGGCGGCCACCGCCACCACCGCGGCGGTCATCGCCACCGGGAGGGCCGCCGCGGGCACCCGGATGGCCACCGCGATGGCCACCAGGGCGGCCCAGGCGGCGAGATAATGTACGCTGCCCGCCCGCACCGGCACGGCGATGGCCAGGGCCAGGACCATGCCCAGCCAGGGCAGGGCCGCATCGCCCAGGGGCCAACGGAACGCCAGGATCGGCGCCCCGAGACCGAGGAACAACGCTACCAGCCGCCAGCCACCGGCGGGAGCCAGCCACCCGGCGGCGCCGCCCACCAGGGCCATGCCTACCAACCAGGGCGTCTCGGCGGGATGGGCCAGGGCCAGGGTCCCGGCCGCCCCGAGGAGCAGCGCGGTGCCGGCGGCCGGGAAGGTCCACTTTCCAACGCCCCATCCCGCCTCCGGCGCTCCCCCTCGCAGCCAGGAGCTGCTCGTTGACCCTCCGGGGGCTTGGCCCCCGGACCGCGCCTCCGGCGCTCCCCCTCGCAGCCATGGGCTGCTCATCGCCGCCCCCGCCGGACTGCGGCCCGGGGCGCGAAGCTGACCGCGGTGAACAGGGGCTCCCCGGCCAGGGCCAGGATCCCCGGGGGTACCTCCGCCGGCGGTCGGTGGGCGAGGAGGATGGTCCCGGGCCCGGCCCCGACCAATGCATCGCCGGGCACCGCCTCGGCCAGGGCCAGGCTGGCCAGGAGCCGGCGCGGATCGCCGCTGCACGGGTGCAGTCCCGGTCCCGCCAGATGCACGCTCCAGCCGTCGGCGGCGAGATGCTCGACCACCGCCGCGGCGGCGGCGCACAGCCGGTCATGGCGGCGGCCTTCGGGATCGCCGCCCGGGGGCGGGGTGGCATCGACCCGCACCTGGCAGATGCGCCCGGCGCCGCCCCGGCGCTGGCAGACGAGCAGCGTCCCGGCCCGGGCCGAGGCCCGCCAATGGACCGACCGGGGCGGATCCCCGGGCTGGTACGGGCGCAGCCGGTCCGGCTCGTCGTCGGCGCCGCCCTCGGCGGCCCGGGTGGCGAGGTGGCTGGCGAGCTGTTGGGCGAGATCCCCGCGCAGCCGTCCGGGGGCCGGCAGGACGAGGATCTCGGCCGGGGCCCCGGCCACCGCCACATGCTCGATCAAGCCGAACGGCTGGCGGGTCGTGATCAGCGGTGCCGCGAGCACCTGGCGGCCCCGGCGCGGGAAATGCAAGGCCACCGGCACCGGCCGGGGCCGCTCCATCCCCGCCAGCCGGGCCGCCCGGCGCACCCCGCCGCCCGGGTCCGGGCACCACACCTCGCAGGGGGCCCCGTCACCCCGGGGCTCCAGGCGCAGGCGCAGCCGGCCTTCGCCGCCGGCCCGGGGCGCATCCCCGGGCTGCCAGGTGGCGGTGACGCCGCGGCCGAGCCGAGGGCCCATGACCAGGGCCACCGCCAGGGCCCCGAGCAGGCTGGCGCCGACCACCGCCGGGGCGCCGTGGGCGCCCCACCACGGGGCGAGGGCGAGGGCGGTCCCCGCGGCCAGGGCCCACCATCCCACCGGGGTCAGCCGGCGTCCGGGCCGCAGGTCGCGGGTCATCGCGGGACGGGCAGGGTCTCGATGAGGTCCTCGACCACCGCCGAGGCCTCGACCCCCGGCCGGGCCACCAGCCGGTGGGCCAGGGCGGGCACCGCCAGGGCCTGGAGGTCGTCCGGGGCGCAGAAGTCCCGCCCGCGCAGGCAGGCCAGGGCCTGGGCGGCCCGCTGCCAGCCGAGGGCCGCCCGGGTGCTTGCGCCCTGGATGAGATCCTGGTGCCCGCGGGTGGCGCGGACGAGGTCGAGGAGGTAGCGGCGCAGGTCGTCCTGGACCCGCACCGCGGCGACGATGCGGCGCAGCTCCCCGGCCGCGGCGGGATCCGCCACCGGGCGGACCTCGGCCAGGGCCGCCTGGGCGCCGCCGGCGGCGAGGATGCGCAGTTCCTGGTCAGGATCCGCGTAGCCGAGGCGGAAGGCGAGCAGGAAACGGTCGCGCTGGCTGTCCGGCAGGGGATAGGTGCCGGCGTGGTCCAGGGGGTTCTGGGTGGCGATGCACAGGAAGCCCGGCGGCAGGGGGCGCGGCTCGCCGTCCACGGTCACGCAGCCCTCGGCGAGGGCTTCGAGCAGCGCCGCCTGGGTGCGCGGCGGGGCGCGGTTCAGTTCGTCCGCCAGGAGCACATCGCAGAACACCGGGCCCGGGTGGAAGGTGAACATCCGCGCCCGGTCGTCCCACACCGATACGCCGGTGATGTCCGCGGGCATCAGGTCCGGGGTGCCCTGGATGCGCCGGAACGTGCCGCCCAGGGCTCCGGCCAGGGCCTTGGCCAGGGTGGTCTTGCCAAGCCCGGGCAGGTCCTCGACCAGGACATGGCCGCCGGCCAGCACCGCCACCGCCACCAGGTCCGCGGCGGTCAGCCCGGCGACCACCTCGCCCCCGCGGTAGATCTGGCTGACGGCGGCGGCGATGGCGCGGGGATCGGTGGACATGGGAGCCGGACCCTGGGCCGGGGGGACCATCCGGCAAGGGATGCCAACGGCCGGCGGCGGTCACGGTTCACCGCCAGCCGCATTCCTTGACCCGGCCTGGTGCATCGGTCAAGGATGTTGTCGCCCCAGGGCTTGCATCCCCGGCCGGGGAGCTCCAATCCACCCACCGAGGACCCCATGAACCAGACCATCACCAAGCGCGACCTCGCCGACCGCATTGCCGAGAAGCACGGCCTGATCCAGAACCAGACCCTCGAAGTGATCCAGTCCTTCCTTGAAGAGATGGCGGATGAGCTGGCCAAGGGCAACCGCCTGGAATTCCGCGATTTCGGCGTGTTCATGACCGTCTCGCGCAAGGCCCGCACCGCCCTCAATCCCAAGACCCTGGAAAAGGTGCCGGTCCAGGCCCGCCGGGTGGTCAAGTTCAAGGTCGGCCGCCTGCTCAAGCAGAAGGTCAGCGACCTGCCCCTCGACGAGGCCGCCAAGGCGTGATCCGTCCCCTCCTGGCCCCGCTCCTCGCGGCGGCCTGGCTGGCGGCGGCGGATGATGGGGGTTTCCAGCCCGCCCTGTTTGAACTGAGCGCCGGGCACGGCGGGGGCATCGCCCTGCAATCGGGGACCTCGGCCTTCGCCGGTGGCGTGCGCATCGCCTATGAGCACCTGGTGCTCGCCGCGGACCGGATCGAATTCGGCCAGGTCCAGGTGCCCGGGGTGCGTGGCACCGTCCCGTCATTTCTCGATCTCCAGCCGGGTCCGGCCGGGGGTGTGCTCATCGACACCGCGGCCACCGACCTGGCCCGATTCCCGGTCCGTCTGCGGGTGGCTCCGGCGGCCGGCCGGCTCGATGCCGTTGGCCGCGATGGCGACCGCCTGCGTTGGCGGCTGGTCCTGACCGAGCCCGGAGCATTCACCGCGGACATCCGCGGAACCGATGGCACCTGGCTGCACCATGTGGTCACCGCCCGCCGGGTCGAGGTCCTGGTCGAGGCGCCGATCATCAACGGCGCCATCGGCGGCCCGGTGCTGCGGGAATTGCGTCTGCTTGGCCGGCCGGCGGCGGACGGCCAGCCCCGGGAGCGGGCCGCGGTGCGCCGCTACCGCAACCCGGTCGTGGATCCGGCCCAGCCGACCGCCGCCGACCTGACCTACGCCGCCGAGAGCCTGGAGCTCGTGCTCCCGTGCGATCCCGAGGGGAACGCCCTCGGGATCAGCGGCGGCCTGGATTTCTCCATGCGCGGCCTCGACGATCCGCGTCTGCCCGGTTTCCTCCCCGGCGCCCCGCGGCCGCCGCGGCCATCCGCCACCCGCTGAGGGCCACACCCGGGCCCTGCCGCACGGGGCACCCCTTGGAGCCGCGGCCGTCCGCCTAGGGTCCGGCCCATGGAACGCCTCAAGGTCGCCCTGCTCATCGCCGTCGCCCTCCTGATCACCGTCTTCCTCATCGACCGCCACCGGGAGGCGGAGCCCATGCGGCAGCTGCGCGACCAGGTCGCCGCGGTGGCCGAGGGCACCGGCCGCACCGAGGCGGAACTGATCCGTGCCCGCCAGGCCCAGCAGGAACTGGCGGCGAAGGTCGAGCAATCCTCGACCGCCGTCTCCGGACTCGTCAAGACCACGGCCGAGGACGCCGCGGCCACCCAGGCGGGCATCGGACTGCTCACCCAGGGCCTGGCCCGCACCCAGGCGGGCATCGACCAGTCCCGCCAGGACCAGGCCGCCCTCGCCGCCCGCCTCGATGCCTTGCAGACCGAGATGGCCGCCAAGCAGCGGGAGTTCGAGGCCCGCATCGCCGCCCTGCGCGCACCCACCCCGGTCGCCGCCACCCTTGACGGCGTGCCCCGGCTCGGGGTCCCCTTCCTCAAGCCCTACGACCGCTCCGGCTTCGACCCCAAGCGGCTGCGCGGTGTCCAGCGCGGCTTCTCGGACACGCCGAACAACTTCAATCCCATCCTCGGCACCAGCGCCAACGCCCAGGATGTCGAGACCCTGGCCAACGACACCCTCGCGGACCGCCATCCCGCCACCCCGGACCTGTGGAGCCAGTCCCTGGCCACCGACTGCCGGATCAGCGATGACTGGACGGTGTACACCTTCACCATCCGTCGCGGCGTGCTGTGGCACCGGCCGGCCATCGCCAAGCGCCCGGAGTTCGCCTGGCTCGACCGGGACGTGGAGCTCACCGCCCACGACTTCGTGTTCTATCTCGACCTGGTCATGGATCCGACCGTCGAGGCGCCCAGCCTGCGCGCCTACTACGAGGATCTCGCCAAGGCCGAGGCCCTCGACGACCACACCCTGCGCCTGACCTGGAAGCGCAAGGTGTACACCTCGCTCGCCTTCAGCATGGGCCTGTCGCCCCTGCCCCGGCATGTGTACGGCCGCGACCGCCAGGGCCGCGAGCTGCCCGTCGCCACCCGCGGCGCCGAGTTCAACAAGCACTGGTTCGACGCGGAGCTGCAGTTCGTCGGCGTCGGCGCCTACCGGGTGGCCGAGATCGCCCCGGACCGCCGGCTGCGCTTCGAACGCAATCCCGCCTACTGGGGCGTGTCGCGCCACTTCGAGGCGATCGAGTGGGATGCCGAGGTGCGCAAGCCCGACGCCCAGCTCGTCGCCTTCAAGAACGGCCAGGTGCTCAGCCACGGCCTGACCCCCAACCAGTTCAAGGCCGAGGTGCTCGACCGCAAGGAGCCCCGCTTCCCGGCCGCCGACCCGGCCAATCCCAAGGCCGGCCGCGCCGGCCCCTTCGCCTGGGAGAAGGTGGTCAGCAGCAGCTACCAGTACATCGGTTGGAACATGCGCCGGCCGATCCTGGCCGACCGCCGGGTGCGCCATGCCCTGGCCCACGCCTTCCCCAAGAAGCGCATCATCGACGAGGTGTACATGGGCCTCGGCCGGCCGCAGATCGGCCCGGTCCATCCCGACCATCCGTCGTTCAACCGGGAGCTCCGGGATTTCGCCTTCGACCCGGCCAAGGCCAAGGCCCTGCTCGCGGAAGCCGGCTGGACCGACAGCGACGGCGACGGCGTGGTGGACAAGGTCATCGACGGTGCGCGCAAGTCCCTCTCCATCGAACTGCTCCTGGGCGCCAACAGCCCCGAGGGCGAATCCCTGTCCCTGATCTACCGCAACAACCTCAAGACCATCGGCGTCGAGCTGGTGCCCCTGCCGGTGGAGTGGAAGGACATGCTCCAGCGCACCGAGGACGTGAATTTCGATGCGGTGATGATGGGCTGGCGGATGGGCCTCGACCTCGACTTCAAGCAGCTGTGGGACAGCAAGGCCGCCGACGAGCCGCGCAGCTCGAACCACTGCGGCTTCAAGAACGCACGGGTCGACGAGCTGGCTGAGGCCCTGCGGGTGACCTTCGAAGCCGACCGCCGGGATGCCATCGCCAAGGAGATCCAGGCGCTGATCTTCGCCGAGCAGCCATACCTCTTCGTGCGTTGCACCGAGGGCATCTTCGTCTGGAACCGTGAGCGGCTCGGTGGAGTCGAGCTCGGTCTCGATGCCTACCACCCGATGTTCAGCCGCGATCCCCGCGCCTGGTACCTCCTCCAGCCCTGATCCGGGACGCCGGTGCTCGCCTACCTCCTCCGCCGCATGCTGTGGATGGTCCCGACCTTTCTCGGGATCCTGATCATCAATTTCGCCGTGCTGCGCATGCAGGACGTGTCGCTGGCCGAGACCCTGGTGGGTGGCGGCGAGGCCGGCGAACGCCAGGCGGACGGCAAGCAGATGGCGGCCCAGGTCCAGGGCCATCTGGTCAAGCTCCGGCGCACCGGCCGGGACCTGCCGGCCCTGCTCAACACCCGCGGTTTCATCGGGCCCGAGGGCATCGTCGAGCGTCTGCGGGCGGCGGAGCGGGTCGGCACCACCAAGGATTCCGACGCCTTCCGTGCCGAGGTCGAGCTGTGGTCCGGCGGCTCCCTGCTGGTCGAGCCCCTGGCCGGCGTGCTGCGCGATCCGGCCCAGGCCCGCTATCACGGACCCGCGGCCACCGCCCTGACCTACGCCATGATGCCCATCGTCCTGCCGGAGACGGCGGAGCGGCAGGGGGTCGCCTGGGTCGAGGCGGCGCGCACCCGGATCCAGGAGCTGGAACGGCTCCGGGTCGGCTATCGCAACGAGCGGGGGACCGGCTTCGCCACCACCGATCCCAAGGTGGCGGACAAGGTCGCGCGTCTGCTCGTCCTGGTCGATGCCACCCCCGGCGAGTGGGACCGCTCGACCCGCCGCTGGACCGCCCTGGTCGGCGAGACCGGCTTCACCGACTTCTTCGCCAAGCTGCTCACCGGCACCCTGTATTCCGAGACCCGCAAGCAGCCGGTCTGGGACCTGATCGCCGAACGCTGGCAGATCTCCTTCACCTACAACTTCATCGCCATCGCCATCGGCTGGATCGGTGCGGTTCTGATCGGCATCCGCTCCGCCCGGCGCATGAACACCTTCGAGGACAAGGCCACCACCCAGGTCCTGTTCCTCACCTGGTCCCTGCCCTCGTTCTTCGTCGGCACCCTGTTCCTGCACCTGCTGTGCACCGACCATCCCGGCGGCCGCACGGCGTGGTTCCCCAACCGCGGCATCCTCAGCCCCGACCATGCCTGGATGTCCACCTGGGAATGGCTGAAGGACGCCGCCTGGCATGCCACCCTGCCCCTCATCGTGCTCTGCTACGGCAGCTTCACCAGCCTGAGCCGGTACATGCGCGGCAGCCTCCTCGACCAGCTCGGTTCCGACTACGCGCGCACCGCCCGGGCCAAGGGCGTGGACGAGGATGGCGTGGTCTACCGCCACACGGTGCCCAACAGCATGATCACCATGATCACCCTGGGCTCCGGCCTGCTCGCCAGCCTGTTCGGCGGCTCGGTGATCGTCGAGCAGATCTTCTCCATCCCCGGGCTCGGCCAGCTCCTCCTCGACGCGGCGATCCAGCGCGATGCGCCCCTCGTCATGGGCTCGACGATCATCTCGGTCGGCCTGCTGCTCATCGGCATCCTGATCGCCGACATCCTCTATGCCGTGGTCGATCCGCGGGTGCGGGCGCGCTATGCCTGAGGTCATGACCCCGTCCCAGGCCGCCTGGGCCCACTTCCGCGGCTCCATCGGGGTGCGCATCGGTCTCGCCATCCTGGCGGTGCTGGTCGCCGGGGCGGTCTATGCCCCGTTCCTGTCCTCCGAGGCGGCCCTGCTGTGGAACGACGGCAGCGGCTGGACCTCGCCGGTGCTCGGTGAGCTGTTCAACCGGAAGACCTACGCCAAGCCCTACGACCTGGTGTTCAACCTGTTCGCGGTGACCCTGCCGTTCACCCTCGCGATCGCCTGGTGGTTCCGCGGGACCTGGTCCTGGCCGCGGCGGATCCTGCTGATCGCCGGGGTGCCCCTGGTGGCGGCGCTGGTGATGGTGGTGCCCATCCCCCGGGATGACGGCGGCTGGCGGTCCCTGTGGCGGGGCTACCCGCCGGAGAGCCGCAGCCTGAGTGCCCATCTTGCGGATCCCGGCACCGTGCGGGCGGTGTTCACGCCGATCGGCCACCAATGGGACCAGACCTATGCCGGGGCCGTCCTCAAGGAGCCGGGCACCGTCAACGCCGCCACCGGGCGGCCATTCCTCCTCGGCACCGACAGCCGGGGCCAGGATGTGCTCGCGCGGATGCTCTTCGGCGGGCGGATCAGCCTGACCATCGGCTTCGTCGCCACCGGCATCGCCATGGCGATCGGCATCCTCATCGGCGCGGTGAGCGGCTATTTCGGCGGCTGGGTCGACCTCCTGCTTCAGCGCATCGTCGAGATCATGATGTGCTTCCCGACCTTCATCCTGATCCTGATCGTGGTCTCGGCCCTGGGCCGGGACATCTTCATCATCATCCTTGTCCAGGGCCTGACCGGCTGGGCGGGCGATGCCCGGCTGGTGCGCGGCGAGGTGCTGGTCCAGTCGAGCCGCGACTATGTGCTCGCCGGCCGTGCCCTCGGCCTTGGCCGGGTGCGCATCATGTTCCGCCACATCCTGCCCAACTGCATGACCCCGCTCCTGATCGGGGCGGTGTTCGGCATCGCCGGCGCGGTGCTCGGCGAGTCGGGCCTGTCGTTCATCGGCCTGGGCGATCCCAATGCCCCGAGCTGGGGCCAGCTGCTCAACCAGGGCCGGGAGAACATCCACATGTCGTGGCTGATCTGGACCCCGGGCCTGGCGGTGTTCGCCCTCGTCTCGGCCCTCTATCTGGTCGGCAACGGCCTCCGCGCGGCGTTCGATCCCAAGGCCCGCTGAGCCCGCTCAGGCCAGACGCTGCTCGACCCGGGTCCGGCTGCGTTCGGCGGTCGCCACGATCCGCGCCGCGGCCTCCTCCCAGCGGTTCTCGTCGTCGACGCAGCCTTCGGCGTTCAATGCGGCGCTGGCCAGGGCGTCGAGACCGAAGGTGCCGGCCAGGGAACTGAGCTCCCGCAGGGCCGCGAGCCGGGCCTCGCCGGTGGTCCCGCCGGTGATCCGGGCCAGGGGCGGGGCGATGGCACCGTCCCACATGGCCAGGATCCGGTTCAACCCGGCGCGCAGGTCGCCGCCGCCCAGGGTGGCGACGGTCTCGTCGCGCAGGGTGCGGGCCGGGCGGAGCAGGCGATCGAGGAGGGAGAGCAGTTCCGGCGGGCGCAGGGGCTTGCCGACCACGCCGTCCATGCCCGCGGCCCGGCAGCGTTCCTGCTCGTCCGCCGGGGTGTTGGCGGTCACCGCCAGGATCGGGATGCGCCGCCCATCCTGCTCCTGGGCGCGGATCGCCCGGGCGGCGGTCCAGCCGTCCATCTCCGGCATCAGGCAGTCCATGAGGATGGCGTCGTAGGGCATGCGCGCATGGGCGGCCACCGCCTCGGCGCCGCTGCCCGCACAGTCGACGCGGAACCCCTGGTGTTCGAGCACGATGGATGCCAGGCGCAGGTTTGCGGGGTTGTCGTCGACGACCAGGATGCGCCGGCCGGCGAACTGGGATGCGGTCTCGGTCTGGATGCGCGGGTGGGCGCCGGTCGCGGGGTCATCGTCGATGGCATCGAGCAGCAGACGGCGGCGGAGCGGTTTGCGCAGGACCGCAGCGGCCCCGTACGCGGCCAGATCCTGGGCCGACATCCGTCGTGCGATCGGGGCCAGGCAGAGCGTTCGGACGGCCTGGATCCGCCTGGCGAGATCGCGGCAATCGGCCGCATCCCCGCCTGCGACGTCCCAGAGGAGCAGCGGGAAGCTCCCGCTTGGGATCCCGTCGGCCGAGGCCACGGCGGTGGTGGCGACCCCCGCCCGGTCGAGCATCTCCACCAAGGCTTCGCGGGTCGCCCGGTGGGGCACGATCGCGAGGGCGGTGGCGCCGCGCCGGCGGCGGCGGTGCGGTCCGGTTTCCGCATCGACCACCGGCAGGGGGACGCGCAGCCGCATCGTGGTGCCCGCTCCCGGCGCGGATTCCACCGTGATCGTCCCACCCATCAGGTCCGCGAGACGGCGGCAGATGGCCAGGCCGAGCCCCGTGCCGCCGAAGCGGCGGGTGGTGCTCGCATCGGCCTGGCTGAAGGGGCGGAACAACCGCTCCATCGTCTCGGGATCCATGCCGATGCCGGTGTCTCGCACGACCAGGTCCCACCAGTCCGGGCGGCCGCCCACCGGCGCGAAGGCCACCAGCACCTCGCCCGAGTTGGTGAACTTGACCGCGTTGCCGATCAGATTGAGGGCGATCTGGCGCAGCCGACCGGGATCACCGAGCAGGCGGTCCGGCACGCCGGGATCGATCAGCACCGCCAGTTCGAGACCCTTGGACTGGGCCTTTTCGGCGAGCAGCAGGGCGGCGTCCTCGATGGCGGTGCGCGGCGAGAACGGGGTGCGTTCCAGCTCGATGTGGTCCGATTCCGCCTTGGCCAGGTCGAGGATGTCGTTGATGATCGTGAGCAGGGATTCGCCGCTGCTGCGGATGGTCGCCGCATGCTCACCCAGGTCGCCGGGCAGGCGGGCGTCGACGAGGATGCCGGCCATGCCGAGGATGCCGTTGAGCGGCGTGCGGATCTCGTGGGTCATGCTGGCGAGGAATTCGCCCTTGGCCCGGGCGGCGGCCTCGGCCCGGGTCCGGGCCTCTTCCAGTTCGGCGGTGATCCGTCGGCGGGCGATCGCCCCGCCGACCGCGTCGGCGAGGATGCGCAGGGCGTGCAGGTCGCCGGCGTCCCAGGACCGAACCCGTTGGCGGTCGGTGAAGCCCAGGCAGCCCCAGGCCCGGCCCCCGGCGTGGATCGGAACCAGGGCGAGGCTGCGGACCCCTGCGCCGGCGAGCCGCTGGCGTTCCATCGGGGGTGCGCTGGCGACCGGGCCGGCGATCTCGGCGCCGGTGCGGAACGCCGCCGGCCACCGCGCGAGGGCGGGCAGCAGTGGACCGGCCAGGGCGGTCGCGCCGTCGTTCCCGCTGACATCCCACCCGGCCAGCCCGGTGAGGCTCGGCTCCTCGCCCTCCTCCAGGGCGAGCAGGGCGGCGGAGTCCGCATCGAGGGCACGGCCGAGATCCCGGAGATGCGGCGCGAGGGCGATGGCGGGATCGTCGCCGCCGGCGAGGGCCTCCGCGGCCTGGGCGCAGGCCTGGAGCAGCTCCCCCTGGCGGCGCAGGCGGCGATTGGCCGCCGCCTGCCGGTGCAGGGGCAGGTAGCACAGGACAAGGAGGAGTTGCGACGCGAGGCCGAGCAGGAGCTGCTCCCGGCGGTGCTCGTCCACGGCGGCCATCCACGCGCCGGCATCGTAGTCGATGCCAAGCATCGCCGGACGGTCCGCGGGCGTGTCCGCCAGGCGGACGTGCCCGGTGACGAAATGGCCATAGGCGTCGGTGAACGGCCCCTCGACCCCGGCTGCCGCGCCGCCAGCGAGGAAATCCGGCAGGCCATTCCCGCCGTAGGGCTCCCCGGGTGCGGAATGGCCCGGATCCCCCGCCGGTGTCGCGTCGGCGACGAATCGGAGGCCGCCGTCCGGGGCCCGTTCAAGGATGTAGACGAAGCGGGCATCCTGGAAGCGGGCCTGGATCCGGCGCAGATGGCCAACCATCCGCTGATAGGCCGGATGCGTGTAGTCGCTGGCGTCCCGGGCAAGCAGGGCGAGGTCCCCTCCCGGCAACTGGTCGGCGGCGAGGCCGGTGGCGCGGACCAGGGCGTCGCGGCGGCGGAGGTCCTCGTCCTGGGCCGCCTCCTCGCCGTAACTGATCGTGGCGAATGCGACCGCGGCCAAGGCCAAGGCCCAGCAGACCAGGGCCAGGGCCGATGTGGTATGCCCCCGGACGGCCTGACGGACGGCGGCGGCCACGGCCATGGCCGGCAGCACCGCCAGGGTGGCGGCGGCCAGGGTCAGCACCGGTGTGGCTGCGACGGATGGTGGATCATGCGGCCAGGTCCCGCAGGACATCCAGCCGGGCGCAGCGCACCCAGTGGCCGGGACCAGCCTCCTGCAGTCGGATCTCGCCCTCGGTGAAGGCGGCGGCGAAGCGCGGGAAGCGGCCGGTGAAGCGCAGGGGCCCGCTCGGCTCCAGGGGGCTCGGCGGGTCGCCCTCCAGGATCACCCGGGGCCGGCCGGTCTGGCGGGCTGCATCCGGAACCGCCGAGAGCAGGGCCTGGGTGTAGGGATGGAGGGGGTTGCGGTAGATCGCCGCCCGCGGCCCGATCTCGACGATCTCGCCCAGGTACATGACCGCCACCCGCTCGCACAGCCAGCTCACCACCGACAGGTCGTGGCTGATGAACAGGTAGCTCACCCCCAGGTCGCGCTGCAGCCCGCGCAGCAGGTTGAGCACCTGGGCCTGGACCGAGACATCCAGGGCGCTGACCGGCTCGTCGCACACCACCAGGCGCGGCTCCAGGCCCAGGGCCCGGGCGATGCCGATGCGTTGGCGCTGGCCGCCGCTGAACTGGTGCGGGTATTGCTGGAGCTGCTCACGCTTCAGGCCGACCCGGTCCATCAGGGCCTCGGCCCGGGTCCAGGCCTCGTCGCGTCCGCACAGGCCGTGGACCACCATCGGCTCGGTGATCGCCTGGCCCACGGTCAGGCGCGGGTTCAGGCTGCCGTACGGATCCTGGAAGATCATCTGGGCATGGCGGCGGAAGGTGCGCAGCTTCTCGCCGCGCAAGGTCATCAGGTCGGTGCCAAGGACGCGGATCGAACCCGAGGTCGGCTCGACCAGCCGGAGCAGGCAGCGGCCGAGGGTCGTCTTGCCGCAGCCGGACTCGCCGACCAGTCCAAGGGCTTCGCCGGGGGCAAGGTCGAGATCAACCCCGTCCACCGCGCGCACCGCTCCGACCTGGCGGCCGAAGACGCCCCGGCGGATGGGGAAGTGCTTGACCAACCCACGGACCTGTACGACTGGTTCCACCATGGCTGCGTCCTACGACCCTGACGCCGCCATGCCACTGCCGCACCGTCGCCGCCTGCCCAGTGAGCGCATCGCCGAGGTCGGGGCCGACCTGCGCGAGCGCCCGGTGGTGGTCGGCGAGCTGTACGAGCGGCTGGGGGCCAATGGCCCGTTCCTGCTCGCCATCATCATGACCGTGCCGTTCCTGTCGCCGGTGCCGGTCCCGGGCATCAGCACGCCGTTCGGGATCGGCCTGATGTCCATCGGTCTGTACACGGCCTGGCATCGTCGTCCCCGCCTGCCGGGTTTCGTCGCCCGGCGGGAATTGCCGGCGGGGGTCCTTGGCCGCCTGCTGACCTGGGTCGCCAAGCCCTTGGCCTGGTTGGAGCGCCTCACCCGGCCCCGGTATCGTGCGCTGGTCGCCCCGGGGCCGGTTCGGGTGGTCAGCGGGCTGGTGATGGCGGCATTGGGGATTCTCCTCGCGCTGCCGATGGTCGTCCCCTTCACCAACTCCCTGCCGTCCTACGGCATCGTCCTCCTCTGCATGGGCTGGCTGTGCCGCGACGGGCTGATGGCCATGCTCGGATGGGTGATGTTCGTGGTCACCCTGCTGTTCTTCGCCGCCATCGGCATCGCCGCCTGGCTGGGGGTGAGCTGGGGCTGGTCCGCCGCCACCGGGGCGGCGGTCGAGACGGGCGGACCGGTCACCGCCACCGGCGCATTCATCCCCAGCGCGTCTGCCGCATCGATCGCCCCGTGAGGGGTCCGGCCCTTCCGGCGGCGGAGCCGCCGGTACGGTCCACCGCCATGTCCGACACCCTGATCGCCTCCCTGGTCGAGCTCATCCGCCGCACCTCGACCATCCTGCCCGCCGACGTGGTGCGCGCCGTCGAGGCCGCCAAGGGCACCGAGGAATCCGGCACCAACGCCGCCTACGCCCTGGATGTGATCGGCTGCAACATCGGCCTGGCCAAGGACAAGAGCCAGCCCCTGTGCCAGGACACCGGCTCGATCCTGTTCTATGTCCACACCCCGGTCGGCTACGACCAGATCGCCTTCGAGGAGGCCGCCATCGCGGCGGTGAAGCAGGCCACCGCCAAGGGCTACCTGCGTCAGAACTCCGTCGACTCGATCACCGGCGCCAACACCGGCGACAATGTCGGCCCCGGTTTCCCTGACATGCACTTCCACCAGTGGCGCCGCGACGAGGTCGAGGTGGTGCTCATGCTCAAGGGCGGTGGCTGCGAGAATGTCGGCGCCACCTACACCCTGCCCAACCCCAAGCTCGGCGGCCGCGACCTGAAGGGGGTCGAGAACGCGATCCTGGACTGCGTGCTCAACGCCCAGGGCCAGGGCTGCGGCCCCGGCATCCTCGGCGTCGGCATCGGCGGCGACCGGGTCAGTGGCATGGCCTGCGCCAAGAGCCAGCTCCTGCGCGCCCTCGACGACACCAACATCGATCCGGTCCTGGCGGAGCTCGAAGCCACCGTGGTCCGCAAGGCCAACCAGAGCGGCATCGGCCCCATGGGCTTCGGTGGCAAGACCACCCTGCTCGGCTGCAAGGTCGGCAAGCTGAACCGCGTCCCGGCCAGCTATTTCGTGTCCATCTCCTATATGTGCTGGGCGTTCCGGCGGCAGGGCGTCGTGCTCGGCGCCGACGCCGGCATCACCCGTTGGCTCTACTGAGGCTCCCATGGCGGTCATCCAGCTCCAGACTCCCCTCACCGAAGCCGTCGCCCGGTCCCTCAAGGTCGGCGACACGGTGGAGATCACCGGCCGGCTCTACACCGGCCGCGACGCGGCGCACCACCGGCTCCACCACGGCGAGAAGCCGCCGGTGGATCTGGGCGGCGCGATCATCTACCACTGCGGGCCGGTGATGGTGAAGGAGGGTGACCGCTGGGTATGCCGGGCCGCCGGCCCGACCACCAGCTCCCGCGAGGAGCCCTACCAGTGGGAGGTCATGCGCGACCACGGCATCCGCGGCGTGATCGGCAAGGGCGGCATGGGCCCCAAGACCCTCGACGGCTGCCAGAAGTACGGCTGCGTGTACCTGCATGCCATCGGCGGCGCCGCCCAGGTGTGCGCCGAGCGCATCACCCGGGTTGACGGGGTGGACTGGATGGACCTCGGCTCCCCGGAAGCGATCTGGCACCTGTGGGCCGAACGCTTCCCATGCATCGTGACCATGGACAGCCACGGCGGCTCGCTCCACAAGGAGGTCCTGGCCGCCTCGACCAAGGCGATCGAGGCGATGCGCGCATAAGGTCCCGGTGATGGGGAATTCCACAGGCGTTCCCGCCAGGAAGGGCTAGGAATCCCCCATGCGCCGCTTCCTGCTCTGTCTGATCCTGCCCTTGACCCTGGTCGCCGGGGAATCCATGGACGAGGCCGCCCGGGCCCTGGTGGCGGACCTGCCGGGGCTGGTGGCCGAATCCAAGCTGGTCCTGATGGGGGCGCGGAAACCCGGCTCCTCGTCGGTCGCCGACTGCTATGCCCACGCGGATGGCGCGGTGCAGAAGGTCCAGGACCTGATGTTCAAGCCGATCCGCGATGCGGGGCTCGGCGTCCGCCTGACCAGCATGTACATCGGCAACGGCGAGCGGGGCAAGACGCCGCTGGCGGATCTCGCCTGGCACCGGAGCACCCTGAAGCCATTCCTTGAGCGGGAGGGGGCTCCAGTTCCGGCCCTGCTGGCCCGCGCGGCCAGCGCCGCCGCCCGGGCCGCCCAGATCGCCGTGGGACCCGCCCCGGCGGGTCTGACCGCTCCCAGCGGGCGGAGCCTGCCCGAGGCCGCCCTCGCCGCCTGGCTCGCGGGCGGTGCCGAGTCGGCCCCGGCGGGCCGCGAGCTCGTCGCCGCCACCGCCCACCTCCACGATCTCCTGCGCTGGCAGGGGGCATTGATCGCCAACCACCTCGCCCAGCTCGCCTTCATGGAGCGCGGGGAGTCGGTGTTCACCCTCATGGACCAGCCCTACGCCGGCAAGTACAATCCGGACTCCCACCTGGGCCGGTTTCCCGGCGGGCACCTGTCTTTCTACTTCAATCAGCATTATCTGGAGGTCGAGCGCCAGGCCGAGGACCTGTTCCGGCCCTGGCCGGCGCTGCCGCCGGCCGCCGAGGGCGCCGCCGCCCACCTGCCGCCGGCGGTGCGGGTCGCCTTCACCACCCTTCGCGGCCGCCTGGGCAAGGCCAACCAGGCGACCTGGGATGCGTGCGCCGCCCTGCCGTTCGAGCGCAGCTACCTGGCGGCCCAGCTCGGACGGGCGGTGGTCGTCAACAAGGTCGATGCGCTCGCCCTGGTGCTCGCCCGCATGGACAAGGCCCAGCCCAAGGCCTCTGCCGCCGACCTCATGGATGTGCTGATGCTGCGGGGTGACAATTTCGCCGGGATGGAGTGGGGCGACCGGTTCCAGAAGCCGGCGCTCGATGCCATCGCCGTGGCCAAGGGCGGACCGGCGGATGTCCTGGTCCAGGCCCATGCCTTCACCAACGCCCTCTATCAGAAGGGAAAATATACCGGACTCGTGCTGACCCTGCGCGATGCCTGCGCCACCGGCAACATGGACTGCATCCGTTCCACCGACCTGATGGCGGCCGCCTACCGCAATGCCGGCCGCGGTGGATTCCTGAACATCCGCATCGCCCGGGGCAACAACGGCCACACCATCGGGGCGGTGGATGCCGGGACCCCGGCCAAGCCGAACATCGTCATCGCCGACGCGCTGGTGAAGGGCGGCATCAACACCAAGGGCTGGCCACAGTGGTATTTCACTGGCGAAAAGGATGCCTACTCCGTCGAATTGTGCGGGCGTGGCCTGAACGGATATGTCCTGCTCGAGGGCTATCTGATCCGCGGGCCCAATGCCGGCACCCTGGTCCGGATCCCGGTCCCCTGGCTGGCCGGGCGGGAACGGGGCGGCGAGGCGAAGGTCTACAAGGGCCCCTTCCCCGCCGACCCCCAGGTGAAGTGATCCGGATCAGCCGCCGTCGATGACCGTATAGCGCAGGCCGCGCAGGTACTCGGTCTCGGGAATCGCCGCGAGCACCGGATGGTCCGTGGGCTGGTCGAAACGGCCATCCAGGCGCAGGGTGCGGCCGCCGGCGGCGGCGGCGTCGAGGATGGCCTCGCGGAAGGCCGTCTCGTCGACGTGATGCGAACAGGTGAAGGTGGCAAGCACGCCGCCGGTCCCGAGCAGGTCCAGGGCGTGCCGGTGCAGGTCGGTGTAGCCGCGCAGGGCCGCCGGCAGGGCGTCGCGGTTGCGGGCGAACGAGGGCGGATCGAGGACCACCACATCGTAGCGGGCCTTGGCCCGGGCCTCGCCGCGCAGCCAGGCGAAGGCATCCGCCTCGATGGCCTCGATGCGGTCGCCGACACCGTTGAGATCCGCCGCCGCGCGCACCCCGGCCACGCTCGCCGCCGCCTGGTCCACGCACACCGCCTGGGCGCCGCGCAGGGCGGCGTGGACGCCGAAGCCGCCCAGGTGGCTGAACACATCCGCCACCCGCATCCCGGGCCGGACCAGGGCGGCCACCCGTTCGTGCGCGTCCTGCTGATCGAGGTAGGTGCCCGTCTTATGCGGGTCCAGGAGGTCGATCCGCCAGCGGGCGGCGCCCAGGGTCGCCTCCAGCACCGTGTCCGCAGGGCCGTGGCGGACTCCGGCCCGCTGCTCCAGCCCCTCGTGGGCGCGCACCGGCAGGTCGTTGCGCTCGACCACCTGGGCGGCGCCGGTGAGCTCCCGCAGCAGATCGATCAGCAGCCCGAGCCGCCGGTCCATGCCAGCGGTGGTGGCCTGGACCACCAAGCGGTCGTGATAGCGGTCCACGATCAGGCCGGGCAGGAGATCCCCTTCCGACCACACCAGCCGGTGGCATGGCCGGCCCCCGGCCCGGCGGGCGATCGCGGCGCACAGACGGTCGCGCAGGAATCCCTCGTCCACCGCCACCTCGCCCCGGGCGAGCAGCCGGACCGCGATCTGCGACCGGGCCGAGGCGAGCCCGGTGCCGACCACCCCGCCCCGGGGATGCTCGACCACCACCGGCTCGCCATCCGGCACCTCCTGGCCCGGCTCCAGGTCGGAGCGGTACACCCACAGATGGCCACGCTGGCAACGGTGGCGGCGGCGGTCGGCAAGGCGCAGGCGGATCACGCCGGCAGCCCATGCCCGGGCGGCGGGATGCAAGCCCTTGTCCCCCATGGGGCCGTGCGGACTCGCTCTTGGCACAGGGCGTGCGTCCCGGATCAGCGTCATGCCCGACTCCCTCCTCATCGCGCTCAGCGGCCTTTCCGCCCAGCAGCGGGCGATGGAGGTGACGAGCCACAACATCGCCAACGCGACGACGCCGGGCTTCAGCCGGCAGCGGTTGGAGCTGACCACCCAGCTGCCGGAGTCGATCCGCCCCGGCCAGCTCGGCCGCGGGGTGAGCATCGATGCGGTGCGCCGTTCGGTGGACGACCTCCTGCTCAACCGGCTGCGCCTCGCCACCGCCGAGCTCGGCCGGCTCGACAGCCTGGACGGCAACCTCAAGAACCTCGAACTCGCGTTCAACGAGCCTGGTGACGCCGGCCTGGCCAAGGCCACCGCCGACCTGTTCTCAGCCTTCGAGGACCTGTCGAACAATTCCGATTCCTCGGCCCTGCGCTCGACCGCGGCCCAGTCGGTGCAGACCTGGACCGCCAACCTGCGCGATCTGGCGGACCGGCTGCAGACCCTGCGCGACGATTACCGCGGCGCCCTGGAGAGCGAGGTCGATGCGATCAACGACCTGACCACCGAGATCGGCAGCCTGAACCAGTCGATCCGGGCCGAGACGAACCTCGGCAACAATCCCAACGACCTGCTCGACCGGCGGGACGAGCTCATCCGCCAGCTCGCCGAGCGCATCGACATCCGCACCCGGCCGCAGCCGGATGGGGCGATGCTCATCGACAGCGATGGGGCCCTGCTGGTCGGCCTGGGCGGCGCCAACCCGCTCACCGCCACGGTCGCCTCCTCCGGGGTGCTGCAGATCCTCACGCCAGGCGGGACCTCCCTGTCCCCGACGGGTGGGCGGGTCGCGGCCCTGATGGAGCTCCAGGGCACGATCGTGCCTGATCTCCAGGCGGACATCGATGACTTGGCGGCAACGGTGGCCAAGGCCCTCAACCAGCTCCACGCCACCGCCACGAGCCATGCCTACCGTGCCCAGAGCCACCTCGGGTCCGTGGGCATCCCGCTCTCCGACATCGGATTGGATCTCGATGATCCGGCATTGGCCCCCGATGTCAGCGGAGCCGACGGCATCCCGACCGCATTTGCGCCCTCGTTCCGCGATGCGAACGGGGTGCTCACCGCCCGCAACCTGACCATCAACGTCCTCGACACCACCACCGGCATCGCCACCAAGCATACGGTCCGCTTCGATCCCGCGGTCGACACCGGCCGGTCCCTGCGCGATCTGGTGAACGCGATCAACACCGGCAGCGGGGGCGGTTTCGCCCTGGTCCCGCCGTCGGCGGGGATCCCCGGGGTCACCGCCGAGGCGGTGGCCGTGGACGGTGCGTTCCGCCTGCGCCTGACCGCAGCCGCCGGCCGCTCCATCGATTTCTCCCCGGCCCTCGATGTGCGGCCGAGCGCCAACGCATGGACGGGTCCGGCCCTGTCGATCAATACCTCGGGGTCGGATGCGGCCTTTGCCGGCAAGCCGATCGGCATCCGTGCCAGTACCGCCGGGGACCTGCAGGTCTTCACCCGGGATGCGCTCACCGGAGCGGAGACGGTGCACGGGACCGTGCCCCTGGCGGCGGGGGGTCTGGTCTCGGTCGGCGGCATCGATTTCACCTTTCCGGCCGATGCGGGCATCCTCCGCCCAGGCGACACCTTCACGGTGGTCATGGATGGCACCGGCGCGCCGCCCCCGGTCCTGTCGGTGGCGCCCAGCTGGGGAGCGGCCGATGCCTCGGTGACGGTCAAGGGCCGCTACACCGGCCAGCTCAGCTACGATCCCGCCCGGCCGTGGTCGGCCCGGGTGGTCACCGCCGGCGTCATCGGCGCGCCTGCCGGCACCGCGGCGCCCGGCAATCCGCCCCTGGTCGAGTTCACCTACTGGACCGGCAGCCCGGATGCTCCCGAGCAGCGCAAGCTCCAGGTGCTCCTCGACAACACCAAGCCCGCCGGAACGCCCATCGAGATCGCCGACGGCGTGTATGCCCAGTTCGGCCCAGGCCCGCTGTCCACCGCCGGATACCAGGTGGAATTCAATCCCGACGCGCAGCCGGACCAGGCGGGCCTGCTCGGCGCCCTCGGGGTCAATGCCCTGTTCTCCGGCAGCCGGGCCCTCGACCTTGATCTGGCGGAACGGGTCGCGGCGGATCCGACCCAGCTTTCGGTGGGCCAGACCCGGGCCCAGGGCGACAACAGCCGCCTGCTGGAGATGATCAGCGTCCGCGAGAGCAAGCTCTTCGGCGGCGGCGCCTTCACCCTCGAGGACAGCTATCAGGGCCTGGTCGCTGGCATCGGCGCCCGGGCCCAGCAGGCGGAGCGCAGCCTGGAGAGCCAGACCATCCTGGCCCAGAGCCTGGAAGGCCGGCGGGCCTCCCAGGCCGGGGTCAACATCGATGAGGAGGTGGGCAACCTCATCCTCCAGCAGCAGGCCTACGCCGCCGCCGCCCGGGTCGTGAGCACCGCGCGCGAGAACATCCAGACCCTGCTCGACATCCTGAGGTGAGATCATGGAACGGGTGACCAACGTCGTCCTGTCGAACACCGTGCTGGCCAACAACCAGCGCACCCTGGCCCGCATGGCGGACTACCAGGAACAGCTCGCCTCGGGCAAGCGCATCAACCGGGTCAGCGACGATCCGGTCGCCGCCAAGATCGCCATGCGCTACCGCGCCGAGGATCAGCAGGCAGCCAAGCACCTGGACAACGTCGGCAAGGCGATCTCGTTCCAGAACGCCACCGACAGTGCCCTGGGCGAGATGGCCACGACCATGGACGAGGTGAAATCCCTCGCCGTCCAGGGTGCCAACGGGACCCAGGACGCGGCCAGCCGCCGTGCCCTTGCGGCGGCGGTGGATTCCCAGCTCACCCGCCTGGTCGACATCGCCAACACCGTCCACGATGGCCGCTACATCTTCTCGGGCACCGCGGTGCTGACCAAGCCGTTCATCATGGCCGAGGACCGTTCCGCCGTCGCCTACCAGGGCGACCTCGACACCTTCGAGGTGTCGGTCTCCCAGGCCGCCACCGCCACCGTCAACGAGAACGGCTTCGCCCTCTTCCAGGGCGAGGTCGACATCTTCCGCACCCTCACCGACCTGCGCGATGCCCTGGCGGACAATGATCCTGCCACGGTGGCCGACCTGATGGGATCCATCGATACCGCCGCCAACCACATCAACGATCTGCACGGCGCCATGGGCGGCCGGTTGCAGCGTCTGGAGCTGACCCGCAACCAGCTCGAGAACAGCCGGCTGTATGTCGGCGAACTCATTTCCGACGCCGAGGACGCCGACCTCCCCGATGTCATCGCCAAGATGCAGCTCACCCAGACCGCCCTGGAGGCGGGGCTGCAGTCCGGAGCGCGGGTGATCCAGCAGACGCTGCTCGACTTCCTGCGCTGAAACCTTCAGGGGCTTCGCCCCTACGCCGCTTCGCGGACTACCCCGGCCTTTGTCGGGGCTTCGTTCCCCCGCCGGGCGGGGGAACGATGGGCGGATCGGCTTCGCCGATGGTATCCGCCCACCGCCCCTCGGCGGCCGCGCTGGCGCTGTGCCCAGGGGCTTCGCCCCTGCCCGCTGCGCGGGCTACCCCGGCGTTGCGCATGACGCGTCTCCGACGTGCATCAATGCTTGTCTAGGGGCTCCGCCCCTGCCCGCTTCGCGGGCTACCCCGGCGTTGCGCGTCACGCGGAGCGCACCACGCCGTGGTGCGCGTATCGATGGGGCTCGCGCCTGTCCGCGGGGTGGGCTGTCGCGGCCTTGGTCAGGAACGTGTGAGCGCGCGTGCAGCCGCGGAGCCGATCAGCCGCGGACCATGGTGGTGATCAGGATGCCGGTGCCGGCGACGGCCAGGGCGGCGGCGAGGGTGGCGGCGATCTTCCATGCGGACCATGGCCGCTGGCCCTGGACTTCGCCGGTGACGGCGTTGACGAGCACCGTGAAGGTGCGGCCGCAATGACGGTAGCCGGCGGCCCATACGGGGAGGAGGATCTGCTTGGTGGTGGGATCGTTGACCACCGTGTCCACCCGGTGGATCCGCTGGTGGTCGCCGCCGATGTCGTTGCAGACGTCGGCGCGGATGGCCTTGTCCATCACCGTCCGGGCGCGGGCGAAGGCGTCGCTCGCAGCAAGCCCCGGGGTTTCGGTCTCGCTGCCGGCGAGGAAGGCCTCGTCGAACGGCACCAGCCGGTCCAGGGGCCAGGGCTCCAGCTCCCTGGCCCGGTCCTCGGGCAGGCTGCGTGGGGCCGGGACCAGGATGTCGTCGAAGTCCCGGGCGACCCGGCCCTCGGCGTGGCGCCAGCGGACGCGCGTGACCGTCACCTGTTTGGTCACCCATTTCCCATGTTCGTGGACCCGGCGGGTCTCGGTGTCACGGTAGGAGTCGCCCCGCTCCCCCTCGTAGTCGCTGCGCGTCCGGGCATCCACGGTCCATGCCGGCAGCCACACCGAGCGCAGGCGATCGGGGCCGGCGATGGCGGTGAAGGCAGCGGGCGCGAACCAGCGCGAGCGAACCCAGGACTCGAGGGCGGCCTGGGCCGCCGGCCTGGCGATGGCGAAGGGCAGCACCGCGTCGGGCCGGCGGATCGCGGTCGGTGCATCGGTGGCGACGAGGGCTCCGCCGCACCAGGGACATGGGGCGCTGGTCCGGTCCGCGGCGAGCTGCACGGCGGCACCGCATCCCGGGCAGTCGAGGCTCCGGCGGGTGATGGGCGGAGCGGCATGCTCCTGGGCGGCGATGACCGCATGCAGATCCCGCTCGGCGACAGCCGCGGGATCCCCGGGGATGGCGTTCTCCGTACCGCAATGGCCGCAGACGAGGCGCGTCGTCCCCGGCCCATAGGCGAGCGCCGCACCGCAGCAGGCGCAGGGGAAGGTCCTTCCGGCCATCGGTCAGCGGGGCAGCGCCGGCGGGATCAGTCCGGCCAGGTCCGGCACCTGGGCCGCCGGCAGCCAGCCCGCCAGGCCCGCCCGCCATACCAGGGTGTCCGGGCGCAGCCGCCCGGCGGCGGCGAGCTGCTGGAGCTGGGCCGGGTCGAACGGTCCTGCCTGCTGGCCGTCGAGGGCCACATGGAACGCCGGCGCCGCCGGCAGGGGCGGGGGCATGGCCGGGGCCGCGGGGGCCGGCATCGGCGGCGGGAAGCCGGCGGCCATCTGGGCGCCCATGCCGAAGCCCAGACCGGCGCCCATGGCGGCGGCGGCGACCCCGCCGCCGGGGTTGGCGGCGGCGATCGGGATGGCGTTGGCGGCCTGGAACTGGGTGAAGCGGTTGAGATCCCCCAGGGCGCCCATGCCGGTCCGCTTGTCGAGGAGGGCCTCGACCTCCGGCGGCAGGGAGATGTTCTCGACCCGGAACTCGCTCAGTTCCAGGCCCCAGGCGGCGAAGGTCGGCCCGGCGGCCTTGTGCATCTCTGCGGCGATCCGCCCGTAGTGCGCCGCCAGGTCGAGCAGCGGTACGCCGGCGGCGGCCACCGCCCCGGGGAACGCGGCGGCGATCAGGTTGCGGTAGGTCTCGTCGAAGTCGCCCAGGGTCCACACCCCGTCGCTGCCGACCACCTTCTGGACCAGGGTCTCGGCATTCACCACCCGCAGGCAGCCGGAGCCGAAGGCGCGCAGGCGGACCATGCCGAACTCCGCATCGCGCAGGATGAGCGGGTTGCGGGTGCCCCACTTGCGGTCGGTGAACAGCCGGGTGGCGACGAAGTACACCTCGGCCTTGAACGGGCTGTTGAAGCCGTGCATCCAGCCCTTGAGGGTGGACAGGATCGGCAGGTTGGCGGTGACCAGGGTGTACATGCCCGGCGCGAACACGTCGGCGATCCGACCCTCGTTGACGAAGACCGCCATCTGGCCTTCGCGTACCGTGAGCCTGGCCCCGTGCTTGATCTCGTTCTGGTGGCGGGCGAAGCGCTGGACCACGGTGCCGTCGTCCGGGTCGAGCCACTCGACGATGTCGACCAGTTCCCCGGCGATCTTGTCCCACAGTCCCATGGCGGAGCCCTCCTGCGGGCGGACCATCGGCCGCGCCGGTCCGCGTCAATATCCGCCCCGCGGTGATGGCCACGGGCCGGCGGACGCCGGACCATCTTGTCCTGGTCCCGATGGCGGCGAACCTGGGAGCATGGACCTTCGGGCACCTGGATCATTGCGGCCCCCCGCGATGCGGCACGCCCGTGGTGGGTGGTCATGAACGTCGACCACCTCCTCGGAGGGCTGTGGCTGGCCGGGGCCCCTCGCCGTCGTCGGCAGTGGAAGGCGGCCCAACGGACACCGAACCTGATGATTGTCGGCGGTCTGAAGTGCGGCACTTCGACCCTGCACGCCTGGCTTGCCAGGCATCCGCAGGCGCTCATGTCGAATCCCAAGGAATTGCACCAGTTCGACAACCCGCTGCGGGGCCTGTCCGTGGCGCGGTACCTGCGCCATTTCGCCGCGGCCAGCGATGCCCACCGGGTCATCGGGGAATCCACCCCGAACTACATCTGCATCCCGGACGCGCTGGAGCGGATCCGCGAGGTGGCTCCGGACATGCGCCTGGTCATGGTCGTCCGTCATCCCGTCGAGCGGGCGATCAGCCATTACTGGATGGAGTTCCGCAACGATCGCGAAACCCTGCCCATGGCGGAGGCCTTCGCCGCCGAGGCGCGGCGCACCCGGTGGGGCGGCTTGTGGACCTGGCGCCATGCCTATGCCCGACGCGGTCAGTACATCCATGATCTGCGCCGGGCTTGGCGTCTCTTCGGGCGCGAGCGCTGCCGGGTGCTCACCATCGAGGATCTCGACGGGGATTCCCCGGCCCTGACCAGCCTCCTGGAATGGCTCGATCTCGATCCTGCGTTGCGCCCGCAGCGCATGGAACGCCAGAACCAGGGCCAGTGGAGCGAGGAGCCGGACCCGACGGCGGTGGAGATCATCACCAGCGCCACCGCCGACGCGACCCGGGACCTGTTCGAGGAGACGGGCATCGACTACCGGTCGCCCTGGCGGGCCGAGGCGCCGGGCCGGGCCGGTGATGATGGCTCGGTCCGCCTCGCCAACGGCCATGCCTACCGCTTCGAGCCCGGCCCGGCCACCTGGGAAGAGGCCGAGGCCCGGTGCACGGAGCTGGGTGGACGGCCCTTTCTGGGCTGTGATCCGACCGTCGGCGAGATGAATTCCGCCCGCACCCTCATGGCCCGGCATGGCACGGCGTCGGCCTGGACCGGGGTGGCCCGGATCGGCGGCATCCGCTTCGCGGACGGGGCTGGGGCGCCGATGCATCCCAGGATCCGCGCCTTCGCCAAGCACCTCCCCGAGGGCCACGGCGCCGCGTTGCGCCTGAAAAAGGCCGACGGCGGGTACCTGGAGGCGGTGCCGATCGGCACCCGTCTGCCCTGCGTGGTGGAGTTCCTGCCCGGTGTCCGCCCATCATGACCGTGTCCGCCCGCTCCCGGCTCGAATCCCTGCTCCGCCAGCGGGGCCGGGTGGTCTGGCTCACCGGGCTGAGCGGATCCGGGAAGTCGACCATCGCCCGGGGGCTGATGGACCGGTTGCTGGCCGAGGGTCGACCGTGCACCCACCTGGATGGCGACCGCCTGCGTGCCGGTCTGAACCGCGATCTCGGATACGATGCCGCATCCCGGCACGAAAACGTGCGGCGGATCGGCGCCGTGGCGGCGATGGTGGCCGAGACCGGCCTGATCGCCATCGTGTCCTGCATCTCCCCGTTCCGGGCCGGTCGCCAACAGGCCCGGGAAGCCTGTCCGCCGGGAACCTTCCTGGAAGTCTTCGTCAGCACGCCTTTCGCGGTGTGCGAGCAGCGCGATACCAAGGGCCTGTATGCCCGGGCCCGGGCAGGAACCCTGTGCAACCTGACCGGCCTTGACCATCCCTACGAGGAATCCCCTGATCCGGACCTGGTGTGCGATGCGGCGCGGGATCCGATCGCGGCCTGCGTCGATCGGATCCACGCGACCCTGGTCCGGCTCGGCACCTGGGACGGCGACCGCTAGCCGCCCCAGCCTCCCCTTGCCCCGGGACCGCCGGCGCGGGATCCTGGGCGCCATGCATCCGATCCTGAGCAAAGACGCCTTCATCTGCGACATGGATGGCGTCATCTACCACGGCAACCGCCTCCTGCCCGGGGTGAAGGAGTTCGTGAGCCATCTCCAGCAGGCGGGGAAGCGCTACCTGTTCCTGACCAACTCCAGAGCGCTCGCCCCGGGAACTGGCCCAGAAGCTCGCCCGGCTCGGACTCGAGGTGCCGCCGGAGCACTTCTACACCAGCGCCCTCGCCACCGCCGCGTTCCTGTCGACGCAGATGCCCGGATGCAGCGTGTACGCCATCGGCGAGGCGGGGCTGCTCAACGCCCTGTACGAGGCAGGGATCACCATGAACGACGTGAATCCCGACTACGTGGTCATCGGCGAGGCCAAGGCCTACACCTACGACACGATCACCAAGGCGATCCGCCTGGTGCTCGGCGGCGCACGGCTGATCGGTACCAATCCGGATACCACCGGGCCGACCGAGGGCGGCCTGGTCCCCGCCTGCGGCGCCCTGGTCGCCCCGGTCGAGGTCGCCACCGGCCGCAAGGCGTATTACCTCGGCAAGCCCAATCCGCTCATGATGCGCAACGCCCTGCGCCGGCTCGGAGCGACCCGGGAGCAGACGGTCATCGTCGGCGACCGCATGGACACCGACATCATCGCCGGCATCGAATCCGACATCGACACCGTGCTCGTCCTCACCGGGGTCACCGCCCGGGAGGACATCGGCCGCTTCCCGTACCGCCCGCGGCATGTGGCCGCCGGCGTCGCCGAACTCATGGGGCTCTGACATGCCGACCGCCATTCCCGCCGACCGTCCGCTGCGCTGGGGCATCCTCGGCTGCGGCAACATCGCCCGCCAGTTCGCCGAGGACCTCCGGCTCGTCCCCGGCCAATCCCTGGCGGCCGTGGCCAGCCTGACCCCGGGCAAGGCCGCCACCTTCGCCGCGGCCCACGGCGCCGGCGCGGCCCTGGATGATTACGAAGCCCTGTGCCGCCGCGACGATGTGGATGCGGTCTACGTCGCCACCACCCACGAGCGCCACCACGCCAACACCCGCCTCGCCCTTGCCCACGGCAAGGCGGTGCTGTGCGAGAAGCCCCTCACCCTGAATGCCGCCCAAGCCCGGGATCTCGCCGCGGCGGCGGCGGTGGCGGACTGCTTCCTGATGGAGGCGATGTGGACGCGCTTCTTTCCCGGCGTCGAGCGGTTGCTCGGGGAACTGGCCGCCGGCGTCATCGGCGAGGTGCGCCTGCTCCAGGCGGATTTCGGCATCCGTCACGAGTGGGATCGGTCGTCGCGCATGGTCAACCCGGCCCTGGCCGGCGGCGCCCTGCTCGACCTCGGCATCTACCCGGTCACCTACGCCCAGCTCATCTTCCGCGCCGACCCCATCGCCCGCTTCTCGCTCATGCGCCGCAGCGACCAGGGCGTGGACGCCCAGAGCGCCTACCTGCTGGAGTTCCCCGGCGGCGGCCAGGCCCAACTCATGTCCGCCTTCGACCTGAAGGTCCCGCACCAGGCCCGTATCCACGGCACCCGCGGCCGCATCGTCGTGGATGATTTCTTCCACCCCGCCGCCTACACCGTCGAGGCCGAGGGCCAGCCCCCGCGCCGGGTCGAGGACCCGGTCCCCGGCCACGGCTACCAGTTCGAGATCCTCGAGGTGGACCGCTGCCTCCGCGCCGGCCTGCGGGAAAGTCCGAAGCGGCCCCTCGCCACCACCATCGCGGTCATGGACACCCTCGACGCCCTGCGGGCGCCCTGGGGATTGCGCTATCCGGGGGAGTGAGCCGGATCCCCGTCCCCAGTGCGCGGACCGGGTGGCGGCTCCGGACGGCGCGGCATGCTGCCCGCCATGCTGCTCCAGCCCCGTGACAACGACCTCCGCGACTCCCGCCGGCTC
>CAMCAC010000004.1 GCA_945872305.1 Candidatus Kuenenia stuttgartensis | reverse complement strand
TCCATGCCCTTGGCGGTATCGTCGGCCGGTCGCCGCTTCGCTCCGGCCACCGGGTCCTTCCCGCACTGGACCTCCAACGGCGTGGCGCTTTCCATGGCCGCCCTCGCACTCATGGCCCTTCTGCCGTCGGTTCGCACCCTGTTCGAGGTGCGCGCCAGGATCTGGACCATGTCGGTGGTCCTGATCCTGCTTCTGCTGGTCGTTGCTTCGGTGCTGTCGCAGTCGCGCACGGCGGTGATCGCGGCGGCGGTCGGCTTCGCCCTGTGGGCGATCTTCCTCGTCCGGGGCAAGGCGCCGGCCCGGGGGTTCCTGATCCCCGCAGCCGTGTCGATCCTGGCCTTGGTGGGAGGCATTGCTGTGATGTACTCACAGACGCCGGACCGTGTTGCATCCTTGTTCCAGGCCAACGACCCGCGCATTCCGCTTTGGAAGGCGAGTGTCAGCCTGATTATTGATCATCCGCTCCTGGGTCTTGGCGGGTCCGGGCGTTGGCCGGCCACCATCGGTGAGCGGTGGCAGACCCTTTACGGTGTACCTACGCCCGAACGTTTCATCCATCCGCATAATGCATTTCTCGGCGTTGCCGTGTTCTATGGACTCCCGGCGCTGGTCGCCGCTGTGGCGTGGATGACCTGCCTCATCCGCACGGTGTGGAGCAGCCGGTTCGCACCGATAGGTGTCGGCCTGCTCGCGATGTACCTCATCGGATCGACATTCGATGCGACCTGCTTCCATCTGCGGATCAACGAGACGGCTATGTTGCTGCTTGCCGCGACCGCCGTCATCGCCGTTCGGCCGGAACCCACCTCGGTGGGACTGCCACGATGACCATGCGGCTCGCCGTCCTGTCCATCGGTGACCCAGCGACCTATGCGAGCACCCGTTTCAGGGTGTCCCAGTATCTCGGGATCTGGGGCGAGGCCGGGGTTTCCGCAGAGATCTTCTGGGGCCCGGGCTCGGTGGACCGTCTCGTCGCAGCGGGTCCCTTCGATACGGTGATCGTGCAAAAGACGCTTCTTCCAAGCCGTGATGTGGGTTTGGTCCGTCGTGCGGGAGGCCGCATGATCTTCGATCTCGACGATGCGACCTGGAGCCGACCTGGCCGGCCGTTCTCCTGGCCCACGCGATTGCGCCTCTCCTCGCGCTTCCGCTCGATCTGCCGGCATGCGGATCTGTGCGTGGCGTCCAACCGCGTGATCGCCGACCGCCTGGCCGCTTGGGGAGGCCGGGTGCGGGTCATCGGCATGGCGCTGGATGTGGACCACTGGCGTCCATCACCCAGGCCTGACGACGGGAACATCGTCATCGGCTGGGCCGGCGCCCCGGGCAACCTGCCATTCCTGGCCAGGATCGCCGGGGTCCTGGCGTCCACCGCCGCCGCCAACCCACGGATCCACTTGCGGGCCTTGTGTGGCCGCGATCCCGGAATGGATGGAATCCCTGGCTTCGCCTGGACTCCCTGGACCCCCGACGCCGAGATTCCATTCGTCCAGGCGCTCGACATCGGCGTGCTCCCGCTTCCCGACGACGAATTCGCCCGGGGCAAGTCCCCGATCAAGGCATTGCAGTACCAGGCGTGCGGTGTCGCCACCATCGGCGACGGTGTCGGTGCGAGTCGCGAGCTGCTCGTGGATGGGAGGGGCGAGTTGGTCCATGGCGGCGACTGGACCGGCGCGATCGGCAGGCTCGCCGCCGACCACGACCTCCGTCGCCGCATCGGCGCCGCCGGCCGTGCGGCCATCGAGCGCGACCATGATATCCGTGTCTGTGCACAGGCTTGGCTCGACTGTCTGCGGGGCACCTGATGCGCGTCTGCATCCATCATTTGCGCCATGCCCGCAGCGGCGGTACTGAACGCTACCTCGATTATCTGGCGGCGGACCTCGCCCGGGAGGGCCATGAGGTCACCGTGCTCTGCCGCAGCCATGCGGAGGCGCCCCATCCGGCGGTGCGTTTCGTCCGCCTGGGGGGCTGGGCCCTGGGCCGCGGTCATCGGCTGTGGCGGTTCGCCCGGGCGGTGGAGACCCACTGCGCGGACCATGCCTATGACGTGGTCCTCGGTCTCGGCCGGACCTGGAGCCAGGATGTGGTCCGTCTGGGCGGCGGGACCTGGGCCCTGTATCTGGAGCGGGCCATGCCCGCGGATCGCCCGGCCTGGCAGCGCTGGCTTGGGCGCGATGCGATCGCAGACCGGATCTGCCTGGCCATCGAACGGCGGGCCCTGGGCCCGGACGGAACGCCATTCGTCATCGCCAACAGCCGGATGATCGCCGACGAGGTGGTCCGGCGGTATGGCTGCCCCAGGGAGCGCGTCCGGGTCGTCCACAATGCCGTGGACACGGTCCGCTTCGATCCGGCCCTGCGTACCGGCTCCGGGGCGGCCCTGCGCCGGGAGTGGGGATTCTCGGCCGACGACACCGTGCTTCTGTTCCTCGGGTCCAATTACGCCCGCAAAGGCCTCGACCGGGTCCTTGATGGTCTGGCCCGGGTCGCATCCCGTTTCCCCGCTGCGAAGCTGGCTGTGGCGGGCTTCGACGGGGACATCCCCGGCTGGCGGCGCCGTGCCGCCGCCCTGGGGTTGGGGGACCGGGTGGTGTTCGCCGGGGGCCGCCGCGATGTGGAGGCCTGCTACGCCGCCGCCGACGTCTATCTGCTGCCGACCCTCTACGATCCCTTCGCCAACACCACGGTCGAGGCCCTGGCCTGCGGCCTGCCGGTGATCACCACCGACGGCAACGGCGGGTGCGAAGTCCTGGACGAGGCCTGCGGAACGGTGCTGCCGTGGACCTGCGACGGGGAAGCGATCGCCGGGGCACTGGTCCGTTGGTGCGCCCCCGGCGCCGCCATGGCCGCCCGGGACCCATCCCGGGCGGCGGCCGTCGCCAACCGGATCGAGGTCGGGATGGCCCGCTCCCGGGCGGTCCTCGCCGAAGCCGCCGCCTGGCGGGCCGACCGCCTTGCCGCGGCCCGGCGTGTCTGACGATTCGCCCATGAGCCGTGCGGTGGGATGCGGACCGGGCCTGCCCGGGGACCTGGGCCCCTGGCTGCTCGGCCAACTTGATCACCGGCCGCCATCCGCCGCGGTGCTGCATCGCGCCCGCAATGTGTTGTGGATCACCGACAGCCCGGCGGGACCCGCAGTGGTCAAACGCTTCGGCGCCACCCTGGGCGGCTGGGTGCTGGACCGTTGGCGCGGGAGCAAGGCCCGACGGTCCTTCGCCATCGCCAGTGCATTGCGCCGGCGCGGCGTCCCCACTCCTGAGCCCCTGGGGTGGGCCGAGGATCGCTGCGGTCCGGGCATCCGGGCCTGTGCCTACGCCTGCCGGTCCGTCCCGGAGCTGCCGCGCCTCCGGGACTGGCTGCGAGGGGATGCTCCCGGTTGGGAAGCCGCCCTGGCCGCGGCCGGCGGAGCCATCGCCCGGTTCCAGGCGGCGGGTGTGTTGCACCGGGACCTCAGTCCGGGAAATCTGCTGTGGGGTGCCGAGGCCGGGGTGGAACCCGCCTGGCACCTGGTCGATCTCAATCGCATCGCGTTCCTCGCCCCGGGCGATGGCCGGCTCGGTCCCGGCGCCCTCGCCCGTCTCGCCGGCAGCACTCCGGAACGGACCCTGGCCCTGCTCCGGGGCTTCGCCGACGCCACCGGCCTCGGCCTTGCCGAAACGGTGGCCGGCTGGGCTGCCGGGCGCGGGGCCTGGCTGCATGCTTCTCGGGTGCAACGGCGCACGCGCGGCTGGCGGCGGGCGATGGCAGCCCGGTGGCGGGCATGACCCGGAATCCGGCACCGCTGCCCTGGGATCCCCTGAGCGATCAGCCGCTGCGCGTCCGTGACCGGGATCTGCGCCGTTCCCTGCGCGCCGGAGCCTGGGGCGATTGGCTGGCGGCGCTGGCCGGGTCTGCGGTGGCGGCGCCCGCCGCCGCGGCTGCGGCCGTCGCCCCGCCGCCCGCCCCGGTCTGCACCCTGGGCGTGGGCATTTCGCCGCTGGACCAGGATCCCCTGCGGATCCGCGATCTGCTTGATGAGCTCGGCTGCCGGCATGTGCTCGTCCGATTCGAATGGCGGCGCATCCACCGCTGGCGGGAACTGGTGGCTGCCCTGGCGCTGATCGGCCGGCCGGCGTTGGCCGTGCTGGTCCAGGACCGCGGCGCGGTGGTGGATCCGCGACGGTGGCGGGCGGGGCTCGCGCGCTTCTACGCCTTGCGGGACCGGTGGATCGAGGCGGTCCAGGCCTGCCAGGCGGTGAACCGGCTGAAATGGGGCTGCGCCACGGTCGGCGAAAGCCTGCCGCTCGTGGCGGAAGCGGTCCGCTGGCATCGACGGCATGCGTCAGACCTGCCCATCCTCGGTTCATCGACCATTGATTTCGAGCCGCTGGCGGTGGCCCGCTCCCTGATCCACGGGCAGGCCATTCGCTGCGACGGCGCCGCGGTCGCCCTGTACGTGGACCGGCGCGGCGGTCCGGATGGCCGTCAATTCGGCCTGGATCTGGCAGGCAAGATCCGCTGCATCGATGCCTTGCTCGCCGCCAGTCCCCATACCGGGCGCCGGCTGTGGATCACGGAATTCAACTGGCCCCTGGCTGGACAAGGCCCCTTCGCCCCGACCAGCCACGCCGAATGCGTGGATGAAGCGACGGCAGCGGCCCACACCGCAGCCTTCCTGCGCATCGCCGCCGCATCGCAGCGGGTGGAACGGGTCTACCACTGGCAGCTCCTGGCCGCCGGCTACGGACTGGTGGACCACCGGGATGGCCGGCGCCGACCCGCGTTCCATGCTCTGCGTACCGCCTTGGGAGCCCCATGACCAGCGCCCTCGTCCTGCCCATGCAGCGCGGCGATTCCTTCGGGGACCTCATGGTCCAGGTGCCGGTCCTGCATGCCCTGCGCCGGCTCGGCGCGGACCGCATCGTGGTGGCCGCGCCGCATCCCTTCGTGCGGATCCTTGCCGATCTGGGCGCCGCGGACCGGGTCGAGATCCTGGCGGACGACGATGCGGCTGGTCAGACCCGGCTCGTCGTCGAGGAGGTTCCTGCCTGGGCGGTGACCCTGCGCGCGAGCTCATTCCGGGCCGCGTGGCGGGTGCACCGCTGCCGTGGCGCCCGACGGGCAGGATTCGCCACCTGGTGGACCCGGTGGATGTTCGATGGATCGGCACCGCGGATGAAGGACACGTACTATCCGTTCGTATTCGGTCGGATGCTCGCTCCCTTCGGCGGGATCATCGACCCGCCCGGGGCGATGGCGGACCTTGCGGACGGCGTCGCGGAGCCGTGCGTGCTCCTCCTGCCTGCGGGCAAAGGCGCGGGAAAACAGTGGGGTTTCGCCAACTACCTCGCCCTGGCGGAGCGGCTGGTGCCGGTCCTCGGGGTGCCGGCGGTGGTCGTGGTCGGCCCGCGGGAGGCGGCGGAGGCCGAGGCCGCCCTGGTCGGGCGTTCCGGGATCCGGCTCGAAGTGGCGCCAAGTCCCCGCCGGACCATCGCCCTTGCCCGTGCCGCTCGGGTGGTGGTGGCCAACGATTGCGGCCCTGGCCACCTGGCCCAGATGTCCGGCGCCCCGATGGTCACCCTCTTCCCCAATCCCCGCGGTGGCCGGTCCTGGCGCGAACCCCTGCTCCGGCTGTGGTGGTGGGAACGCCCCGGAGCCGTGGCGATCACCACCGATCAGGCACGGCCCATCACCGACATCCCGGTGGACGCGGTCACCGCGGAGGCCCTCGCGGTTGCCACGGAGCCGGTCCGGGCCCCGTCCCTGCGCTGGTGGGCATGATGGCGACGGTGCTCCTCATCGATGAGGCGCTGTGGCAGGATCCGTCCCGGGCGGAGCTGGACGCCCGCCTCCGCCTGCGCGGCACCGAGGCGGTCCTGGTCACCGGCCTGCCCGGCCACCGGGCCTTGCTTCGCGCGGCAGCCGGCCGTCCTGCGTGGCTGGCGACCCGGGATCCCGGCTGGATCCCCGCTGCTGGGACCGCTGGGCTGGTGGGGGTGGTCCTGATCGGTGTCCCGGAACCCCTGGAGCCCGCTGCCGTGGTGGTGACATCTGCCGACTCCCTTCTCGACGCTCCCCGGGCAATGGTCCCGCCCGGGGGTGGCTGTTGGCACGGATAGGCTCGGCTGCCCCGTCTCTCCGCGGGGACTGGCGGGCGCGACAATGCCCGGGTATGATGCAGGCATGAGCTCCCCCATCCGCATCCTGGTTGCCGACGACAATCCCGTGTTTTTGCGGCTCTTGGAGACATTCGTCCACAAATGCGGATACGAACCTCTTCCCGTGGCGGATGGAGAACAGGCGCTGGAAGCCCTCATGCGACCAGACGCCCCCCGTCTTGCCATCCTCGACTGGGAGATGCCGGGCATGACGGGTATCGAGGTCTGCCGCCGGATTCGTCAACAACCGCGGGCGTTACCGACCTACGTGATCCTGCTTTCATCGCGCACCGAACCGTCGGAAGTCGTTGAAGGGCTGCACAGCGGGGCCAATGACTATGTTCGTAAGCCGATGCATCACGAAGAGATGCGGCTCCGGCTGGGGATCTGGGCCCGGATCGTCCGCATGGAGGAGGAGCTTCAGCAGCGTGGGGTGGCCACCCCGGCTGCCGACGGGACTGTCTGCCACGATCTGTTGACCGATGTCGCAGCCTGGTGGCGGGATGCCCTGCCTATCGTGACCGCGACCTCAGCCGGGCGGGCGCTCGCCACCCGCATGGACGAGATCCTGGAACGGTCAGGCCGCTGATCGCACTCACCGGGAGCGTGGGTCCCAGGGTGGCCCCAGCGCGTCGGGACGACGAAGGCCCAGGGCCCGGCCATCCCAGGTCAGGACTGCGCCGTCCGTGAGCACGGGTTCACCAGCCCACATCATGGCCTCGGCTTGATCAAGCGGTTGCCGTCCCTGCTCTCTCGCCTTCTCGGCAATGACCTGGTTCCAGCCGGCTACCTGTCGTTCCAGAGCCAACAGGGTCATTCCGACGCTGCGGGCGGCGGTTCCGGACACCTGCCACGGATACCCCCACGGATCCGGCATCAGCAGACCATCTCTCAGCGGGTAGCCAGGGGGAATTCCCTCCGGGTATGCCCGGGAAATCGTCGTCGGATCCGCCAGAGCCGCCTCGGTCGCCCCGGTCGGGGCCAGGGCAAGCACCGCGTCGAGGCGGGACTGGGCCAACCTCGCCGCCGCATCCCGGGCTGCCTCGACCAGGAAGGGTTCATAGGGCGATCCCTTGGGGGTCTCGGCCAGACGGGCGACCCAGTAGTCGACCTGGTCGAGCCCAAGGGTCTTGCGCCGGACCAGCGCTTGTCGCCACAGCCAGATCTGGGCCCGGTCTTCGATGGGGACGGCGGCGGCCCAGGCATCAAGCATGGCCCCCATCTGGAGCGGATGGCGCTTCTCAAGGTCGTAGAAGACGACCAGTTCCGAGATCAGATTGCGCCACAGGGCCATCGATTGCGGCAGTTCGTGGGTACCGCGGGCCAGGATCGAGACGGCCTCATGCCGCCGACCCATCACACCACTCAGATTCAGGTTGGCGTGGAGATAGAACGGCTCGAAACGGGGATCGAGGGCGACCAGGGTGTCGTAGAGCCGGGCCATGGCGGACCGGCCGTCCATCACCCGGGCCTCCCCGGGGTGGTCGAGCTGCCATTGGAACCAGGCAAAGGAATCGATCCAGCGCAGCTTGGCCACAACCCCCGCGTGGCCGGGGGCGAGCAGGCGGGCGACCTCGGGATCGGGCAGGAATTCGAACTGCTTGGTGCGGATGACGGGCGGCGCCCCAATGAAGCGGGTGGCATTCGCCCCGATCGCGAGCGCCCCCGCGAGCACCACCACCGTGATGGCGAGGGGCACGCGCATCTCAGAGCTGCCGGCGATCCAGGGTGATGACGGTGATCGCCACCAGCAGGGCGATCCACAGACCGCCATAGGCCGCCGCCTGGGCGAGTTCCGGCCACGGGAGGGGGACCGCGTGGACGGCCTCGGCCCGGTAGGCGTAGGGCCCGAGGTTCGGGACCAGGCTGGCGAGGACGATGGCGATGGTCTGCTGCCAGGCTTGCAGGTGGTGGATCAACCCGGGCAGTCCGGCCACCGCATGGCCGAGGGCGTAGACGGCGATCGAGAGGACCGCCCCCAACAGGGGGCTGGACACGGCGGTCAGGGCCAGGGCGACCGCCGCCATGATCAGAACCTCGGCAGCGGTCATGGCGCCGGCCAAAGCCAGCCAGCCGGTGACCGGGGCGCCGGTCACGGCGAGATAGCCGAGCCCCAGGGCGACCATGGCCGCCTGGCCGATGATCAGGGCCGCGGCCAATCCAGCGAACTTGCCGACCACAAAGCGCCAGCGCGGGATCGGCCGGCTCAGGACGGTGTACAGGGTCCGGCTCTGGATCTCGCTCTGCACCAGGGCGGTGCCGGTGGCGATGGCGACCAGCACCCCGACCACCGACTGCAGGGACATGACCAGATCGGTGGTGACCAGATGCCCGTCGGTGGGCGTGATCCAGCCGACGATGCGCGACAGCAGGACCGCCACCGCATAGAAGCCGAGCAGGGCGAGGCCGGTGCGGCCGCGCAGGGCCTCGCGGGCGGTGGCGTTGGCGACGACGAGGATCATCCCTGGCTCATCTCCGCCAGCCGGCGGCCGGCTCCGTGGTGGGCCCGGACCCGGGCCACGAACCAGTCTTCGAGGGCGAGCCGCTGGCGCTCCAGGCGGACCACCCGGGCCCCGGTGGGCAGCGAGGCGAGGACGTCGGCCCGGCGGTCTTCGCCGAACTCCAGGCGCCAGTGCCCGTCGCCGGCGGGTCCGGCGCCCTGGGGGGCCGGTCCCTCGCCGGTCAGGACCAGCGGCGCGGCCCCGACCAGGTCGCGCAGGCGGCCCTGCTCCAGCACCGTACCGCGGTCGATCACCGCGTAATGGTCGCAGATCTCCTCGACATCACCGAGGATGTGCGAGCTGAAGAACAGGGTCGCCCCGCGCGCCCGCTCGACCTGCATGACCTCCTTGAAGCGGGCCCGCCAGAGGGGGTCCAGGCCGGAGAACGGTTCGTCGAGGATGACCAGGTCGGGACGATGCAGGATCGCCTGGGCGAGACCGAAGCGCTGGCGCATGCCCTTGGAGAACGAGCGGAGCCCGCGTCGGCGCAGATCCCCCAGATCGAGGAGCTGGTACACCCGGTCGCAGGCGGCGGTCAGGTCGGCACCGGACAGTCCCGAGAGCCGGCCCAGGTAGCGCAGGTACTCATCGACCTGGAGGTTCTCGTAGAAGTACGGGTGTTCGGGCAGGTAGCCGATGCGCGCCCGCAGGCGATGGTCGCCGATCCGCTCCCCGAACAGGCGGATCTCGCCGGTATGCCCGTGGAGCAGACCCACCGCCAGCTTGATCGAGGTGCTCTTGCCGGCGCCGTTGGCACCGAGGAAGCCGAAGGCGCTGCCGGCGGGCACGGTGAGATCGACCCCATGCAAGGCCTGGATGCGGTTCAGCCAGTCGCCCCGATAGGCATAGCGCACAGCGGAAAAGGACAGCAGATCGGCCATCATCAGCCTTCGACGCGGGACGCGGCCGCGGCTTTCCGATCGTACCACCAGCGCAGGCCGGCAGCGATGGCAACCGGGGCCACGGACAGGGCGATGACCGCGAGCAGGATGGTCTCGATGTGGCGTTTCACGAAGGGCACCTCGCCCAGGGCCCAGCCCAGACCCACCAGCACCGGGACCCAGGCCAGGGCCCCCACCACATTCCACAGGGAGTAGCGCAGAAATCCCATGCGCGCCGCGCCGGCGCTGAACGGAACGAAGGTGCGCAGGATGGGGATGTACCGGGTCAGGACCAGGGACAGGGCTCCCCAGCGCTCGTAGAACGCATGCGCCTCCTCGAAGTACCGCCGTTTGAGCACCCGGCCATCCGGTCGGGCCATGGCCCAGCCGCCGAACCAGCGGCCCAGTCCGTAGTTCACCGTGTTGCCCAGGATCGCCGCAATGGTCAGGACCGTCGCCACCTGGAACGGATCCATCCGCCCCTCCGACAGGGCCGCCGCCGCCCCGGCGAGGAACAGGAGCGAGTCCCCTGGCAGGAAGAAACCCACCAGCAGTCCGGTCTCGGCGAAGATCACCGGGGCCATCACCAGCAGACCGTGGGCCTCGATGAGCCGTTGCAGGTGCTCGGCATCGAGCAGTCCGGTGAGCCAGTCGATCATGCTGACGATGCTCGCGCCGCCCTCGCCGCCGCCAAGGGGGAGGGTCGGTGGTTCCGGGGTCGTACGGGACCGGGCCGGTCCGGACTGGCATGTCGGTGCGGGCCTGACGATCCGGGCATGACGCCCATGACCCTGACCACCCTCATCACCGGCGCGCTCCTGGTCGCCATCGGCAGCGCCGCCTATGTCCTCAGCGATGGGCGGACCATGACCGCCCTCATTCCCGCCTTCGTCGGGGCGCCGATCCTGCTGTGCGGGGCCGTGGCCCTGGCGGAACGCGCCCGCCGCCACGCCATCCACGGTGCCCTGGCCCTGGCCCTGATCGGGCTGCTCGGTTCGGCGCCGGGGGTGGTCAAGGCGGTCGCCTGGCTGGCGGGCACCGCCCCCGAGCGGCCGTTCGCCGTCCAGGTCCAGACCGCCATGGCGGTCGTCTGCCTGGCCTATGTCATCCTGGGGATCCGCTCATTCATCGCCGTCCGGCGGGCCCGGTCCCGGGCCGCGGGCGGCTGATGATCAGCGGCCGCCCGCGATGGCGGGGACGATGTCCAGCAGATCGCCATCCTTGAGCACCGTGGCGAGCCCGTCGAGAAAACGGATGTCCTCTTCGCCGACGAACACATTGACGAACTTCTTCACCTTGCCGGCGTCGTCGCAGATCCTCGCCTTGATCCCAGGATTGCCGGCTTCAAGGGCGGCAATGGCCTGTTCGACGGTCCCGGCGCTGACGGAGATCGTCTCCTGGCCGTTGGTCAGGTTGCGCAGGACGGAGGGGATGCGGAGGGAGACGGTGGCCATGGTGGCGGGACGCTAGCGGGGGCATCCGGCTCGCCAAGGGCGAGCCGGGGTTCCGGGTTCCGGGAAGCAGCCCATCCCGTGCCGGAAACACCGGCCCTCGCTCCCGGAACCCGCAACCCGGAACCCTCAGCGCCGTCCGACCGCCTTCCACGGGCGTTCGAAGCATTGGCGGACGCGTTCGAAGGCGAGCTTCGGTTCGCGGTATTCGGTGACGATGCCCTTGTTGTTGTACTCGCGGATGCGCCCCATGCCGAGGTCGACGCTGGTGCGCACGTCGCAGTACTGCCAGATCGCGCAGCCGGTGATGTAGCCGCTGCGCTGCCAGGTCCCGATCAGGATGTCGAGCAGTTCGGCCTGGTACTGCTCGGTCCACTTGCGCATCTCGAACGAGCGCACCCCGTCCATCGCGCCGGCGCCGAATTCAGACATGATCACCGGCTTGCCGAAGGAGTTGTCGCGCACCGCGGGCAGCAACTTCTCGTCCAGATGCTGCTGGAGATCGTGCATGCCGCACCAGTACCAGCCCGGATAGACATTGAACGAGACGATGTCGACCAGATCCAGGCACAGGTCGTTGTAGGGCCGGTGGCTGGCGTAGGTGATCGGCCGGGTCGGGTCGTGGCGACGGATCTCCTTGATGAGTTCCTTGACCACCGGCCGCGAGGCCGGCTTGTCGCTGTCCATCTCGTTGAGGAAGCCCCAGCACAGGATCGACGGATGGTGGCGGTGCTGCTGCACCATCTCCCGCGCCTGGACCACGCTGGCGGCGCGGAACGCCTTGTCCTTGAGGTGGTTCTCCTTGGGCTGCCAGTGTGACAGCTCGTCCCAGAACAGCAGGCCATGCTCATCGCACAGATCGAGGAACTGGGGATCGTTGGGATAGTGGGCGCCGCGCACGAAGTTGGCGCCGAGGCGCTTGAGGATGGCGATGTCCTTCAGATGCACCTGGGCGGGCACCGCGGGCCCGAAGTCGGGATGGAACTCATGGCGGTTGACGCCGTTGAGGGCGACCGCTCGGCCGTTGACCAGGATCTTGCGGCCGTCGATGGCGATGGTACGGAAGCCGAGACGGACCTGGAAACGGTCGTCGCCGGCATCCAGGCTGCCCACATGCAATTCGGCGGCGCCGGGGTTCCACTCGCGCACCCCGCGCACCGGCACGGTGGCGCTGGCCTTGCCGCGGCGCACCGGGATCGCGGTCTCCTGGCGGCCGTCCAGGCGGAACACCACCGTATCCGCGCCGGTCACCGTGGCCTCGACCTGCACCGCCCAGCCGCCCTTCACCCGCACCGGGGTCAGGCTTGCCTCGCTGATGACCGCCCCGCCCAGGCGCTCCAGACGGACCTCGCGCGGAATGCCGCCCCAGGTGTAGATGTCCTGGTAGGCGGCGGAGAGGGGGTTCATCTCGCCGTAGCGGTTGTCGACCAGTACATCCAGGCGGTGGCGCCCGGCGGCGAGGTGGGGCAGGGTGAAGGAGAACGCGGTGTGGGCGCCGTAATGAGAGCCCAGCTCGACGCCGTCGAGCCAGACCCGGGCGGTGTGGCTGACCGCCTCGAAGACCAGCCGGGCGCCCTGGGCCCAGTCCCGCGCGAGATCGAACTCACGGCGGAACCAGCCGCTGCCACGATGATTGAACAGGTCGAGATCGGTCTCCCAGACACCGGGGACCGGCATGCGAAGACCCAGGGCTCCGCGCGGCGGAGTGGTTGCCGTGACCTCGCCGGGGACCGGCTGGAACGTCCACAGGCCGCCCAGGTCGAGCGTTTCACGGGTGGGGTGGAGGGGGAGGATCCTGGCCATGGGCGGAGACCGTGCATCCGAGCAGGGCCGGTGCAACGCAGTGGCTCCCCCGGTTGCCGATGCCCGCCACCCGGATACGCCCGATGCATGCTCCGCCTGGCACCCTGTCTGCTCCTCGTCGCACTCGCTGGCTGCGGAGGTCCGCGGATGGTGGCGGAGACATGGCCCGATGGTCAGCCTCGGCGCTCAGGTCTGGTGGAGGGAGGCCAACCCAACGGTGCATGGACCTATCACGACCGCGAAGGACGGATGGAATCCAGCGGAGTCTACATGATGGGCAAACCCAATGGCATGTGGAGTTGGTACCATCCCGATGGGAGTCCCTCGCGGACCGGCGCGTTCGTGGGTGGCCTGCGTCAGGGCGAGTGGACACGGTTCCACCCCGGCGGCGTGGTGGCGGAACGCGGCGTCTATGTGGACGACCGCCAGAGCGGGGCCTGGTCGTGGTACCATCCCGATGGCCGGCTGGCGGGTGACGGTTCCTTCCAGGACGGTGTCCGGCATGGGTCCTGGCGGCAGTGGGATGCCGAAGGCCGGCTGGTCGCCGACGGCCGTTACGACCGCGGTCTGCGGGTGGGACCGTGGCGGGACGGCATCGATCGGATCGAGGACCTCGGGGCTTCACCGGCCACCGCCGCGGTGGTGACCACCCCGGCGGACCCTCCCTCCGTGGTTCCGGTTCCGCCCGCACCGGAGCCATCCCTCGCCCAGCAACGGCCCCCCAGCGAGCCCTTGCCCACCAGCGCCCCGGTCATCCCAGGCTTCTGGACCGTGGCCGAGGAACGGGTCGCCAAGGTCATCCTGGCCCGGGCCGCAGGACAGGCCTACGATCCTTCCGGCTATGATGCGCTTCCGCCACCGGTGCGGAAGCCATCCCCCCTGGTCGGAACGGCCCTCCCGCGAACCCGGTTCCTCGCCGCCGATGGCGGGGTGGTGGATGTCGCCGCCCTCAACCGCGATGGGAGGTCGGTGGTGCTGGTGCTGCAACGGGGCTTCTCCGGCCAGATCTGCATCTACTGCGCGGCGCAGACCGCCGCCCTGGCGGATGCGCTGCCCCGCTTCCGCGCCCGGGGCGCCGAGGTGGTGGTCGTGTTCCCCGGACCCAGCGAGACCATCCCCGCCTTCATCAGGGCGGTGCAGACCCTGCGCCGGGATCCGCCTCCGATGCCGGTGTGCCTGGACGTGGATCTGGGCCTCGTCCGTGGCCTCCGGGTCGAGGACTCGGTGGCCAAACCCACCGCCCTGGTGGTCGCGCCGGACGGCCGGATCACCTATGCGCATGTCGGTCAGGACAAGACCGACCGGCCAAGCGTCGAAGATCTGCTTGAGGTACTGCCTCCGGTGGGCGCGCCGTGAGCGGATCCATGGACCAGACCCGGATCAGCGACCGGCAGCCGGTGGTCGGCGGGACCGTGGCCCCGGTGGTGCCTCAGGTGCGGATGGAGGGGATCATCGGCCGTGGCGGCATGGGGGCGGTGTGGCGAGGCCGCCACACCTTCCTCGACCGCTCGGTGGCGGTGAAGACGCTCCTCGTCCCCGCCGGCGAGGCGGGTCGGGATTTCGTCCGCCGCTTCGAGCGCGAGGCGCGCATCCTGGCCAGTCTCCAGCATCCCCACGTCGTCGCATGCCATGATGCGGGCACCCTGCCGGATGGCAGCCCCTACCTGGTCATGGAGTTCATCGAGGGTCCCAGCCTCAAGGCCAAAATCGAACGGGACGGACCGCTCACCGAGGCGGACGGCCTTCGTCTGGCCCGGGAGGTCGCCGAGGGTCTCGCCCACGCCCACGGCCGTGGCGTGATCCATCGTGATGTGAAGCCGGAGAACGTGCTCCTGGCGGAGGGCGGTGGCGGATGGATCGCCAAGCTGGTGGACCTCGGCCTGGCCCGGCCCCAGGAGGCGGGCCGCGACACCTCCCTGACCATGGCGGGGGCGGTGGTCGGCACCCCGGCAACCATGGCCCCGGAGCAATTTTCCGATCCGGATTCGGTCGACGCCCGGGCCGACATGTACGGGCTTGGCTGCACCCTCTACTACGCGCTCACCGGCATGGTGGCCTTCACCGGGACCACCCTCGGCCAGATCGTGGCGCAGAAGATGTCCGGCGAGGCGCCGTCGGTCGTCGGCCTGCGTCCGGACCTGTCCCCGGCCACCGCCGGCCTGCTCACCGCCCTGCTGCATCGGGAACGGGATCGTCGGCCACCCACCTGGGCCGCCTGCCTCGCCCTCATCGAGGCGGCGCGCATGGGCTCGGAACCGCTGCCCGAGGATCCCCGGGTGCCCTGGCGGCGGGCCGCGCTGATCGGGTCCGGCATCGCCGTGGTCGCGGCGGTGCTCATCGTGGCCATCGCTGTCGCGGTCCGGGGGCAGTCGGACCAATCCACCCCGGCACCGGCCGCCGCCGTCACGCCGCCCCCCGAGGTCCCGGCCGCGCCGCCGCCCCATCCCGTCATGGCAGCCCTGGATCGCGAACCCGCCTGGGCGCCGGAACAGATCCTCCTGCCCCGGGATCTCACGGCCCGGCTCGGATCGTGGACCATGGCCGACGACGCCCGCTGGCTCGCCGACCCGGACGAGGACGAGGGGATCAGCGGGGTCGGCGGGTCCGCGTCGGTGCCGCTGCCCGACCGCCCCTGGCGTCTGACCGCCACCGTGGACCTGACCCCGGACGGGGACCTGCGTCCAGATGGTGGCGGTCTTGCCATCGAGACCGCCAAGGGATTCATCACCATCAGCCTGCGTGATCTCGGCGTGGTCCAGGCCATCATCGGCCGGGCGGACAGGCCGGGCCCGGGTCTGGCTGCGGTCGAGGGAGATGCGATCACCCTGCCGCGACCCCTTGCGGAGGTCGCCGTCGCCGCCTGGGGCGGCCAATTGGCCATCGCCATCGATGGCCGGCCCCGGGTCGTCGTCCTCCCGGCGGCGCCCCTGCGGCTGCATGTCTGGGCGGTCAGCAAGACCGCGGGATCACGCCCGGTGCCGGTGCGCATCCACCATCTGCGCATCGCCGAAGCACGGTGAGCGACGGCCCCCGGCGCCGTTGCGTGGGTCGGCCCCCCGCCTAGGGTCCCTCACCATGGAATGGTGGACCTCCCTCGACCTGGCCCGCCAGGTCTTCCTCCTCATCGCGATCATCGGGACGATGGTGGTCGCCGCCCAGATGGTGCTCCAGCTCATCGGCTTCGCCGGGGCGGACATGCATCTCGGCGACCTGGGCAGCGGCCTCGCCGGGGACCATGCCTCCGGCATGGGCTATCTGAGTGTGCGCACCCTGACCGCCTTCGCGGCGGGCTTCGGCTGGAGCGGCTACGCGGCCCTGAGCAACGGGGCACCGCTCTGGCTGGCCATCACCATCGCCCTGGCGGTGGGCATCGGCCTGATGGCCATCCTGGTGTGGATGATGCGGGCGATGATGCGCCTGGATTCCAACGGCAACCTGGACTACGCCAACGCGGTCGGGGTGGTGGGCACCGTCTACGTGACGATCCCTGCCAACCAGACCGGCATGGGCCAGGTCGAGGTCCAGGTGCAGGGCCGCCTGTGCACCGTCCAGGCCCTCACCCGGTCGACCACCCCGCTCGCTCCCGGGCTCCCGATCCGGGTCGCCGGCCAGGTCGAGCGCTCCATCCTCCTTGTCGAACCCCTGACCTGAGACCTCCCCCCATGTTCGATTCCTCCCTGGTGATCGCGATCCTTGTCGGCATCGCGATCATCCTCTCCTTCCTCTTCTGGATCGCATCGCGCTTCCGCCGCTGCCCGTCGGACAAGATCCTGGTGGTCTACGGCAAGCAGTTCGGCTCCACGGGCAAGGCGGCCCGCTGCATCCACGGCGGCCTCGCCTTCGTGCTGCCGGTCTTCCAGGACTACGCCTACCTCGACCTGGCACCGATGTCGATCGAGATCAACCTGCAAGGCGCCCTGTCGCAGCAGAACATCCGGGTCAACGTGCCGTCCGCCTTCACGGTCGGCATCTCGACCGATCCCGGGGTCATGGAAAACGCCGCCGAGCGCCTCCTCGCCATGGACCAGCGGTCGGTCACCGAACTGGCCAAGGACATCATCTTCGGCCAGATGCGCGTGGTCATCGCCACCATGCCCATCGAAGAGATCAATGCCGACCGCGACAAGCTGGTCGCCAACATCTCGTCGGGGGTCGAGGTCGAGCTGAAGAAGGTCGGCCTGCGCCTGATCAACGTCAACATCCAGGACATCACCGACGAGTCCGGCTACATCGAGGCCCTGGGCAAGGATGCCGCCGCCCGCGCCATCAACGACGCCAAGATCAAGGTCGCGGAAAAAGAGCGCGACGGCGAGATCGGCAAGGCCGAAGCCGACCGCGAGAAGCGCATCCGGGTCGCCGCCGCCCACGCCAACGCCGTCCAGGGCGAGAACGAGGCCGCGGTGCAGATGGCCAACTCGAACGCGAGCCGCAAGGAGCGCGAGGCCGAGGCCACCCGCCTGGGCACCGCCGCCGAGAAGGTGAAGTCTGCCGACGCCCTGCGCGAAGCCTACGCCGCCGAGGAGCAGGCGGAGCGCCAGCGCGCCAAGCGCGAAGAGGCCGAACAGGTAGCCACCATCGTCGTCGCCGCCGAGATCGAGAAGCGCAAGGTCGAGATCCTCGCCGAGGCCGAGGCCGAGAAGGTCCGCCGGCTCAAGCGCGGCGAGGCGGACGGCATCCGCCTCGTCCTCGAAGCCCAGGCCGAAGGCCAGAAGGCCATCCTGGTCAAGAAGGCCGAAGGTCTCCAGGCCCTGGTGATGAGCGCCGGCGGCGACCCCAAGGCCGCGGCCCAGCTCATGGTCACCGAGCAGCTTCCGCTCCTGGTCGCCGAGCAGGTCAAGGCGATCAGCGGCGTGAAGATCGACAAGATCACCGTGTGGGACAACGGCTCCACCGGCCCCGACGGCAAGACCCGCACCGCCGACTTCCTGAGCGGCCTGGCCGGCAGCCTGCCGCCCCTGCACGAGATCACCCGCAACGCCGGGATCGAACTGCCCAGCTACCTGGGCAAGATCACTCCGCCGACCCCGCCGCCCGCGGGCTGATCCGGATCAGGTCCGTCGCCGCCGCGGCCCATCCCGACCCGGATGGGCCGCGGCCGTTTCACGCCGCGCGAATGCGGTCCTCGAAGGCCGCCAGGGCGACCTTGGCACCGTCGCCCATGCTGATGATGATCTGCTTGAACGGGATCGTGGTCACATCCCCGGCGGCGTAGATGCCCGGGCGCGAGGTCCGGCCGCGGCCATCCACCACGATCTCCCCGGACTTGGTCACCTCGACCAGATCGCGGACGAAGCCGCTGTTGGGGGCGAGGCCGATCTGCACGAAGACCCCGTCGAGGGGGATGCCGTGGATCGTCTTCGTCGGGCGGTCCTCGTAACGCAGGGTGGTGACCTTGGCCCCGTCACCGACCACCTCGGTGGTGCGCGCGTTGGTGATGACCGTGACGTTGGCGAGGGAGCGCAGCTTGCGCTGGAGGACCGCATCGGCCTTGAGCTGGTCACCGAATTCAAACAGGGTCACCTGGCTGCAGATGCCGGCGAGATCGATGGCCGCCTCGACGCCGGAGTTGCCACCGCCGACCACCGCCACCCGGCGACCCTTGTAGAACGGGCCGTCACAGTGCGGGCAGAAGGCGACCCCGCGGCCGATGTGTTCCTTCTCCCCGGGCACGCCGAGTTCCCGCCACTTGGCGCCGGTGGCGACGATGACCTGGGGCGCGACCACGGTCTCGCCACCCTTGAGATGGAGGACCGTGCGCTCGCCGTTGTCGACCCGTTCGACCAAGCGGTTGTCGAGCACCTGGACCCCGGCGGCGACCAGATGCTGACGCATGTCCGCAGCCAATTTCGGCCCTTCGGTGTACGGAACCGAGATGAGGTTCTCGATGCCCATCGTGTCCTGGACCTGGCCGCCGATGCGGCCGGCGACCAGGGCGACCTTCAGGCCCTTGCGGGCGGAGTAGATCGCCGCGGCGGCGCCGGCGGGTCCGCCGCCGACGACCGCCACATCGACCTCATGGACCGTGGCGGTGGTGGGCTCGCTGCCCGCCACCCGGCCCAGCCGTTCCTCCAGCAGATCGAGCAGTCCCGCGAGGTCCGCCTTCCCCACGTGCAGCAACTGGTCGCCGGCGAACACCGCCGGAACGCCCTGGATGCCGAGGCGGCCCACCTCGTCCTGGGCCAAGGCGCCGTCCCACATCTCGTGGTGGAAGTCGTCATGCAGGAGCGCCATCAGGTTGAGGGCCTGGACCACATCCGGGCAGTTGGTGCATTCCAGGGAGACGAAGGTGCGCAGGCGCACCGGCCCGCGCAGGGCGCGGACGCGGGCGCGGATCCCCTCATCGGGCAGGCGGCCCTTGCCGTCGGCGTTGAGGATGGCGAGCACCAGCGAGGTGAATTCATGGCCGTTCGGCACGCCACGGAACGACACGCCGGTGGGCGCGCCGGCCCGGACCAGGGTGAAGCGGGGCACCGGCGACGGCTGGCCCGCCTCGACCACCGTGATTCGCGACGAGGTGGCGGCGACCCCGGCCAGCAGGTCGTGCAGAGCCTCCTGGTCCCCATGGCCGCTTGGAGCCATGACCAGGACGAGGTCGCCGGCGAGGGTGGAAAAAACGGAGGTGAGCTGGGCGTGGAGGTCGGCGTCGAGCATGGTCATGGTTCCGAGGCTGGGGGTGTCGTCGGTGGTGGACCGGTCGCCGGGGAGCCGCCGATTGCGGCGGCTCCCCGGGACGGCGGTCAGATCTTGCCGACCAGGTCGAGACCCGGCTTCAGGGTGCTGGAGCCCGGCTTCCACTTGGCGGGGCAGACCTCGCCCGGGTGGCGGGCGACGAACTGGGCGGCCTGGATCTTGCGGACCAGTTCCACCGCGTTGCGGCCGATGCCGTTGTCGTGGATCTCGGCGATCTTGATCTTGCCGTCCGGGGCGATCACGAAGGTGCCGCGGTAGGCCAGGCCCTCTTCTTCAATGTGGACGCCGAAGCCCCGGGTGAGGGTGCCGGTGGGATCGCCGACCAGGGGGTACTGGACCTTCTTGATCGTCTCGCTGGTGTCGTGCCACGCCTTGTGGGTGAAGTGGGTGTCGGTCGAGACGCCGTACACCTCGACGCCCATCTTCTGCAGCTCGGCGTACTGCTCCTGCAGGTCGCCCAGCTCGGTGGGGCAGACGAAGGTGAAGTCCGCCGGGTAGAAGAAGAACACCGCCCACTTCCCACGCACATCGGCGTCGCTGACGGGCTTGAAGGCGCCCTGGTGGAACATGGTGGTCTTGAAGGCGGGGAGGGTGCTGTTGATGATCGGCATGGCCGGTCTCCTGGGAGGGGGCGGATGTCCGCCGGTGATGGCCCCATCCTAGCACCGCCGCGATCCGTCGATCGGGCCCCTTCCTATCGCTGCGATAGGTGCGACCTATGGCCGCTGGCCACCCCGTGGTCCTTGCTCCCCGCAACCGCAGCCCCGGTCACAGCCCCCGCGATTCCGCCGGGCGCGGAGCCAGCGCCAGACCAGGAACAGGGCGGCGGCGGTGATGGCCGCGCCGACCGCGATGCCGTCGGCGGTCACAGCCGGCTCCCGATCTGCCAGATGGCGACCGCGGTGAGCCAGGCGAGGGCGTTCATCCCGACGAGCTGGGCTAGCGGCCAGCGCCAGCCGCCGGTCTCCCGGACCATCACGCCGACGGTGCTCAGGCACTGCATGGCGAGGACGAACCAGGCCATCACCGCCACCGCGAGCAGGGGCGACCACAGGGGCGTGCCGTCGGTGCGGGTGGCGGCGCGCATCTGTTCTTCCAATGGCGCCGTCTCGTCCTCGACCGTGCCGACGCCGTGGACGATGCCCATGGTCGAGACGAAGACCTCCCGCGCCGCAAAGGCGCCGACCAGGCCGACGCCGATCTGCCAGTCCATGCCGGCGGGGGCGATCACCGGCTCGATGGCGCTGCCGAGGCGGCCGGCCAGGGAGCTGCGCAGGGCCGCCTGCTGGATCGCCGCCTGGGCATCGGTGGTCGCCTTGCTATCGGGCGCCGTCTCCATGGCCGCCAGCGTGGTGCCATGATCGGCGGCGATGGTGGCCTGACGGTCCTCGGGCAGTCGCGGGAAGGTCATCGCCGCCCAGAGCAGGATGCTCAACGCGAGGATGAGGGTGCCGGCACGGACCAGGAAGGCCTTCACCGCCCGGCCGGTGACCCGGGCGACCTCGCCCAGGGCGGGCCAGCGGTAGGGGGGCAGTTCGATCAGGAACGAGGTCCCTGCCCCTGCCAGGACCGTGCGCCGGAGCACGAACGCCACCCCGGCCGCGACGACGATCCCGCCCAGGAACAGGCCAGCGAGGATCGTGCCCTGCTGCCAGCCGGCGAGATGACCGAAGAACATGCCTATGAGCAGGGCGTACACCGGCAGTCGCGCCGAACAGGCCATGAACGGAGCCACGAGCATGGTGGTCAACCGCTCGCGGGCGTCGGGGATGGTGCGCGCCGCCATCACGCCGGGGATGGCGCAGGCGTGGGATGACAGCAACGGCACAAAGCTTCGCCCGTGCAAACCGACCCCGCGCAGCAGCCGGTCGAGGATGAACGCGCCCCGGGCCAGGTAGCCGCTCGCGTCGAGCACCGCCAGGAGGATGAACATACAGGCGATCTGCGGCGCGAAGATCACCACCCCGCCCACGCCCTTCACGATCCCGTCGCTCCACAGATCGCGCACCAGCCCGGGCGCCATCAGCCCGGCGACCCAGCCGCCGGCAACGAGCACCAGCCCTTCGGCGGCGTCCATGAGCGGCGCGGCGAGGGTGAAGATGACCACGAAGAGGCCCCACATCACCAGGGCAAACGCCACCGGCCCGGCGACCCGGTGGAGCAGCACCGCATCCATCCGCTCGCGCAGGGTGCGGGCAGCGGAGCGTTCCCGGCGGACGGCGATGGCGTCGATCCACCCATAGCGGCGGGCGATGTCCGCGGTCACCGGATCGCCCTGCCAGCCGTCCCGGGCCCTGGCCACGGCGACGATCAGCGGCTCCACCGCCCCGAGCCCCAGGACCCCGGTGAAATCCCCGTCCCCGAGCAGGCCCCAGGCGATGGCATGGGCCTGGGGCCGGGCCAGGGAGCGCCCCTGGGCCTGGGCCTGGGCCTGGGCCTGGGCCAGCACCGCGTCGGTGAGGCGGTCGTGCTCCGCCAGGGCTGGTCCGGCCCACGGGTGCGAGATGGCACATCGGGGCGCCGTCAGGGCCTTGGCCAGGGTCAGCAGTCCTTCGCCGGTGGCGGCCACCACCGGCACCACCGCCACGCCGAGGGCCCGCTCCAGGGCCGGCGCATCCACACCCAGTCCGAGCCGGCGGGCCTCGTCCACCATGGTCAGGGCGACCACCACCGGCAGGCCGGTATCGAGGAGTTGGGTCACCAGGAGCAGGTTGCGGGCAAGGTTGGTGGCATCGACCACCGCGAGCACCGCATCCGGGCGCGGCGTGTCGGCACGCAGGCCGGCCAGGACCTCGACCGCGACCCGCTCATCCGGCGATGACGGCACCAGGCTGTAGATGCCCGGCAGATCGATGAAACAGGCCCGCCGGCCCCCGGGCAGGGGGGCGCGGCCTTCCTTGCGCTCCACCGTCACCCCCGGGTAGTTGGCCACATGCTGGCGAAGACCGGTGATGGCATTGAACAGGGTCGTCTTGCCGGCGTTGGGGTTGCCGGCGACCGCGATCACCGGTTCCTGACCCAACTCCACCGGATCCCCCGCCCGCACCGGGTCCGCGGCCACCGGCAACGCCGTCGGCGCCCCCAGGGCCACGCAGCGGGCCTGATCAGCCCGCAGCGACAGCCGGTAGCCGCGTACGGTGATCTCGATCGGATCCCCCAGGGGCGCCACCCGCGCCACCACCAGGTCCACCCCGGGCACCAGACCCATCTCCGCCAATCGCCGACGCACCGCCAGGGGCCCTGCCAGCCCGGCCACCCGTCCGCCCTGGCCCGGGCGCAGATCCGCCAGGGTGCGGTCGTCTGCCACATGGGGAGAGTCTGCGTTCAGCAGGGCGGGCATGAGGATCTCCGTAGATCAGGATGACGAACTCTTAATTTAGTGCTAACAAGTGTCAACAGCACGAGCGGGCATCCCTAAGGCAACCAGGCGGGCGACGGGGAGTCATGCGCCACACCCGATGCATCGGAAGATGCACACGGATGGGTGGTGAACGGTTATGACCTCTCGCCTCAACAGTTTGTCAGACTTCATGTGAACATCCTACGATGTCGGAGGGGCGACGCCGGGCAGCTCGCTCTGCGGCCCTGCGGGCGCGCCGCTGCCGGCTTTCGAAACAGCCATCAGCATCGAGTTGCAAAAGGGTGGCCCACGGATGGCTCTCAGGTGTCGAAGTGAAGGTGATGGTCATGGGAGCTCCCTGGTGATGCGCGCGGAAACAGTTGTCAGCATGCCTGATGACGCTCGGCGGACGCTCCGACCCCGGCGATTCAGGACGGTTCCGAAGGGGCTGATGGGGATCGCCTTGGCCATGACTATATGCATATGCGAACTATTTGCATTTGCAATATGGCATCACATCACCCCTGCTGGCTCCGCAGCGGGCAAGGCACCCCACGCGATCGGGATCAGGGGCAGCACACTGAATCCGTTCCGGCCATGCACCATGCGCGACGGCCCAGACGAATGACATGCCACGCGTCCTACGGGACTTGAGGTGTCTGCATGCGGCGATGCCGGGTGCAGCCCCTGGACACGCGTGAACGGCAAGGAAATCCGACCTCCGCCATCCTACGGGCGAGGGCGATCCAGATGAACCGCTCCGCAAACATCCTGGATCGGCCGGTGCCCGTCCTCAGCACAACGATCGACGGGAGCGGTTACCGTCCCCGACGCATGATGCGCTGGATTTCGCGCTGCTGGTCGCGCTTCTGGAGGTCCTTGCGCTTGTCGGCCTTCTCCTTGCCGCGCACCAGGCAGAGGTCGACCTTCACGTGCGGGCCCTTGAAATAGAGGCGTTCCGGCACGCAGGTCAGGCCCTTGGCCTCCAGCTTGCCCATCCAGCGCTCGATCTCCCGGCGGTGGAGGAGGAGTTTCCGCGGCTGGCGCGGCTGGTGGGCGAAGGCGGCCACCGCCTGGCGGTAGGCGCCGATGTGCAGGCCGTACAGGAACAGTTCGCCGTGGTGCATGCCGGCGTGGGCGTCGCCCCATTGGACCTCACCGGCGCGCAGGGATTTCACCTCACTGCCCATGAGGACGATGCCGGCCTCGATCCGGTCGAGGACCTCGAATTCGAAGCGGACCTTGCGGTTGGCGAGAATGAGGCGCTCGGCGGGCGGGGCCTTGGCCGCGGTCTTGGCCGGCTTGCCGCCGGCCCCGGTGCTGATCGGCTTCTTCGCCATCACGCCCCCAGGAACGCCGCCACCCGGGCGGGGTCGCGGCAGTCCGCCTCGACCAGTCGGCCCTGTTCCCGGCCGCCGCCCATCAGGATCAAGGTCGGGATGCGCTCGATGCGCAGGCCGGGATGGGTGCGGTACGGATGGGCGGCGTTGCCCTTCCACTCCTCGCGGGTCGGGACCGGGCACTCGTAGACCCGCAAACCCGGGCGCAGGCGCGCGATGGCGGCGCGCAGCACCGGGTCCGCCACCACGCAGTCCTTGCACCAGGACGCGCCGGTACCGGGGGCTTCGGCGCCGAAGACCAGGAAGGCGGCTTCGGCGGCCTGGTCGTGGACCTGCTGCCAGGCGGCGGCGGCATCGGCGGGGGTGGCGCAGCGGGTGAACGGCATGGCCGGGAGCATCGCACCGCGGGCCCGCCGGCAAGGTCACCGGTACGCGGTCATAGGCCCGAACCAAGACTGCCCAGGCCGACGCCCTGGGATTGCGACATAGATGGATGCATGCGAGAGGGCCAACGGACCGAGCCAGGACAGCCCAGGGCAACGCCCTCGGTGTGCGACATGGATGTGAATAAGCCCTGAAAGGGCGGCTGAATCTTTGGTCGCCCCTTCAGGGCTCCGTACACCCATTGACCATGCACCCAGGGCGTTGCCCTGGGCTGGGGATGGGGCGGGCCGTTGGCCCTTGCGAACGAGTGCCGCAGCAACCATGCGGCAATGACTGAAAAATACCAAGAATAAACTTTTTCTTTTTGGTGGTCATTCCGCTCGGTGATCCGATTGGCGCATCCAATCCGAATGGTCCGCCGCCCACCCGCATGTCAGTCCTCGCAGGTCACCCACCGGCCAGATGCACCTCGTCGAGGATGATCACCGGCCGTTCCCAGGGGTGATGTGGGCGGATGCCCCGGGTGACCACGGCCTCGACCTCGGCCGTCGGCACCAGCACCTCGATGCGCACCGACGGCGCGCGCATGGTTTCGCCGACCGTGCCCAGGGTCGGTGTGCTTCCCGGCAGCGGCCGGAACTGCTCGATCCAGGCGCCGGAGAACCACGATACTTGGTCGTAGATCTTCCATGGTGGGCAGGCGAGTTCGGCATGGATGCCGGCGAGCACCGCATCGGCGGCCTCGGGCGGCACGTAGACGGTGACGCGGACGAGGGGGATCTGCTCCATCATGCCCAGTGGTTCACCGGTCCCAGACCGCTGCCCAGCCCCGGCGCGGTGGCGATGGCGTGGTGGATGTAGGCCTTGGCCGCCACCGCCGCCCGGCGCAGGGGCCAGCCCAGGGCGAGGTGGGCGGTGAGGGCTGCTGAGAAGGTGCAGCCGGTGCCGTGGGTGGAGGAGGTGTCCATGCGCACCGCCGGCAGTTCGAAGGCGCCCTCCGCATCCAGCAGGAGGTCCGCGGCCAGTCCGCCGACCGCGGCGCCGGCCTTCACAAGGACGGCACGCACGCCGCGCTGGCGCAGGGCCATCCCGGCGGCCCGGGCGCTCGCCGCATCGGTCACCGGCATGCCGGTCAGGGCGGCGGCCTCATGCCAGTTCGGGGTGACCACCGTGGCCAGGGGCAGGAGATCCACCCGCAGCACCGTGGCCGCATCGTCCGCCAGGAGCCGGTGGCCGTGCTTGCTGACCATCACCGGATCGACCACCAGGGGCGTGTCCGGCCGGCGGCGCAGCGCGCTGGCCACGGCGCGGATCAGGTCGGCGCTGCCGATGGCACCGGTCTTCACCGCCGCCGGCGGGAGATCGTTCCATACCGCCTCGATCTGGGCCAGGACCAGGGATTCCGCGAGCAGATCCACCCGCTCAACGCCCCGGGTGTTCTGGGCGGTGATCAAGGTCACCGCGCTGGTGCCGTAGCAGCCGAAGCGGTGGAAGGTCTTGAGGTCCGCCTGGATCCCGGCGCCGCCGCTCGGATCGGAGCCGGCGATGGTCAGGGCGACGGGGGGGAGGTGATCAGCGATGGGCATCGAAGAATCCGTATTCGAGCTGCATGGCCCGGCGGTACAGCCAAGCCTGACGTTGGGGATCGGCACCGGAGCCGGTGAGCAGGCCGTCGACCTCGTCCGCCAGGGCGGCAAAGGCCGGATCCGCATAGGTCCGCACCCACTCGATGGTCGGGCTCGCGGGGTCCGCCACCGGGGCCAGGGACTGGCCAAGCCAGGCGTACAGCCGCATGCACGGCGCCATGGCGGCGACGATCTGCGGGATCGGCTCCCGGCCCGCGACCCCGGCCAGGAAATCCGTGTAGGCCAGGGTCGCCGGCATCGGCTCCACCCGGCTCAGGTCGATGCCCCAGCGGGCAGCGTAGCCCCGGTGCAGCTCCAGCTCCGTGACGACCCCGTCGAGGAGCCGCTTGAACAGCCACAGGTCCCGGTCGTCAGTGGTGCGGGCCAATGCCGCCGCATACGCCCGGGCGAAGGCGCCGAGGAACCAGGCATCCTGGGCCACATAGCCGGCGAACTGCCCGGGCCGCAGGGTGCCCCGGGCGATGCCCTGGACGAAGGGATGGGCCAGGCAGGCCTGGAAGAGATCCTGGTTGACGGCGAAGAACGGATCCCGCATGGCGGCGTAGACGCTCCAGGGGACCGGCGCCCTGGCAACCAGCGCCACCGCTGCTACAAGCCCGCCCGCGCACCAAGGGGTGGCCCGGCCCGGGCCTGAGATCCGCCATCCGGCGGGAACCCTGTGAACCTGATCCGGATCATGCCGGCGGAGGGATGGTGCGCGCGCGGTCCTCCGCGCCCTCCGCCCCGTTGTGCGGAGCCTCCGTGGACCAATCCCTCGCCCTCATCACCGCCGCCGTCACGTGCGGCCTGTTCGCCTTGGTGGGGATCCTGTACGCCCGCCGCCAGCGCACCGACGCGGACGGCTTCACCACCGCCGCGGCGAGCGCCGGCATCGTCCGCTCGGCGACCTCCCTGGTCGCCCTGTGCGCCGGCACCTGGGTGCTGTCCAGTCCCGGTGAGACCGCCACCTGGGCCGGACTGCCGGGCCTGGTGGGCTACGCACTCGGCTCCGCGGCACCGTTGCTCATCCTCGCCTGGCTCGGTCCGGCCCTGGTCCGCCGCTATCCCGGGGCGCCGTCCATCGGCCTGATGGCCCGGGCCCGCTGGGGCGTTCCGGCGCAACTGCTGGTGAGCGTCATCGCCGTCACCTACATGGCGGTGTACATGTGCGCCGACCTGACCGCCGTGAGCACCGCCGGGAAAGCCCTGGCGGGGCTCGATCCAGCGGTGATCGCGGTGCTGGTGGCGGCGACCACCCTGACCTACGCGGTGTGGGGCGGCCTGCGCGCCACCATCTTCACCGACGCGGTGCAGTTCTGGTTCGTGCTGCCCCTGCTCGCCATGGCGGCGGTGGCGGCGGTGTCCGCCCTGGGCGGCTGGGAGGCGGCGCAACAGCCGCTCCTCGGCCATCCGCTCATGGAGCCCCTGGCGTCGATGGGCGTCGGCATGGGCCTGTGCCTGCTCATCGCGATTCCCGCCGCCAACCTGTTCGACCAGAGCCAATGGCAGCGGGTGGTGGCCTGCGCCGACACCCGCACCGTGCGCTGGGCGTTCTCCCTGGCGGCCCTGGGCATGGCGGTGGTGGTGCTGGGGGCCGGCTGGTTCGGCCTGTGGTATGCCGCCCACGGGATGGATCCGGCCACCGCGAACAGCGCCCTGCTCGTCCTGATCGCATCCAAGACGCCCCTGTGGGCGGTGCTCGGCGTCCTCGCGTTGGCCATGATCCTGGTCATGAGCACCCTCGGCAGCCTGGCGAACGGGATCGCCAGCGTGGTGGCCAACGATCTCGCCAGCCTGCGCCCCGCCACGACCCCGGGCCAGCGGCTGTGGACCGGTCGGCTGGTCACCGCCCTGGCGGCGCTCATCGCGGTGCCCATCGCAGCCCAGCAGCCGAGCGTGACCTATGTGTTCCTGGTGGCGGACCTGTTGTGCGCCGCGGCGGTGATCCCGGTCTTCGCCGGCCTCGCGGGCTGGCGTCTGTCCGCCCCGGGCCTGTTCATCGCCACCGCCGCCGGGCTGGTCGCCGGCGGGGTCTGCTTCCCGGATTCCGTCTATCCCGCCAACCCGCTACTCGTCGACCTGCGGCCGTGGCTCGGCCTGCCCGCCGACCTGAACACCTTCCTGGTCTCGTTCGCCCTGGCCATCGCGGTGTCGGGACTGGTGGCATTGGGCATCCGCATCGCGGCGCCTGCCCGGCGCTGAGCGGTCCTGGCCGGGGGATGATGGCTCATCGGTGGCGTGTCGCGCATCCGGCCGCCCTGGCCCTCATCCGATCACCTGGGGAGTTGCCACGACGACGGGGTGGATCCTGCGGCGGACCTCCGCAACCGTGGTCAGCCGGTCTCCGGCCGCATCCCAGAGGATGTAGCCGTAGCAGGTGGGAATATCGCGAAGATGCAGGACTTTCACCTCAGCGAGGAGCGCCGCGTGAGCCCGGTGGCAGGCGGCGAGCCGGTAGTTGGGGATGCGTTCGCACAGATGATGGATGTTGTGGTAGCCGATGTCGGCCGTGAACCAGTTCAGGATCGCGGGAAGCTTGAAGTGGCTCGTACCGGCCAGGGCGCCCTGGAGATAGTCCCAGCCCTCGGTGCGATGGGCGTAGCTGCCGGGAAAGTTGTGCTGGATGTAGAACACGCAGATGAAGATCGCGGCGGTCACCATCATCACCGGCGCATAGAATGCCCAGAAGAATCCATGGCCCAGGGCTTCTCCCATCAGGATCCAAGCACCGACCACGGCGATGTTGTTGGCGAGCAGATCCCAGAATTCGCCCGGTGTGTACCAGAACCGTGATTCCAGGGACCAGGCTTGCCGCCATCGTCCGCGGGCCAGGGAACCCACGACCCGGAACGCCATCTCCACCAGTCCGCACAGCAGTTGGACCCGGGGTTTCACCACCAAGTAGAACAATCCCCCGGGCAGGAGCATGAGCGGATGCCGCAAGGTTTGGTAGGCCCATTGGCGGAATGGGCCCATCGACAGGAACCGGTCCACGCTGCAGACCGCAGCGGGACCGCGGTACCGCTCCCAGTTCCCGTTGTGGCGGTGATGGTAGGCATGACCCCGGGACCAGGGGTACTGGGGCAGACCGTTGATCACGGACAGCAGAAAACCCACCGCCCGGTTGACGCGGGCCTTGCGGAACAGGGCATAATGCCCGCAATCGTGCATCAAGGCGAAGGAGCGGGCCAGGAAGAGGACCATCACCGCGCCAATGGGCACCAACCACCATGGGGACTCGGCATGGGCCACGTACGCCAGATACCACAACCCGGCATATGGCAGCAGGACACTGAGCACCTGGCCGGTGGCGATCCGGTCATCACTCATCAGAAAGGGCTTCAGATCGAAATCAGCCCGGCAGACGGTGCGAGCAGGCTGCATGCCTTGATCTTTAACCCGCATTCTGCAAAGGTCCATGCATGGAGTGGGCCGTGCACATCAGATCTTCATATGTATTCAGGAGTCCCTGACGAACCCTCTCGCAGCCACAGCACCTCCGCACCAGGGCGATCTTCGGCAAGGCGCCACCTCCGCATGCATCGCCAGACAACGGAATTCTTGGGCCACCGGCCATCCCGGCCGCACATGTCCGCACGTCCCGACCACATCCCCGCCCGCCCGGTCGCCTGCCGAGGAGGTCGACGGGATCCGGACCTCACCTCAAGGCCGGAACGGCCGTTCTTCGCCCGTCTTGTGGCCGCCGTACCCGTGAAGCCTTGGGATTGATGAGGGGTCCATCCCCATCCTCGGTTCATACAGCCAGGGTCGAGCGATCGTCATGGATGTTGGTCTGTCGCCGGATTCTGGACCCTGGGCACCATGCGACCGTTCCTGCCTATGGCTTTGGCCCTTTGCGCCCTGCTCCCCGGCACCGACGAGGCCACCGCCAAGCTGTTGGATGCCACTCCGACGGCCGGGCTGGTCGACCTGCTTGAGACCGTCGATCGCGAGGATGTGCGGATGGCGTTATGGTTGCGCATGTTGACCGGCGATGGCGTCGAACCCCAGATCACCACATTACGAGACCCGAAAACGCCGGAGGTGCTCCGATACTTCATTCTCAGCTCGTTTGAAATGACCGGGAATGTCGATGCCTTGGATTGGGCTATTGCAGAACTCATTCGGGGCAGCGAGAGAAAGAATCCGCTCTATTTCAGTGTATTCGGCAATCATGCCCCAGACTGGAATGTCCGTGCCAAGCCTCTCGTGGAGATCGCGATGAGAGACCTTGATGATCCGCGTCATCTGGTTGCACACGCCGCCAGTGTGTTCCTACGAGAATTGCTCAAAGCTGAAAATGATCCACACAGAGCACAGGCGATCACGGAGGCACAACGGTTTGCCAGTGGCGTTGGTCCCTATTCACTCGTCATGCTCAGGGGAGTCGACGGCGACTATCACGCCACGGCCAGGGAAGCCCGAGGAGAGATGCTCCAGTTTCGCATGAAATGGATCACGGACGCATGGAGGATTGTCAAAATCCCATAGGAAACGACCGCTGCCCCTGCTGTGTGCCAGTTGAGAACAACTGACACACAGCAGTTTGTGTTCACCACCCGGTCATCTTGTCCGGGTCGATGGTGAGCAGGAACTCGATGTTGGTCTTGGTCTTGGCGAGCTTGCCCTTGAGGAAGTCCACCGCGTCCTGGGGAGCGCGCTCGGCGAGGAACTTGCGGAGGGCCCAGGTGCGCTGGAGCTCGTCCTTGCTCTTGATGAGCAGTTCGTCCTTGCGGGTGCCCGAGGCGCCGCAGTCCACGGCCGGGAAGACCCGGCGGTTGGCGAGGCGGCGGTCCAGGACCAGCTCCATGTTGCCGGTGCCCTTGAACTCCTCGAAGATCACCGTGTCCATCAGGCTGCCGGTGTCGACCAGGGCGGTGGCGAGGATGGTCAGGGACCCGCCGCCTTCGATCTTGCGTGCTGCGCCGAAGAACTGCTTGGGCTTGATCAGGGCGCCGGAATCGATGCCGCCGGACAGGATGCGGCCGCTGTTGGGCGCCTCGCTGTTGTAGGCCCGGGCCAGGCGGGTGATCGAGTCGAGGAGGATGACCACATCCTTGCCGCGCTCGACCAGGCGTTTGGCCTTGTTGATGACCATCTCGGCGACCTGCACATGGCGGCTGCTCGGCTGGTCGAAGGTCGAGGCGATGACCTCGCCCTTCACCGAGCGCTGCATGTCGGTGACCTCTTCCGGCCGCTCGTCCACGAGGAGGACCATCAGGGTCACCTCGGGGTTGTTGGTGGCGATGGCCTTGGCGATCTTCTGGAGATAGACCGTCTTGCCGCACTTGGGCTGGGCGACGAGCAGGCCGCGCTGGCCCTTCCCGATCGGGGCGACCAGGTCGATGATGCGCAGACTGAAGTCGTTGGGGTCGTTGGGCAGCTCCATGAACAGCCGCTCGAAGGCATGGAGCGGAATCAGGTGCTCGAAGTCCTGGGCGCCGGTGCGCTTGTTCTCCGGCTCGCCCATGATCGTCTGGATCATGAGCAGCTGTGGGCACTTCTCCTGGCCCCGGGGGGCGCGGGCGGTGCCGGTCACATGCATGCCGGCCTTCAGACCCCAGCGGCGGATCTGCTGCGGGGCGAGGAAGGTGTCGGTGGACACCGCTGCGTAGTTGTTGATCGCCGAGCGGATGTAGCCGGAGTCCTTGCTGATCTCGACCCAGCCCTCGACGGTGATCTCGTCGGCGCGGCCGCCGGCGACCCGGCGCAGGATCTCGCAGATCAGGTCGGCCTTCTTGAGCCACTTCACATCGCGGACGTCGAGCTTCTCGGCCTCGTCCTGAAGGTCCGGCAGGGTCCGCTTCAGGTACTCGTCGAGCACCACGGTGACCGGCGGCTTCTCCGGCGGGGGTGGCGGCTGCGGCGGGCGCTGCTGCTGCTGCTGGGGCGGCTGGCCCTGGCGCTGGTCGAAGTGCGGCTGCTGATCCCGGGGCGGACGCTGGTCACGAGGTGGGCGTTGGTCGCGATTGAAGGGGATGCCGGGCTGCTCTTCGGGGGCCGGGACTTCGGACTCCTCGCCGTCGGCGGCGTCCTTGGGCAGCTGCTCACGCTTGAGCTGGGCCGGGTCGATGCCGAGTTGGCGGGCGAAGATGTGCTTGGCGTACAGCGGCAGCAGATGTTCGCCGCCGGTGGTGTCCACCGCCAACTGGCAGGCCCGGCGGCGGGCATCCACATTGCCCAGGGCCGCTTCCCGGCGGGCCAGTTCCGCATCGTCCCAGCCGCGCTCGGCGACCCGGGCGAGGCGGGCCTCGCGGGTGGCGCGGACGAACACCGTGATGGTGCACAGGTCCGCCACCTTCAATTCATGGAGCAGGGCGCAGTCGATGACCACGAAATGCCCGGAGGCGGAACCGCGGATGCGGTCGCGCAGGCGGGGATGCATGATCCGGTTGAGGGCGGTGACCGATTCCGGGGTGGCGAAGGCCTTGGCGGCCAGGGCCCGGCGGTCGATGCCGCCGTCGGCGGTGCGGATCTCGGGGCCGTAGGCCTCGACCAGGGCCTTCTGGATGGGGATGTCATCGAGGAGCTGGTGGCCGATGCGGTCCGCGTCGACGACCCGGGCGCCCAGGGCGGCGAAGTGGCGGGCGAGGGCGCTCTTGCCGGCGCCGGGCTCGCCGGTCAGGCCGATGACCACCCGCTTGCCCTGGGGCACGCGCAGGAGGGGGTCGCGGCCGCCGCGGCTCTGGGGCTCGCCGGCGGGAGCCTCGTCGTCGGAGTCCTGGGTCTCGGCGGCGGGTTCCGCCGGAGCGGGCGCCGGAGCCGGGGGCGCGACCGGGGCTGCTTCGGCGACCGGGGCAGGAACCGGCATCGGCGCCACCGTGGCGACCGGTTCGGCGGCGGGCGGAGCATCCGGGGCGGCGGCGGGGGTCGCCTTGGTCTTGGGCGGACGGCCCCGGCGCTTCGGCGCGGCAGCGGGGGAGACGGGGTCGACGGAGTCGGTCATGGAGGCGCCTGGTGTGGCACCGGACGGGTCAGGAAACCTCGAGCCAGGTTCGGCCGATACGGGCTTCCGCGACCAGGGGGACGGTGAATTCCCAGGCGCCGGCCATGGCATCGGTCAGGGCGGCTGCGGCGTCGGCGGCGTGGGACTCGGGAGCTTCGACGATGAGTTCGTCGTGCACCTGCAACACCAGAACGGCCTCGGGCGGATGCCGTCGGTCGAAGCGCAACATGGCCTGCTTGATGAGGTCGGCCGCGCTGCCCTGGATGGTGCTGTTGAGGGCCACCCGCTCGCCGTGCAGCCGCTCGTTGCGGTTGCTGAGGGCCAGCTGGGGGATGTACCGCCGTCGTCCGGCGAGGGTGGATGCATATCCACGCATGGTGGCCTCGTCAACCACCCGTTTGATGTAGCCCGCCACGCCGGCGAAGCGGGTGAAGTAGTCGTCGATGAACGCCTGGGCCTCGCCGCGGGAAATCCCAAGCTGCTGGCTCAGGCCGAAGGCACTCTGCCCGTAGATGACGCCGAAGTTCACCGCCTTGGCGGCGTTCCGCTGGCGCGGGGTGACCTGGTCCTCGGGGATGCCGTGGACCTGGGCGGCGACGAAGCGGTGGATGTCGTGGTTGGCGTGGAACGCCTCGCGCAGGGTGTCGTCGCCGCTCAGGTGGGCGAGGACGCGCAGCTCGATCTGGCTGTAGTCCGCGGCAATGAGCACCCGGCCCGGCCCGGGGGCGAAGGCGGCGCGCAGTTCCCGGCCGAGGTCCGACTTCTTGGGGATGTTCTGCAGGTTGGGCTGGTCGCTGGACAGGCGGCCGGTCTCGGTGCCGGTCTGGCGGAAATGGGTGTGGATGCGACCGGGGCCGGCGGCGCCGATCTCCCGCCGGCCGTCGGCGCCGACGATGAAATCCGGCAGCCGGGCCAGATAGGTCCCGATCAGCTTGGACAACGCCCGGTGCTGGAGGAGCAGATCCGGCAGTTCGTGGAGATGGCGGATCGCCTCCAGGGCGGCGGCGTCGGTGCTCGGGCCGGTCTTGGTCTTGTGCAGTGCCGGCAGGCCCAGTTTGTCGTAGAGCAGGGCGGCGATCTGCTTCGGGCTGGCGGGGTTGAAGAGGGGGCCGGCGTGGCGGCGGATGTCGACCATCACCTGGTCGAGGTAGCCCTGGAGGTGGGTCTGGGTGGTGGCAAGGATCTCGGCCGACACCGGGAAGCCGGCGGATTCCATGCCGGCGAGCACGACCTCGACCGGGATCTCCTGGTCCCGGTAGACGGCGAGCAGGCCGAGTTCCGCGAGCTTGGCTTCGAGGAGCAGCGCCAGCCGCCAGCAGCATTGGGCGTCTTCGCAGGCGTAACGGGCGACGGTGGCCACCGGGGCCTCGGCCATGGTCTGGCCGCCGGCGAGATCCACCACCTCGCCGGTGGCGATCTTGTCTTCCTGCAGGAAGTGCGCAGTCAGGGCATCGATGCCGTGGCTGTCCCGGGACGGGTCGAGCAGCCAGCTCGCCAACATCGGATCGCCTTCGAGACCGACCACCGGCAGTCCGTGCCGGGCGAGCACCCGCAGATCGTACTTGGCGTGCTGGGCGACCTTGCCGACCACCGGATCCTTCAGGACCGGCGCCAGGTGGGCATGCAGATCCGCGAGGGGGATCAGACCATCGTGCTCCAGACCGCGCACCGGCAGATACACAGCGGCCCGGGTGTCGGCGGGCCCCCAGGCCAAGGAGATGCCCACGAGATCTGCGGTGAGGGGGTCCAGGCCGGTGGTCTCGGTGTCGATGGCGAAGCGCCCGGCGGCGCGCAGGTCCGCCGCCAGGGCCGGCAGGTCCGCGGCGCCGAGGATGCGGTAGGCGGCGTCCTCGCTGGCCTGGCGGCGCTTCACGGGCGCAAAGACGGCGAGCTTGAATCCCAATTCCTCGTAGATCGCCCCGTCGATGGGGCGGTCGCGGTCGACCGCCAGGGAGCCGAGATCCGGGGCCTCGGGAACATCGACCAGGGTGATGAGCCGGCGGGTGAGCTCGGCCTGGGGGGCGAAAGCGATCAGATTCGTCTTGAGGGCCGGGGTCTGCTGGTCGGCGGCGGCGATGACCATCTCCAGGCTGCCATAGGCGGCGAGGAGGGCCGTGGCCTTCTTCGGACCGACACCCTTCACGCCGGGCACGTTGTCCGCGGTGTCGCCGACCAGGCACAGCCAGTCGATGACCCGGTCCGGGGCGATGCCCTTCTCGGCACGCAGGGCATCGGGTCCGCGCAGCTCGTCCTTGCCCGGGTCCCAGGTCCGCACCCGGTCGCTCAGGACCTGGTCGATGTCCTTGTCCTTGGTGCACAGGCGGACCGGGATGCCGGCGGCATCGAAGCGCCGGGCCAGGGTCGCGAGCACATCATCGGCCTCGTAACCCGGAATCGACACCACCGGGATGCCGTTCGCCGCCGCCAGCCGTTCGAGATCCGGGAGCTGGGCGATCAGGTCCGGCGGCGCCGGGTCCCGGTGCGCCTTGTAGGCCGGAAAATCGATGTGGCGGAACGACGGATCCCGGTGGTCGAGCACCAGAGCCCAGTGGCTGAAGCGAGGGTCGTCGAGGAGTTGGCGGAACAGCTTGGCGTAGGCGTAGGTGATCCCGGTGGGCCGCCCGCCCGGGCCGGTCAGGGGCGGCATCCCGTAGAAGAAGCGGAATGCGAAATAATGACCATCGATGAGCACGGCTTCGGGCATGCCGGGATCCTTGGCCATCCCGTGGATCCGGAAGGGGCCGGGTTGAGCCCGGCCGGAGCGCGGCCACGATGCGGACATGCAGCCCACCTTGCCGCGTGCCGTCGGACCCGGCGCCCAGGTCCGCATCCTCCATCCCGGCGGCGAGGCCACCGGCCTGATCAGCGCCACCCGGGCCGGCTGGATCGAGCTGCAGACGGCTGAGGGGACCTCGTATCTGGCGGTGGCCCAGATCACGCGCATCGACCTGCTCAGCCCGCCGGCGGCGGAGGAACCGGTCACCGGCGACGACGCCATCCCGGTCCCCCGACCCAAGCCCCTGATCCCCCGCCCCGGCACCCCGGGCCGGCCGTGGTCCGACGCGGATCTGCGCGAACTGGCCCACGCCTTCCTCGACGGCGGGGCCGATGGCGACCTCGCCGAGCGTTTTGGCCGCAGCCGGCACCAGGTCACCACCCTGCGCCAAGGGTTCGATGCCGCCCGGGGTGATCGCACCACCGAAGACTGCTCGCCGGTGGCCCAAACCTGGATCCCGCGCTTTCGACGGGCCCTCGGCGGGGACCGTCCAGAAAAATAGACACCCACCGACGGTCTGGCCCAAGTCCTTGTCGCACAAAGAGGGGGCCGCATAGCGAGCAGCTGGACCATCGACTATGCTGGCCGCCATGAGCAGCCTTGCCCTGGCCGCCGATCTCGGTTCCGTGTCGAGCATCGTTGGCGACGCCTTGCACGGTGGGATGCCGGATGCCCGAGGCTGCTCATTCCGCATCGGACACGCCGCGGCAACCCGGATCGGTCCGGATGGCGCCTACGGATTATCCCACAACGGACTGCATGCGCATCTCGCGGATGGCTCCTGGCTGATCGGCCTCCGGCACCATGTCCGATCCGGTCCCGATTGCATCGTGGACGCGGACGACACCGGCATCGTCGACCCCGCTCATCTCGGACATATCAGTCGTGAAGTGGTCGGCTGGTCGCCGCACCCCCGTGGCACGACCGAGGGCCTGGATCCCTACCAGCCCAGGGATCGGCTGCGGATCACGGATGCCTTGGCCGGTGCGCCGGTCAGTTATCTCAGCAGCCTCAGGGACGAGGCGGTCATGGCCCTGCCGGTGATCCTGATCCGGGCCCAGGTCCCTGAAGCCGCCCGTTCCCTGGTGCTGTCCGCGGTGGCGATGGCCGAGCGGGATCTGACGGCGCCACCTCAGCGCGCGGGAGCCCTGGTGGTGGACGAGATGCCGGTCGAGGAGATGTCGGAGATGGCGATTCCCGCCTTGGCTCCGGCCTTGGCGGTTGCCCGGGGCGCCTTGGCCTGGCTGATCGCATCGGCGGATGCCGGGTGCCATCAACGGAATCCGCGACAGGCAGCGGCAATCTTCCGTCTTCTCGCCTGGTTGCCGTGGTCCGAGGAACGCCGGCGCCTGCAGCGGCTGTGTCGGCAGGCAGGATTGCTGCCAGCCACATGCGTCGATCCGGTTGCCGGGGAATCCGTGGCCCAGCTGGTCGATGCAGTGGGCAATCCCCGACTGTCCACGTGGCGCGACCAGGATGGGTTCGGCCGTCCTGTGGCACGCACGGTGGGTGACTCCGCCATCCTGGCGATCGCCAAGGTGCTCGGCCGCGATCCGCGACCGCTCGCCGGGATCGATCCGGGCGTTCCCTGGACCGATGAAGTCCGGATGCGAACCCGGGAAGGCCTGATCCGCTGGTCCACGGCCGCCGCCTGAACCGGGCGCCGGGTCCCCTGGCGGGGCCGGCGGATGCGCCACCATGGTGACCGTGAACGTCGATGTCATCACCCTGTTTCCTGACCTGATCACCGCCGGCTGCGACCATTCCATCGTCGGCCGAGCCCGTCGTCGCGGCATTCTGGATCTTGCCGTCCATGATCCCCGGGCGTATGCGGGCGGTCGCCACCGGGTGGTCGACGATCGGCCATTCGGCGGTGGACCGGGCATGGTCCTCATGGCCCCGCCGATCGCCGGCTGCCTGGATCGCATTCTGGCCCGGGATCCTCGTCCGCGTCTGCTGATCACCGATCCTCAGGGTCGTCGTCTGGATCAGGCCTTTGTCCGGGAACTGGCGGCCGAGCCCCGCCTGGTCATCCTGTGCGGCCACTACGAAGGCATCGACCGCCGGATCCAGGACCTCTACCGCCCGGAAGGCGTGTCGGTTGGCGATTATGTGCTGAGCGGTGGTGAGCCGGCGGCGTTGGTGATCATCGATGCGATCGCCCGGCTCCTGCCGGGCGCGCTGAATGATCCGGAGTCGGCAGTCCAGGATTCATTCGCCGCCGACGGCAGCCTCGATCATCCCAGCTACACCCGGCCGCGGACGTTCAGGGGTCTGGATGTCCCCGAGGCGCTCATCGCCGGCGACCATCGGGGCATCGCCGCCTGGCGGCGCACGGCCAAGCCGGAATCCGGCGACCGCTGATCAGCGGCCGGAACCCGCCAGGGGGACCGTCCGGTAGGGGGCCTGGAGGCACAGCACCGCCCAGGCCGTGGCCGCCACCGGGCCACCGGCGTCGCCCGCCCAGCGGACGGCCTCACCGGGCATGGCCCAGCGTTCACTCCCGACCGGCTCGAAGCGGCGGGCAAGCGGCAGCAGCCGGGTGGCGACCCAGCGATCCCAGCGTTCGCCGCCGGCCTCTCGCAGGGCCAGACTGGGGGCGATCCAGGCAAGCGGGTCCGCCACCGGGGCCACGGGGAGGCGATCCAGGCGATCCAGGGAAGCGGTCGTGCTGGTCAGGCCGCGCAGGCCGAGGATCATCCTGGTCAGGGCTGACAGGCCGAGCAGGGTCGGATCCTCGTCCTTGGGCAGCGGTCGGCCGATCTGGCGGCGGACCGATTCGAGCAGTCGGCGGGGCACTTCCAGGCCACCGGCGTTGGCCGTCTCCAAGGCCAACACGGCCGCCGCCGCAGCCGGGCCCGCGGCCATGGGCGGCAGCCGGGCGAGGTCGATTTCCGCCTGGCGACGCCAGTCAGGATCACCGGTCAACAGGCTGGCTTCGACCCGACACCAGGCGATGGCGGCGAGGGCCTGGGGATCCTGCGGCGAGGGCTGGCGCCCGATCCAGGCCAGGGACCGGTGGATGGCGATCTCGCGCTCATGGTCATCGAGCCCCTCGCCGAGCATCGCCAGGGTGGCGAACGCCTGGACGGCCAGGGCCCGGTCGGGGCCGAGATCCATCGGAGCGAGCCGCCCATCGTCGGGACCACCAATCCGCTGCTGGGCGACCAGCCAGGCCACGGAGCCGCGCACCACCGGCTGGACCGCACCCAGACCGTGGGAATCGGCAAGGGCGGACCGGCTGACCAGACGGGCACGGGTGGCCAGGAGCGAGGCGCCGCCATCGCTCCAGGTGGCCGGGCGGGAGGGGGCCGCCGTGGCCATGATTTGGGCTGGGCCAGCATTCTCCTCGACGGAACCAGCCTCGGACGCGGGGCGAAGAACCACCAGCACCAGGGCGGCAGCCAGATGACCGACACATACCCACCACCAGACCCGCCGCCGTCCATCGCCATCAAGGGCGACTGAACCGGTCTCGGCGAGCCGACGGGAACTGCGGGCTGGCTGCTGGATGGCCGTCAGGACCCGGGCGCTCAGGTCGATGCCTGGGTTCGGAAGCGCCGCAACGGCCACCAAGCGGGCAAGGGCGGCCAGTTCGGGATCGTCGCATCGACCCTGCTCATACAGACGGTCCACGGACCGGTCGGGATCCGGCTCGGCCAATCGGAGCCGGACCAGGGGGGCGGCGTCGGTCGGGGTCGCCGGGCTCAACGCGCCGCGTACCAGATCACCCAGGCGGCCCGGCAACCGGTCCTCATCAGGGGCGTCGGCATCAGGCCAAGGCGATCCCTGGTCGTCGCGGGGGCTCACGGCTGCATCTCCTCTATGAGATCCGCCAAGGATTCCCGGAGGACGCGGACGGCGTGGTGCATCCGGCTTTTCACCGTGCCTTCCGGGATCCCAAGGACCTCAGCGATCTCGTGGTAGCGCATGGCCTGATTGTTGGCGAGCAGGAACACCTCGCGATGTCCGGCACCAAGACGACCAAGGGCGGTCTGCACCCGCTCACGGATGCGATCGCTGCGCCCTGGGTCGGATGTGGCGGAATCCTGCCGGGGTGCCGCGAGTCCATCGACGAGACTGCCTCCGTCGTCGTCTTCCTGGTCGAGCGAGACCAGGCGGCGACGGCGGCGGAGATGATCGATCCATAAATTGTGGGCGATACGGTACAGGTACGTCCTGACCTTGGCAGTGGGCACCCAGCGCTCCCGGGCCCGGTACAGGTTGACGAAGGTATCCTGGGCAAGTTCCTCAGCGACACCTTGATCCCAGCACTGGTTATAGAAGAAACCGACCAGTTCGCGCTGATAGCGGCGGACGAGGATCTCGACAGCCCCGTGGTCGCTCTCTCGGATGCGGGACATCACGGCCGCATCGTCATCGGTGGTGTCGCAGGTGGTCACGGTGGCGAGCACAGGATGGAGAACGCGGTCGGATTGCCACGGTTCAACCCCGTCGGACGGCTGGCCATGTGGCCAACAGCATCTGGCATGGCGGTTCCGCACGGGTGCCGCCCTGCTGATGTCCGGATTCAGGCGGCCCGCAGCTTCAGCAACCATCGGATCAAGGACATGCCATGCGTTGGCCGCCTGCCTTCGTCATGGCGTGAACCCGGTCGGGAGGCTCCGGCGGACACCCGGACATCGGCGATCGAAAATCCCTGGGCTTTGCTCTTTCCTGCGGATGCCTGCTGCATCTGGAGCGAGATGCATGGCACGCGAATAGACCGACTGGTCAGAATTGTGTGGGCCTGATGTTATATGTCCGATAATATTTATTATGTTGTATTCTAGTCGGGTTATCCCCAGTCACTCCTGTGCATTATGCGATTTGTGGACAAGTCGTCACTCGTCGGAGAGGAGTCGGGCGAGATGGCTTCGCATCCAGCGCTCGGCGTCGGAGTGACCCGGGAAGGCGCGGTCCCAGGCCCGGAACCGGGCGCTGTGGGTGCGCTCACCGCGGATCGGCGCACAGGCCTGGCGATGATGACAGAGTTCGTGATGGATGACGGCATCGACGAACAGGTCCGCAACCCAGGGTCGTGCGAGCCGGGGATGGATGCGGATCAGGGCGTCGAGGCGATGGTAACTGCCAAATCGGATGGAGCGCAGGCGACCCCGGGTTGCGCGTCCCCACCTGATCTCAGGCATGGGAGTGCCCGGAGCTGCGGCCGGGTGGATGATCCGGAGGCGTGCGTCGAGATCCGGCACGACACCGGATGCCGGCAACAGGAAGGGCGGCTCGATGATCTGCCGGCTTTCGCAGCGCGAGATCAGATCCCGGAGCGGACCTCGGATGCGCCCGCGGCTGGCCAGCCAGGCAGACAGCGCCGCACCGGCTTCGGGGTCGGTCAGAATGCTGGGATCCACCGCGAGAACGCGTTGTTTCAATCGGTTATGGCCGTAACGGATCACGCTTCGACGGGCCGCGCGTACCCGGATCACATCGACCCAGGCGGCCAGTTGGCGTTGCAGATCCACAGGTCCGCTCACGGCCATGGGGCGAACAGCCGGCTCCCGATCCGCAGGTCGGTCGCGCCCGCCTGGATGGCCAGCGTGAAATCCTCGCTCATGCCCATGCTGAGCCGTTCGGTCCCGAGATCCCGGCCCAGCACCGCAAGGTCATGGAATGCCGCCAGGATATCCGCGTCGGGGACCGTTCCCCGGGGCGGCGCCATGGTCATGAGCCCTTGGAGCCTCAAGCATGACTGTGTCCGGACGGCCTCGGTCAGCCACTGCGCATCCGCCGGGGAGCCACCAGCCTTGGCGGCTTCGCCCGAGGTGTTGACCTGGATGTAGACCGGCATCGGCCCCCTTCCGACGGTGGTCACGGCCCGGACCAGACGGTCGAGATGCCCGGGGTCGGCGAGGCTGTGCAGTTCATCAGCAAGGGGCACCAGGTCGGCGAATTGGCGTCCCTGGACCCGGCCGATGGCATGGAATCGGAAGGCCGCCGAATCCACGGCGGATCGCATCAAGGCCAAGTGGTCGAGGCGGTTTTCCCCGAAATCCGTGATTCCCGCCTCGGCCAGCCAGGGCAGCACTTCCGGGCCCTGGGACTTGGTCACGGCGATGATCCGGATGCCCGCGGGATCCCGGCCGGCAGCATGGGCTGCTGCAGCCACTTCGGCCCTGACCGCGGCGACCTGCCGGAGCACCGATGCCCGGTCCGGTCCGCTCACCGGGCCGGTTCCTCGGCTCCCTCGTCCTTGTTGTCGCCGAGGAGCCCCTGCTCCTCGGCCCAGCCCTTCCACGCCTGCACCTGCCCTTTGCGTGCCTCGTCGGCAGCGCGCGGGTCGAAGGGCAGGGCCTGCTTGCTGATCACCTTGAGCAGGTCGTAGGCCTTCACCCGGACGATCTGGTTGGGGCTCTCCAGGCCGGTCAGCAGGGCCGGCACCGCGGCGACCCCGGCTGCCCTCAGGTTCTGTTCGGCGGTGGCGGCGTTCTGGCCGGTGACCGAGCCGAGATCGGCGACCCAGCGGGTTGCCGGATCGGTCTTCGGCTTGGGGCGACCGGCTTCGGCGGCCTCCCGGCGCGCATCCTCGGGCCACGCCCTGGTCGAACCCTCGTCCCGCCACCATTTGTCGAAATTGTCGACCTGCTTCTTGCGATCGGCGGCCGGCCCGGGACGCAGGCCCCAGTCCTGACCGGTGATCCGCTTGACCAGCTCGATGGCCCGGATGACCGGCTGCCGATCATCGCTGCGCAGCACCTTCACCAGGGCGGGGCCGATGGCGGCGTCGCGGAACTGGGCGAGACCTTCCGCCGCCCCGATGACCACCGCCGGATCGCTGTCGCGGACCATGGCGAGGAAGATCTCCCGGTCAGGGGTCGCATGGTAGCGGTCCCACCATGCCTTGGCGCTGCCGGCATTCACCGACTTGCGCGGCATGAAAGTGACCTGGGTGATCGCCTCGGCGGCGGCATCCTGGACATCCTTGTTGGCGAAATCCATGAGTTCCACAAGCCGTGGCACGGTACGCTTGTCCCGGAACCCGCCGATCGCGTAGCAGAACGCCGCCAGATCGTCTGCATCGGCGACCCGCTCGCTGGCCTTCATCAGGAAGGGCAGGAGTGGGCGGACCGGCTCGATCGTCCCTTGACCGGTGCGCGGACTCGAGACCCGCAGGATGACCCCGGATGCCCCCGCGAGATCGCGCCATGAGGGGTCCAGCATGGCCTGGCAGAGACGCGGTATCCCCACGTCCAGGTAGTTGTCAGCCAATGTGTTGATGGAAACTTCCATGTCCCCCGAGTCGTTGGCGAGGGAATTCATCCGCTGGATGTAGGTGGTGATGAAGGTGTCTTCCGGCCGGGGATCCCGGGGAACCGCCAGATCCCAGGGAACATCCTTGGCGGCGGGGCCCGGCCCGCCGGCCCGGGGCTGGCCCCCTCCGGCCGCCGGCGAGCCGCCACCGGCGGGAGCCACCCCCTTGTCGGCGAACTTGCCCGACACCCAACGGTCGCCCTGGCGGACGAAGCCGAGGGCGGCGCGGGCCCCTTCGTGATCCTTGTCCAGCCGGATCGTCTGGTTCCAGAATTCCCGGGCTTTGATCATCTTGCCTTGGTCCCGGCACCAGTTGCCCAGCTCGAACACCTGGTCGGCGCTGGTCCGGTCGAGTCCTGATTGCCGTTCGCCCAGCTCTTCCTCGAACGACGCGGCGAAGGCCGAGGTGGCAAGGGCGAGCACGATGAGGGAGCGGAACATGCAGGGATCCTGGACAGGGCTGTGCAAAGGAGAACGGACAACCAGGGCAGGTCGCACGGGGACATCCCCCTCCAAGGCTCCGCCGTGTGCGACAGAGGGCGCATCACGGGGTTCCGAGGGGGAGGGTTTGCACCGCCGGCCCCCTCCCCTAGGGTCGCAGGCATGCCCATCCCCTACGTGATCGAGAAGGACTCCCGCGGCGAGCGGACCTACGACATTTACAGCCGTCTGCTCAAAGACCGGATCATCTTCCTGGGCGAGCCGATCGACGATTTCGTGGCCAATGTGGTGGTCGCCCAGCTGCTGTTCCTGCAAAGCCAGAAGCGCGATGCGGACATCACCGTCTACATCAATTCACCGGGCGGACTGGTGAATGCCGGGTTCGCCATCTATGACACCATGCAGTACCTGACCTGCGATGTGGCAACGGTGTGCATCGGACAGGCTGCGAGCATGGCGGCGTTCCTCCTGGCCGCCGGCACCAAGGGCAAGCGCTTCGCCCTGCCCCACAGCCGGATCATGATCCACCAGCCCATGGGTGGCACCCAGGGCCAGGCGTCGGACATCGAGATCCAGGCCAAGGAACTCCTCCGCCTGAAGAAGGAACTCAACCGGATCCTCGCCGACAAGACCTCCCAGCCGGTGGACAAGATCACCCGCGACACCGAGCGCGACCACTACATGAGCGCGGACGAGGCGTGCGCCTACGGCATCATCGACAAGGTCGTGGCCAAGCCGGCCTGAAGGACATCCCATGGCCAAGAGCCGACGCGACCAGCCGCCGGGCGGCGATGACACCTGCAGTTTCTGTGGCCGGACCTCGGCCCAGGTGATGCGTCTCATCGCCGGTCCCCCGGGGACCAGCATCTGCAATGAATGCGTCGATGTATGCTCGACGTTGCTCCGCGACCAGGGCAAACCCGGCAAGCGGCCGGTCGAGATGGCCAAGGCCAACGGCAAGGTCCCGACCCCCTCCGAGATCAAGGCCCACCTCGACCAGCACATCATCGGTCAGGAAAAGGCCAAGCGGACCATCGCCGTGGCGGTCCACAACCACTACAAGCGCCTGCGCCACAACAGCGCTAGCGCCGCCAAGGGTGTCGAACTCGAGAAGTCGAACATCCTCATGCTCGGACCCACCGGCTCGGGCAAGACCGCCATCGCCCGGGTGCTCGCCAAGTTGCTCAATGTGCCGTTCGCCATCGGTGACGCCACGACCCTGACCGAGGCCGGCTATGTCGGCGAGGATGTCGAGAATCTCATCCTGCGACTGCTCCAGAACGCCGATTTCGATGTGGCCCGGGCCGAACAGGGCATCATCTATGTCGATGAGATCGACAAAATCGCCCGCTCCGCCGGCAATGTCTCGATCACCCGCGATGTGAGCGGCGAGGGCGTGCA
>CAMCAC010000003.1 GCA_945872305.1 Candidatus Kuenenia stuttgartensis | reverse complement strand
CGCCCCCGGCTGGTCCCGGTTGCCCGCCGCCGGCCTGGAACGCCTGGACCGCTGGCTCGACGCGGCCCAGGTCCGGCTCACCGCCGCCCAGCGCGGCGACGCCACCGCCAAGAAGGCCCACGAACGCAGCCGCCACCTGCTCGGCATCGCCGCCGACGCGGTTGCGGATGCCAACCGCCTCGCGGTGGCCCTGGGCCTGCTGCCCCGGGTGCGGGAGCTGTGGCATCTGACCGAGGACTGCCTGTCCCTCGCCATGCAGGGCGGCGCCGGCGCCGCGGAAGGCCGCCTGCTCCATCTCGCCCGGGAGATCGGCGATACCCTCGGCCGCGAGCGCGACCGCATCGCCGCCACCCGCACGGTGCTCATGGAACACCGCGGGTACCTCGCCCGCATCGCCGACAAGGCGAGGCGGGAACGCCTCAGCCAGGAACTCGACGAACAGCTGCGCAGCTTCCCGGACCTCACCCTTGGCGCCGACCTCGCCACCCAGCACCTCGCCGCCGCGGAACTCGCCAAGCGCGTCCGCGCGGCGGTGTGACCGACGTCTAGCCTGCAGCCGCCAGCCCGGCGGCGAGCTCCGCGGTCAACGCCTGCAGAGGATCCAGCTCCGGGCCCGGGTAGCGGGCGTCCCGGGGGATCATCGGGAAGGCGGGGGTCCAGAAGGTGGCGGGGCGGAAGCGGAAGACGGCGATGAGCCGGCGCCCGAAATCCACCTCGTGGGCGTCGTAGTGGGCGCCCTGTTCCGGGGAGTCGATGTGCGGGTATTCGCCGAGGAGGTACCCCTCCTGGATGTGCGGGCGCACCGCCCGGGGCGGGCAGGCGCTGGCCAGGCGGATGGCCTGGATGCCGGCTTCCGCGCTGGCGGTGATCGCACCGTGCAGCTGCGGCAGGCCAAGGACGCAGAGGTACGCCTCGTCCCCGGCGCCGTCGGCGGCGAACGAGGCGGCGATGCGCAGGTTGGCGGTGACATCGAGGAGCGGCGTCGGGCAGACTTCGTAATGCTGGAGGATCGCCCAGCGGACGAGGCGGTGGCGGAGGACCCGGCTGCGTCCGAACAGCCCGTCATCCCGCCAGCGCTCCCCCAGGGCGCGGTCCGCCGTCGCCAGGGTGGCGAAGCGCTGGCGCAGGGTCGCCGGCCAGCCCCGCCGCGCGGGGCCGGAGCGGAAGATGGAGGGGGCCAGGGTCGCGTTGCCGCTGCGGTTGTGGTGCAGCCGGGACTGGCCGCGGAACAGCAGCACCGCGTCCCGGTTGCGGAACTGGAGCTCGGCGATGCGCGCCGCGAGCTCCGGGTAGTCCGCGACCGGGTGGCCGGGATCGGAGCGCACCTCGCCGTTGGTGGTGCGCACCGCGTCCCGTCGCTCGGCAAGGAAGGTCCACAACGCGGCGGCGCCGATGGTGTCCATGGGTCAGGGCAGGGGGACGTTGATCGTGAACGGCACCGCCATGGTGCCGTGGGCGATGCCGGTGGAGAGGCGGATGGTCAGGGGATCCGGCGGCGGGGTCGCGAGATCCAGGATCAGGGTGTCGCCCTCCACCGTCAGGTCGGCGATGGCGAACTCGGTGCCGGCGGGATCGCTCAGGCTGGGGTCGAGGTCGTGCGCCTGACCCGGGGGGCCGGTGATGCGCAGACGGGCGGCCGGCGGCCTGTCGCCGGTGTTGGCCGGTTCTTCGCCCTCCACGGGCGTGAGGGTGAAGAGCCAGCGGACGCCGCCGATGGTGAGCCAGCGGGATCCGCCGAGGGACAGGTCGGTGCCGATCTCGATCGGATCGCTGATGTCCGCCTGGAGCATGCCCGACAGCGTGGCGACGCCCGGTCCGTCCGGCAGGTGGCGGAGCAGGCAGGCGGCGGTGAGGATGGCATCGTCCCCGACCTCACCGTCCGGCTCGGGATCGGCCTTGTCCACCGTGGCGGTCAGGCCGCCATCGAGCAGCGCGGAGGTGGCCCAGAGGACATCCACCCCGTCCGGCGGGGCGGCGAGTCGCGGCTCGGGATCGATGCGGAGCCGCACATCCGCCCGCCGGTCCAGTCCCGCGGCGGTGCGCACGCTGCGCCGGTGGACCTCGGCGACCCGGATGAGCCAGGGTCCCGCGGCGGCGCCGACCGTGGTGCCGGCCACCAGGTGCACCGCCTGGCCCGGATCCTTGGCCGGTTGCACGCCATAGCCCCAGGTCCGGGCCACCAGCAGCGCGCCACCCCACCATGGTCCGTCATAGGGCGGCAGGTCGTGGACCCGCGCGCCATCGGCGCCGAACGGCAGCACCAGGCGGTTGCCGCCGATCTGCAGGGCGGCAACCGCAGCGGTGAGCGAGCGCTGACCGCCGGTCCAGGCGACCCGGGTCGGGCCGTGCTGGGCCCGGGTCGCGGACGGGAGTGCCGGGGTGTCGGGAAGCAGGGCGAGGTCCAGGATCCCCGGCGCCAGGGTGCGCCCCCCGGCCGGCCGGTTTCCCTGCACCCGGACCGGCAGGGGTTCCGCCGGCAGGTCGGCAAAGGTGAAGGCCATGGTGATGCCCTGGCGCTTGCGCTCGCGGCGCTGCCCGATGGGGCGCAGGGGGTCCTCGGCCGGGCCGAATTCCACCCCGTCGAACAGACGGGCCGGGCCCTCGGCGGTGAAGGAGAGGGTCACCGTCGCGCCGGTGCGTTCGATCAGCACCGGGCCCTCGGGCAGGCTGATGGTCAGGCGATCACCCGGGGCGAGGGCCCCGCTCGCCGTCCACGGATTGATCAATTGCAGGTCGAGCAGGGCCTGGATGCCGCCGTCCGGTCCCAGCAGCAGGACCCCGTCCTCGGGGCCGGGCAGCTGGTCGTCGGGCAGGGATCGGCGCAGATAGGCGTTGCCCTGGCCCGAGCGGGCGAACCGCGGCTCGACCCGGGCGAGAACCCGGCCGGTCAGGGTCGTCATGCGCTCCCCGCTGGTGATCTCCGGGGCCGGCCACTCGATGAGACAGGGTCCCGCCAGGGTGCGCAGCGACCGGCTGCCGGGGGCGAGCACCGGCGGCAGGGAGGTCATGCCCAGCCGCCACATCTGGGTCCCGGATCCGTCCGCTGCCTCCACCCAATCCGCGGAGCCATCGTCGACCCCCTCCGCGGGCAGGAGGTCCGCCCCCCAGGTCCGGGCGACCAGGAGCACGCCGTCCCACCAGAGCCCGTCCAGGGCCGAGAGCTCGCGCACCGCCATCGGATCCAGGCCGTCGCCGAGCTGCACCCGGTTGCCCTCGACCGCGAGGCGGGCCACCGCCTCGGCCAGGGTCGTGGGACCCGCCGGCCAGCGCAGGGGAGTGCCCTGGAGGAGCCGGGCGGCCTCGGCGGGGCTGATCGCGTCGGCACCGCTGGCGGTGGCGGTCAGGTCGGCGCCGGGAGCAGCGCCGGCCAGGGCCAGGACGAGGGCGGGGACGAGCATGCGGCGCATGGCCGGACGGTGCCCGCTCCGCCGGTCCCGGGCAACCGCGATCTGGCGGCGGCGCGCCGCCCTCCACCATCCGGCCATGCGTTGGCTGGGCTGGTCCCTGGTGCTCGTCACGCCCCTGGCGGTGGCGATGGCGCCCCTGCGCGAGGTGGCGCCGTGGTGTCCGTTGCTGCCCTGGGCGGTGGTGGCGTGGATGGTGGCCGCACGCGAGGGCGCTGCGGTGCCCTGGCGCGCGCTGGCGACGGGATTCCTGGTCGATGCGGTGGATCCGGCGAGCACGGGCTTCCACAGCCTGGCCTTCGTGGCGGCGAGCGCCCTGGGTCCGCTGCTCCGTCCGTGGCTGTTCCCGGGGCCGATGACCACCGCGGTGGTGGCCATGACCGGGGCCGGGCTGATCGCCGGCGCGGATCTGGCCCTGGGTGGCTGGGGCGGGTCGTCCGCCACCGAGATGCTGCTGACGGTTGTCCTGGCGGGGCCGGCGGCGCTTCTGATCGGCTGGCTGCTCGACGCCCTGCCTCCCTGGGCGGATCCCCTGGCCCGCCGGCCGCGCACCGCCCCGGCTTGAGCCGCGCCGGCCCGCGCCACCCTGCGGCCATGCCCGATGCCGCCGCCCCCCTTGTCGGCGTGATCATGGGCTCCCGGTCCGACTGGGAGACCATGGAGCACGCCAGCCGCACCCTCGACGACCTCGCCGTCCCGCACGAGGTGCGGGTGGTGAGCGCCCACCGCACCCCGGACCTGATGGCGGACTACGCCAAGGCCGCCGTCGGGCGCGGTCTGCGGGTGATCATCGCCGGCGCCGGCGGCGCCGCCCACCTGCCGGGCATGACCGCCGCCCACACCCGTCTGCCGGTGCTTGGCGTGCCGGTCCAGTCCAAGGCCCTGAGCGGACAGGACTCGCTGCTGTCCATCGTCCAGATGCCCGCCGGCATCCCGGTCGGCACCGTCGCCATCGGCCGGGCCGGGGCGATCAACGCCGCCCTGCTTGCGGCGGCGATCCTGGCCCATGACCAGCCCGAGATCCGCGCCCGGCTGGAACGCTTCCGCGCCGAACAGACCGGCAAGGTCCTGGCGGATCCCGATCCACGGCTGCCGGCGCCGGGAGCCGGCGCATGATCGGCATCCTCGGCGGCGGCCAGCTCGCCCGCATGCTCGCCCTGGCGGCGGTGCCCCTGGGTCTGCGGGTGCGGACCCTGGACCCGAATGCCGACAGCCCCGCCGGCCATTGCGCCGAGCTGGTGGTGGCGCCCTACGACGATCCCGCCGGCCTGGCCCGGCTGGCCGCCGGCTGCACGGCGGTGACCTACGAGTTCGAGAACGTGCCCGCCGCCGCGGTGGAGCGCCTGGCGGGGCTCGGCGTCGCCGTGCGGCCCGCCGCCGGGGCCCTGGCGATCAGCCAGGACCGCATTCCGGAGAAGGACTGCTTCAACGCCTGCGGCCTGCCCACGGCGCCGTACCGGGCGGTGGACAGCCGGGCCGATCTCGATGCCGCGGTGGCGGCCATCGGTCTGCCCGGCGTCCTCAAGACCCGCCGCTTCGGTTACGACGGCAAGGGCCAGAAGGTCCTGCGCCGGTCCGAGGATCTCGATGCCGCCTGGGCCGAACTGGGCCGCTCACCGCTGATCTACGAGGGCTTCGTGCCCTTCGACAGCGAATGCTCGCTGATCGCCGTGCGCGGCGGCGACGGCGCCACCGCGTTCTACCCGCTGGTCGAGAACCACCACCGGGACGGCATCCTGCGTCTGTCGATCTGTCCCGGCCGGGGCACCGCCGGGCTCCAGGCCGAGGCCGAGGCCGCCGCGGGCCGGCTGCTCGCCCGTCTCGACTACGTCGGCGTGCTGGCGGTGGAGTTCTTCCGGGTCGGCGGCCGCCTCCTCGGCAACGAGATGGCGCCCCGGGTCCACAACTCCGGACACTGGTCCATCGAGGGCGCCGAGTGCTCCCAGTTCGAGAACCACATCCGCGCCGTCGCCGGCCTGCCCCTGGGCTCGACCCGGGTGCGCGGCGCCGCGGCGATGGTCAACCTGATCGGCGACTTTCCCGACCTGCGCGCGGTGCTCGCAGAACCCGGCGTGCACCTGCATCACTACGGCAAGGAGCCCCGGCCCGGGCGGAAGATCGGACACCTGACCGTGGTCGCCGATGACCACGCGGCGCTGCTCGGACGGCTGCGCCGGCTCGCGGCGGTGACCGGGCTTGAACTCCCCGGCCTGGACGGCTGATGGACGCCGTGGACCGGTTCGTCGCCGATGCGCTGGTCGCCCTGCGCGCCGCCGCGGCGGAACCGGGACCGGCGGCGATCCTGTGGACCCGGGACCGGGAGGGGCTCGCCCTGGCGGGACTGGTCCAGACGGCCTTCGCGGGGCCGGGGCCGTTCACGGTCCTGGTCGAGCCCACGGCCCCCGCCGCCACCGCCGGCTGGCGTGAGCGTTTGGCCCGGAGCTGGGACCTGGAACTGGTGCGGCTGGCCGCACCACCGGACTGCCCCGGCCCTCTCGGCACCATGCCCGGTGAACGACTTGATCGGCACCGGGGGCGTTGGGAACCGTTGGCTGCCGGTCCATTTCCGGTTCAAGTCCTTGGTCTGCGAGCGGATGTGGATGGCGATGGCGCCAGTGGAATGGCGGTGACCAGGCACCCAGGCGGCAGTCGGCACCATCCGATTTCCGACTGGGACGACGCGCTTCTCGAGGCGTGGATCGCCCGGCTTGGGGTCGGTCAGCCCGGCTGATGTTGGGTCGGGCCATGCGCCGAGCAGGCGTATCATCCATGTCGGCGCTGCATTGATCAGGGGCATGTCTGCAATAATCAGATAACAGGCTCAAGAACTCCAAACAGTGGTGTCAGGAGCCTGTCCCATGCTCAAACGCATTCCCCTCCGGTGGCTGCTGGTGCCATTGCTCGCCCTTGGCCTCCTGCCTGCCGCGGAGTCGGGCGGTGAGGCCAATCTCATCCTGCCCAGTCTGGACAATACGCTGAAAGTGGTCGATGGCCGGTCGGTGCCATGGGGCGACACGGCGCCGGTCACCTTCCTCGGCGGGCTCACCGGCCACGACCTGCTCCTGTCCGGGCTGCTCGTCTGCCTGGCGGGCTTCGCCTTCGGCGTGTGGGCGTTCCTCGGCCTGCGCCGACTGCCGGTCCACCGCTCCATGCGCGAGGTGTCCGAACTCATCTTCGAGACCTGCAAGACCTACCTGCTCACCCAGGGCCGCTTCCTGATCGTGCTCCAGGTGCTCATCGGCGCGATCATGATCGCCTATTTCGGCTTCGTGCAGCAGATGGAGGCGAGCAAGGTCGCGATCATCCTCCTGTTCTCGGTGATCGGCATCGCCGGGTCCTATGGCGTGGCGTGGTTCGGCATCCGCATCAACACCTACGCCAACAGCCGCACCGCCTTTGCCGCGCTCAAGGGCAAGGGCTATCCCTGCTACGCCATCCCGCTCAAGGCCGGCATGTCGATCGGCACCCTGCTGATCAGCACCGAGCTGATCATCATGCTCGCCATCCTGCTCTTCCTGCCGGGAGACCTGGCCGGGCCCTGCTTCATCGGCTTCGCGATCGGCGAATCCCTGGGCGCCAGCGCCCTGCGCATCGCCGGCGGCATCTTCACCAAGATCGCCGACATCGGCTCGGACCTGATGAAGATCGTCTTCAAGATCAAGGAGGACGACGCCCGCAATCCCGGAGTGATCGCCGACTGCACCGGCGACAACGCCGGCGACTCGGTGGGACCGACCGCGGACGGCTTCGAGACCTATGGCGTGACCGGGGTCGCCCTGGTCACCTTCATCATGCTCGCCATCACCGATCCGTCGGTGCAGGTCCAGCTGCTGGTATGGATCTTCGCCATGCGCGTGATGATGATCGTCACCTCGGTCGGTTCGTACTGGATCAACGATCTGCTCATCGCCCGGCCGCGTTTCGGCAATGCGGTGCGTTTCAACTACGAGATCCCCCTGACCAGCCTGGTGGTGGTGACCTCGGCGGTGTCGGTGGTCGCCACCTTCCTCATGTCCTGGCTGCTGATCCCCACGGTGAAGGGCAACACCGACCTGTGGTGGCAGCTCAGCCTGATCATCTCCTGCGGCACCGTCGCCGGCGCGGTGATCCCCGAACTGGTCAAGGTCTTCACCAGCACCCACAGCGCCCATGTCCGTGAAGTGGTCATCAGTTCCAAGGAGGGCGGCGCCTCGCTCAACATCCTCTCCGGGCTCGTCGCCGGCAACTTCTCCGGCTACTGGCTCGGCATGACCATCGTCGGCCTGATGGCGGTGGCCTACTGGGTGAGCGGCCTGGGGCTCGACCGGGCCCTGAGCGACACGCCGGCGATCGGCGCGGCCATGGCCGCGGTGTTCGCCTTCGGCCTGGTCGCCTTCGGCTTCCTCGGCATGGGCCCGGTGACCATCGCCGTGGACTCCTATGGCCCGGTCACCGACAATGCCCAGTCGGTGTACGAGCTGTCCACCATCGAGACCATTCCCAATGTGGACAAGGACCTGGAGAAGAACTTCGGATTCACCCCCGACTTCGCCATCGCCAAGGACCTGCTTGAGGAGAACGACGGCGCGGGCAACACCTTCAAGGCCACCGCCAAACCGGTGCTCATCGGCACCGCGGTGGTCGGTGCGACGACGATGATCTTCTCGATCATCATGGAACTGACCCACGGTCTGAAAGACACCGCCGAGCTGACCAAGCTGTCCCTGATCTATGCCCCGTTCCTCCTCGGCCTGATCCTCGGCGGCGCCATGATCTACTGGTTCACCGGCGCCAGCATCCAGGCGGTGGTGGCGGGTTCCTACAAGGCGGTGGCCTTCATCAAACGCAACATCCGTCTGGACGGCGTCGAGAAGGCCTCGGTCGAGGACTCGAAGAAGGTGGTCGAGATCTGCACCATCTACGCCCAGAAGGGCATGTGGAACATCTTCCTCGCGGTGTTCTTCGCGACCCTGTCCTTCGCCTGCATGGATCCGTACTTCTTCATCGGCTACCTGATCTCGATCGCGATCATCGGCCTCTACCAGGCGGTGTTCATGGCCAACGCCGGCGGCGCCTGGGACAACGCCAAGAAGGTGGTCGAGTGCGAGCTGCGGGCCAAGGGCACCGACCTGCACGCCGCCTGCGTCGTCGGCGACACCGTGGGGGACCCGTTCAAGGACACTTCGTCGGTGGCCCTGAACCCGGTGATCAAGTTCACCACCCTGTTCGGCCTGCTTGCGGTGAGCATGGCGGTGGGCATGCGCAACGGCGGGCACGGCACCCTGGCCACGGTCCTCGCCATCGTCTTCCTGGTCGCTTCGATGGTCTTCGTCTGGCGCAGCTTCTATGCCATGCGCATCACCGCCGAGGCGGACAGCGCCGATACCGGGCTGGCGGGGGCGTCGAAGCCGGCGTGAGCCCGGTGAGCCGGGGCGGGCCGCTTGCCGGTCCGCCCCGGCTCACCGTCATCCGGGGTGGCACTCGACCGTTGGCGGGCGGTCCCATGCTCCGGCCCAGGAGCGCACCCCATGGCCCTGCGCGGCTGGCACATCGCCCTCATCGTCACCGGGACGGCGGTCATCGTCCTCCCCATTCTGGCCTTCATGGCGTTCGCTGTCGCCGTGGCGGCCTGGGGGCTCGACACCAAGGTGAGCCGGGGCGCCGACCTCCCGGAACGGCATGAGCGGGTGGTCCGGGCCATCGCTGACCTCTCCCCCGACGAGCAGATCCTCTATTTCTACTCGACCGGGGTCTTCGATCCGTCCGAGGACGGCAATCTCCTCACCGACCGCGGGGTCTACTCCTGGGGCGTCGACATCGAGGAGCGTTGGCTGAGCTTCGCCCGCTTCGAGCACATCGAGGACCTGGCGTTGGAACGGGTCGACGGCTGGATGGAGGACAGCGTGCTCACGGTGAGCGCCACTGAGTCGGTGATCACCCTGGTCCTGTCGGCGGAAAAGAACCGTGACAAGGCGTTCGTCGCCGAGGTCCGTCGGCGCATGGCATCGGCGCGTCCGGCCCCGACCCCGGCCGAGGTCGAGGCGCCGATGGTCCCCTGAGCCGTCCCGGGTGGCGGATGCGGGACCGGACTCAGCGCTTGGCGGTCACCTTGGCACCGCCGGGCTTGGCATTTGCTGTCTTCACGGCCTTTACGGCCTTCGCGCTGACCGCCTTGGCGGGCTTGTCCGCGGCCTTCGCCGGGGCGGTGACCGCCTTCGCCGGGGACGCCTTGGTCTTGGCCTTGGGCGATCCCTTCACAGACGCCCCCTCGACCCCGAACTCGGCGGCGGCCTCCCGGTTCCAGTCCGCCAGGGCCTCGGCCCAACGGGCGAGATCCTTGGCCGCCGGCTTGTCGGCGGCGGCGAGGGGGTTGCGGTCCACCGCCAGGTGCATGAGGCCGCGGCAGTGGAAGGCGGCCAGGAGCTGGCCGTAGAGCCGGGCGGCCCGGGTCAGGTCGCCGTCATCGCAGGCGGCGAGGTCGATGGGGGTGCGGCAGTGGCAGCGGGAGCGGGCCAGCAGGGGGTCCGGGGCGGCCGGGACCACCGCGTGGAATGGATCCCGGCCCATGGGCACCGTGGCCGCCGCCCGGCCCATGGCCGGGAACGGGCTGGCGGGCACCCAGCGGGCGAGCACCGACGGGCGCCGCTCCTTCAGCTCGACGATGCGCTGGATCCAGCGGGCTTCACCCTCGACGCGCACGCGCTCCTTGACCAGGACCAGCCAGCGCCGGCGGCCCCGGCTGGATACGCCGCCGCCGGCGAGCCGTTCGACGATGTCCTGGATCTCGAAGTCCGGCATGTCCCCCCGGGCCCAGACCGCCTTGAGGGTGGGGATCAGCCAGTCCTTGCCGGCGGCGTCATGGCCTTTCTTGCCCCGGCGCAGGCGGTTGCCGTCCACCAGCTCAGCCATGTGGGATTGCCGCCGGCTGGGCTGGCTCTCCTCGGCGATGGTCGCCTTGAGGGGCTCCGGCAGTCCGTCCAGGTCGATGCGCGTCCAACGCGGGTCCCCAGCCCGGTTGTCGGCGATGGTCCGCCGGTATTCGTCCAGGTGGGCCTCGGCCAGGGCGCCCAGCTCATCCCCCGTGAGGTCGGGCCGTTGCAGGCGGAAGCCGGCCAGCAGCCGGACCGCATCCCAGCACCACGGGGCGGGGTGTTCGTCATCCACATCCGCCACGTCGAAGCGCACCGGGCTGATGCCGTCCCGGTTCTGGGGGCCCACCGCCAAGGTGGCGAAATTGCCGGGATGGGCGTCGCCCACCGCCCAGACCCAGGGGATCGAGGACGGCAGGTGGTTGACCATCCACAAGGCGCTCAAGGCGTTGGCACCGCGGTAAAAAGACGCCGGGGACTCCCGCATGCGGCTGCGCCGGCCCTCCGCCGCGGCGGCGTTGACCCCCGCCAGCATGTGCAATTCCGGTTCGAGGAGGAAGGTGACGGCATCGCGAGGCGGGATCGGCATGCCGGCATCCTGTGGGGCACCCGGGCGCCGCCAAGGGTGCCGGGCTTGACCGCCCGGGGGCCGGTGGGTTGACTGCGCCCCCGCGGAGGATCCATGGCTCGATACCTGGTCATCGTCGAGTCGCCGGCCAAGGCCAAGACCATCAACAAGTACCTGGGCAAGGATTTCCTCGTGAAATCCTCGATCGGGCACATCCGCGACCTGCCCAGCGGCGGCGAGTCCGAGGAGGACCCCCTGGCCAAGGCCCGGGAGGCCCAGGCCAAGCTCCGGGCGGCCGGCAAGACCAAATTGACCCCTGCCGAGAAGGCCACCAAGGCGAAAACCGCCCTCATCCGGCGCATGGGCGTCGATCCCGAGCACGGCTGGGAGGCCCGCTACGAGATCGTCCCGGGCAAGGAGAAGGTGGTCGACGAGCTGCGCGCCGCCGCCGCCAAGGCCGAAGCGGTCTACCTCGCCTCCGATCTCGACCGCGAGGGGGAGGCCATCGCCTGGCACCTGCGCGAGGTCATCGGCGGCCCCGCCGACCGCTTCCGCCGGGTCACCTTCTCCGAGATCACCAAGCCGGCGATCCAGGCGGCCTTCGAGCGCCCCGGCGACATCGACATGCCCCGGGTCGAGGCCCAGCAGGCCCGCCGCTTCCTCGACCGGGTGGTCGGCTTCCAGGTCTCGCCCCTGCTGTGGGCCAAGGTCGCCCGCGGCCTGTCCGCCGGCCGGGTGCAGTCGGTGGCGGTGCGGCTGGTGGTCGAGCGCGAGCGCGAGATCCACGCCTTCGTCCCCGAGGAATATTGGGAGGTGTGGACCGCCCTCGACGGCCGCCAGCCCCTGCGGGCCCAGGTGGTGCGCGAGGACGGCAAGCCGTTCCGCCCGACCTCCAAGACCGCCGCCGACGCGGCGGTGAAGGCCCTGAACGCCGCGGAGTACGCGGTGGCCGATCTTGAGCAGAAGGCCCAGCGCTCGTTCCCCTCGGCCCCGTTCATCACCTCGTCGCTCCAGCGGGCGGCGTCGATCCGCCTCGGGTTCTCGGTCAAGAAGACCATGACCCTGGCCCAGCGCCTGTACGAGGCCGGCCACATCACGTACATGCGTACCGACTCGGTGAACCTGAGCGCCGACGCCCTGACCGCGGTCCGGGCCCGGATCCAGAGCCAGTTCGGCGCCAAGTACCTGCCGGCGGAGCCGGTGCGCTACGCCTCGAAGGAGGGCGCCCAGGAGGCCCACGAGGCGATCCGGCCCACGGATCCCGCGGTCCGCGCCGACGATCTGGATGCGGAGCCCGACGCCCAGCGGCTCTACGACCTGATCTGGCGCCAGACCCTGGCCAGCCAGATGCCGCCGGCGGAGTTCGACACCGCCCTGGCCACCATCCGCGCCGGCCGCCACGAGCTGGCGGTGCGCGGCCGGGTCCTGCGCTTCGACGGCTGGCAGAAGGTCCTGCCCCCGGCCAAGCAGGAGGACCAGCCCCTGCCGCCGCTCACCGTCGGCGAGCGCCTGCGATTGAAGGCAGTGGAGCCGACCCAGCACTTCACCAAGCCGCCCCCGCGTTACTCGGAAGGTTCCCTGGTCACCGAACTCGAAAAGCGAGGCATCGGCCGCCCGTCCACCTACGGCGCGATCATCACCACCATCCAGGACCGCGGCTATGTCCGCCTGGAGGGCCGCCGGTTTCACGCCGAGAAGCTCGGCGATGTCGTCACCGGCCGCCTTCAGCAGGCGTTCCCGGAGCTCATGGACTACGGCTTCACCGCCGGGCTCGAAGGGGACCTGGACCGCATCGCCGAGGGCTCACGCCCCTGGAAGCAGGCCCTCGACGCGTTCTACAAGGACTTCAAGGCCAAGCTCGCCACCGCCGACGAGACCATGGAGCGGGCGACGGTCCACCCGACCGACATCGACTGCCCGACCTGCGGCCGGAAGATGGGCGTGCGCACCGCCAAGACCGGCGTGTTCCTGTCCTGCTCCGGGTACGACCTGCCGCCCAAGGAGAAGTGCTCCGCGACCATCAACCTGGTGCGCGGCGACGAGGCCGTGGGCACCTCGGACGACGGCGAGAGCGAGGAGGGCAGCGACGCCGACGCCCGGGACCTGCGCGCCCGCCGGCGCTGCCACCTGTGCGGCACCGCCATGGACGCCTGGCTGGTGGACAAGGACCGCAAGCTGCACATCTGCGGCCGCAACCCCGACTGCGGCGGCACGGTGATCGAGACCGGCAGCTTCCGCATCCGCGGCTACGAAGGCCCGACGATCGAATGCGACAAGTGCGGCAAGCCGATGCAGCTCAAGACCGGGCGCTTCGGCAAGTATTTCGGCTGCACCGGCTACCCCGTCTGCGCCAACACCCGCAAGCTCCTGCGCTCCGGCGAGGCCGCCCCGCCCAAGGCCAAGCCGGTGGGGATGCCGGAACTGCCCTGCACCAAGGGCGGTCACTTCGTCCTCCGCGATGGCGCCGCGGGCATCTTCCTCGCCTCGAACCTGTACCCGAAGGTGCGTGAGACCCGCAACCCGCTGGTGCGGGAACTCGCCGCCCACCGGGCGGAGTTGGATCCCAAGCACCACCACCTGGCGGACGGCCCCCAGGCCGACGCCAAAGGCAATCCGGTGGTGATCCGCTACAGCCGCTCCGACAAGGCCCAGTATCTCTCGGCCGAACGCGACGGTGAACCCACCGGCGAGCAGTGGTGGTGGGAAGGCGGCCGGTGGGTCGCGCGCACCGCCGCGGCGAAGCCGGCGAAGGCGCCTGCGAAGAAACGCTGAGTCCGCGTCCGCTGATTGTCGCCCGCCGCACCCGGCTAGGGTGCGGCGCATGAGCGCCACGGAATCCCAGGAAGCCCCCCAGACCGTCGACGGCTGGTTCGTCCTCCATGAGCAGTGGCGGCTCGACCAGAACCTGTGGTGGCACCTGGAGGAGCGCGACCGGGACCACCACGCGGCGGTGTTCGCTGACTGGATCGAGGCGGCCAAGACCGGCGGCGACGCCGGCGCCTGGCTGACCATCGGCCAGAAGGCGGATCTCCTGGTGATCATCTACCGGCGCACCGCCGCCGAACTGCAGGAGGCCCAGTCGGCGTTCCGGCGCCTGGACTTCCACGGCTTCCTCCGCCCCACCGGCTCGTTCCTGAGCGTGGTCGAGGCCAGCCTGTACGAAGCCTCCGGCATCGCCGCCCAGGTGGTCGCCCGGCGCGGCATCGCCCCCGGCACCCCCGAGCACGCCCAGGCGGTCGCCGCCGAGACCGAGGTCCAGAAGCAGGCCCTCAACGACCGCGTGTTCCGCCCGATTCCCGCCCGCAGCCATGTCTGCTGGTACCCCATGTCCAAGCGCCGGGGCGAGACCTGGAACTGGTACGCCCTGCCCTTGGACGAGCGGCGCTCCTACATGCGCGGCCACGGCCGCCTGGGCGCCCGTTACGCCGGCCAGGTGGACCAGATCATCAGCGGCGCCATCGGCCTCGACGACTGGGAGTGGGGCGTGGATCTCCACGCCGACGACCCCATGGTCTTCAAGAAGCTGGTCACCGACATGCGCTTCGACCCTGCCAGCTCCCGCTTCGCCGAGTTCGGCGAATTCCTGATCGGCCTGCGCGCCCATCGCGAGCGGATCCTCTCCTGGCTGTCGGGCCGCTGAACCGTCTCAACCACCGCGTCGGCGGTCATCGGATCGGCTCCGTTACGGCCCCGTCCCTGCTGCGGATACCGGCATGCGCTGCCTGATCGCCCTCGCCGCCCTCCTCCCCGCCGCCACGGCGGAGTTCCATGTCGCAGACATCGGCGACGACACCGCCCCGGGCAGCGCCACCGCCCCGTTCCGGACCATCCAGCGCGGTGTGGATGCGGCACTGCCCGGCGACACGGTCACGGTCCGGTCCGGCATCTACCGCGAGGCAGTGGTATTCCCCCGTTCCGGCACCGCCCTGGCCCGGATCACCGTGCGCGCCGCAGACGGCGCCGCGGTCACGGTGAGCGGTGCCGATCCGGTCAGCGGCTGGACGGTGCACAGCGGTTCGATCTGGAAGGCCCCGCTGCCGACCGGGTTCTCCCGCGCCCGGATGCGGGACATCCTCTCGTCAAGCACCGCCCGCATCGCCGATCCCCAGGTCGGCAACGAGACGATGATCGTCCTCTGCGACGACCGGATGATGGCCCTGGCCCGGTGGCCCAACAGCAGCGCCGGGGCCACCGACCTGCTCGATCCGACCCGGCCGCCCAAGGCGGTCACCGAGGCCTTCGTCAGCAAGAACACCATCTCCACCACCGCCGCCACCTGGCCCGGCTGGACCACGGCGGTGGTCGACGATGCCGAATTGCCGGCCCGGGGCGCCAATGGCTACCGCGGGGCCGAGATCCTGGTCCAGCCCAACGACCAGGCCTGGAGCTGGATCCTGACCGGGATCGTCTCGGGATCCCAGGACCGCGCCGGCGGCGGCACCCGGTTGACCCTGCATTCGCCGAGCGGCTCAGGCAAGGACTTCAGCCAGACGGTCTACGACCCGCGCAGCCGCTATTGGCTGTGGAACGACCTCTCCCTGCTCGATGCCCCTGGCGAGTGGTACCACGATGCCCAGACCGGCACCCTGTACCTGTGGGCCCCCGACGGACGCAGTCCCGCAGGCCGGGTCGAGGTCCGCGCCCGTCGTTTCGCCTTCGACCTGTCGGGCCGGTCATACATCACGGTGCGTGGCTTCCGGATCGTGGCCGCCGGCGTGACCACCGACAAGGACAGCGGTGGCGACAATATCGGCTACCGGACGAACGATGGTCGTCTTGATGGGGATTACGATCAGTACGCCCCCGGCACCTGGGCTGCCATCGATGGGATCGTCGAGGTCGCCTACCCGCACCGGGGCGCCGGGGGACTGGCCACCTCCAGCAACTGCATCCTGGAGCGGCTCGATGTCCGCTATCCCTCCTGGTACACGGACGCCAGCGGCCACTTCATGACCCAGTGGGGCCAGAGTTCCGGGGTGGTCATCAGCGGCAGCGACCATCTCCTGCGTGAATCCCGCATCCGCTGGTCCGCGGGCAACGGGGTGTCGGTGATCGGTCGCCGCAACCGGATCGAGGACAACCTCATCGAGGGGGTCGGCTGCATCCCCAGCGACACCGCCGGCATCCACACCGGTGTCGCGGGCTACAGCACCACCGGCGACCCGGTGACCGTGAGCCAGGACCACGGCATCCGGGGCAACACGATCCGCAACACCGGGCGGTCGGGACTGAATCCCCGCTACCTGTGGATCAGCGATGTCGCCCTGTGGTCGGACCCGGCCAACGCCTGGCGGGCCCGGATCACCCGCAACGACATCAGTGATTTCGGCCGTCAGGACTGGGACTGCGGGGCGATCTACACCGCCGACGACTTCGGCTGGAAGCGCATCGACCACAACTGGCTGCACGACGCTTCGCCGGATGTGGACGGAGTGCCGGGTAACGGCGCCTACACCGTCGGCGGCGTATACCTGGATTATGCCGGGCGGGCGATCGTCCACCATAACGCGATCTGGGGCGTGGAGTGGGGCATCCATCTCCAGAACAAGGCGAGTGGCGAGTACATCGTGCACAACAACACCGTGCTCGTGAAGCGGACCCGGGATTCCGTGGTGTATGGCCCCTTCGGCGCCGTGGAGAACAGCTCCGCGACCTACCCGCTGACCTGGCTGACCGACAACCTGTTCCTGTGCGAGCAGTCGCTGACGAACTACAAGTCCATCGATGATTTCCCCTCGGCCACCAAGGCCCGCAACGTCGGTGGGAACGGGACCTCCGGCGCCCTGTCGTCCCTGGGGTTGAACCTGACCGGCGGATCCACGATGCCCGATGCCCTGGTTCCGAGCGCCGCTTCGACCGCGATCGTCGACCAGGCGGTGACGGCCACCGCCTGGTCCGTCGCCGGGAAGACCATCTCGGCCCTGAACGACGCCATCACCGGCTCCGCTCCGGACATCGGCGCCTTCGAGCGCGGGGTCGCCCTCACCCGGCCAGGCGCCCCGGCTGCGGTCCTGACCGGATCGTGGTGGAACCAGCCTCCGGCGATCCAATCGGTGACCGCCACCCCCTCGACGGTGACGCTGCCCTGATCCCGCTCACGCCCGCCCGCGCCGGCGCCAGCGGTCCAGGGCGACGGCGGCGACGATGGCGCCGCCGATGAGCATCTCCTGGGTGTAGGGGGCCCAGCCCAGGAGCAGGCTGCCGTTGCGCAGCCAGGCCATGAGCAGGGCGCCGACCACCGCCCCGGCCACGGTGCCGGTGCCGCCCCCCAGGCTGGCGCCGCCCACGATCACCGCGGCGATGATGTCGAGCTCGAGACCCACGGCGGTGGTCGGATCGCCCACGGCGAGCCGGGCCGCGCTCAGGGCCCCGGCCCAGCCGAAGCACGCGCCGCCGATGGCGTAGGCGGTGATCTTCACCCACGGCACCCGGATCCCGCACAGGCGGGCTGCGGCCTCGTTGGAGCCCACCGCGTAGAGCTGCCGGCCGAGCACCGTGGCCTGCATGAGCAGCGAGGCGAGCACCGCCAGGCCGAGCAGGATCCACACCGCCGGCGCCACCTGCACCCACGCCCACCAGGCGGCATCCGCCATCGGCGGCCGGGGCCGGGCCATGAGCGAGGTCAGGGCGGGCGCGTCGAAGGTCACCGTGCGCTCGTCCGCCTGCCATTTCGCCGCGCCCCGGGCGGCGCCCATCATGCCCAGGGTGACGATGAACGGGAGCTGGCGCAGGCCGGTGATCAGGCTGCCGTTGAGCAGCCCGACCAGCACGCCCGCGAGCACCGCCACCGGGATCGCGGTCCAGTCCGGCAGGCCGGCGAGCCACGCCCACCACGCCGCCATGGGCCCCGCGTCGGGGCCGAGCTCCGGCGGAGTGCCCAGCACCCGGGCGCAGAGCACGGCGCACAGGGCGATCACCGCCCCGCAGGACAGGTCGATGCCGCCGGCGACGATGATCACCGTCATGCCCACCGCCCCGGTGGCGACGATCACCGCCTGGGTCAGCACATTCTGGATGTTGCGCCAACCGAGCAGGTCCGGCCCCACCGTCACGCGCAGCACCGCCACCACCACGAGCAGGGCGATGATCGGGCCAGCGGCATCGAGGATGCGGGCCAGCCGTTCTCGGGCGGGATTCATCGGGCGGTCTCCAGGGCGGCGGCGCACAGGGTCGTCTCGGTCCACTCGGCCACCGGGCGCACCGGCGACAGGCCGCCCCGGCCCAGGGCCGCGGCGGTGTCGCACAGGCCGAGGATCTCCGGCAGGTAGGAGCTCACCACGATGGTGCTGCCACCGGCGGCGGCGTGCTCGCCGATCATCCGGTAGATCTCCGCCTTGGCGCCGATGTCCACGCCCCGGGTCGGCTCATCCAGGAGCAGGATGCGGCAGCCATGGTGGAGCAGCCGGCCGATGGCGACCTTCTGCTGGTTGCCGCCGGACAGGGCCCCCACTGGTTGGCGGGGATCCCGGCAGCGAACCCCGAGCCGCTCGATCCACCCCGCCGCCGCGGTGCGCTGCCGGCCGCCGGACAGCCAGCCGCCCCGGGCATAGGCCCCGAGCCGGGTCGCGGTCAGGTTGTCGGCGATGGACCGGTCGAGCCACAGCCCCTCGCCCTTGCGGTCCTCGCTCACCAGGCCGCAGGCCCGCCGCCACCACGCCGCCGGCCGGCGCGGCGCCGCAGCGCCGTCGAGCCGCGCGGATCCGCCGCCGGGATCCAGGCCGAACAGGGCGCGCAGGGTCTCGGTGCGCCCGGCGCCGACCAGGCCGAAGATGCCGAGGATCTCCCCCGCCCGCAGGGTCAGGGACACCGCCGGCCGCCCCGCCGCCTGGATGCGGTCCAGGACCAGCACCGGATCCCCCAGGGTGTGGGGCACCCGGGGATAGGCCTCGGCCACGCTGCGCCCGACCATGTGCCGGACCAGGGTCGCCGCATCGGTATCGGTGGTCGCCCCCCGGGCCACGGCGGCGCCGTCGCGCAGCACCGTCCAACGGTCCGCCACATCCAAGACCTCCTCCAGGTAGTGGCTGATCAGGATCACCGCCACGCCCTCCCGGGCGAGCCGGCGGATCGTGCCGAGCAGCCGCTCGGCGTCCTCCCGGGTCAGGGACGAGGTGGGCTCGTCGAGGATCAGGATCCGTGGCGCCGAAAGCAGCGCGCGACTGATCTCGATCAGTTGCCGCTCCCCGGGGCCGAGATTCCCGGCCCGGCGGTGCAGGGGCAGGTCGTGGCCGAGGCGGAACAGGGCCTCCGCCGCGATGCGGTCCCGCTCCCCCCGGCGCAGCCAGCCCGATGCTGCGGGCCAGCGGCCCAGGCAGATGTTGTCCGCCACCGACAGGTCCGGGGCGATGGCCAGTTCTTGGTGGACCACCGCGATGCCGGCGGCCCGGGCGGCGGCGGGATCCGCCCCGGCCCAGGGCCGGCCATCGATGGCCATGGTTCCCGCGTCCGGGGCCACGACCCCGGCCAGGATCTTGATCAGGGTGCTCTTGCCCGCGCCGTTCTCGCCGACCAGGGCATGGACCTCGCCGGGGTGCACGGTCAGGTCCACCCCCGCCAGCGCCGTGGTGGCGCCGTAGCGTTTGGTCAACCCGCGCAGGTCGAGACGCGGGATCACCTGCCCTCGCCCGGCGGGGCGAGCAGGGCGCGGATCGCCGGTTCCTCCAGGTTGCCCGGGGTCACCAGCTGCACCGGGGTGTCGACCTTGGCCGGCACCGTCTCGCCGCGGATGGCGGCGACGCAGTGCTTCACCCCCAGGTAGCCCATGCGGGTGGGATCCTGGACCACCGCCCCGTGCAGGGTCCCTGCGCGCAGGGCCGCCACCAGGGCCGGGCTGGCGTCGAAGCCCACATGGCGGACCGCGGTCAGCCCTTCCTGGACCAGGGCCAGGTTCATGCCGGCGGTGCTCGACTCGTTCGGCGTGAACACGCCCTGGATCCGGCCGCCGAAGCGGGTGAGCAGGTTCTGGCTCGCGGTCAGGGCGGTGTCCCGGGTCGGGCCCGCGTACTGGCCCTGGCTCACCACGGTGATCTCCGGGAAGGTTGTGATCGCCTCCAGGAATCCCGCCTCGCGCTCCAGGGTGCTCGCGGAGCCCTCCATGTAGCGCAGCACCAGGATCTGGCCCTTGCCGCCCAGCAACCCCGCCAGGTGGCGCCCGGCGATCCGGCCGCCCTCGCGGTTGTCCGTGGCCACGAACGAGCGGATCCGCTCCGTGCGCAGGGCGCTGTCGATGACCACCACCGGCAGCCCGGACTGCACCGCCGACTCCACCGGCGCCACCAGGGCCCGGTCATCGAGGGGCGCGAGTACGATCCCCGCCACCCCGCTCGCCGCCAGGTTCTCGACCACCTCGATCTGCCCCGCCCGGTCGTCCTCCTTGAGGGGGCCCTTCCACACGATGGTCACCGGCGTCCCCGCCGCGGTCAGCTCCGCCGCCGCCGCCCGGGCCCCGGCGTGGATCGACTTCCAGAACTCGTGGGTGGTCCCCTTGGGGATCACCGCGATGCGGGTCTCCGCCGCCTGGGCGGCGACGGTGGCGAGGATCAGGGCGAGGAGGCGCAGCATGGGTCCCAGCCATAGACCCGCCCTGGGGACCGGCAAGCCGCCAGCGCCCCGGCCGACCCTCAGCCGGTGAACCGCCGGGCCAACCACCAGCCGGCGGCGACCGCGACGAAGCTGGCGGCCACGGTGCCGGCGGCGTAGCCGGCGGCGGCACCTGGGCGGTCGGCCTGCCAGAGTTCCAGGGTGTGCAGGCTGTAGGCGGAGAAGGTGGTGAAGCCGCCGCACAGGCCGGTCATCAGCAGCGGGCCGGCCCAGGCGGGCTTGCCGGCCCAGCCGGCCAGGGCGCCGATGAGCAGGGAGCCGGCGGCGTTGATGGCCAGGGTCGGCCACGGGCCGCAGCCCGCGGCCAGGAGACCCACGCCCCACCGGGCCAGGGAGCCGGCGGCGCCGCCGGCGGCGACCAGGAGGGGGGCCTCCCAGCCCATCAGGGGGCGATGTCCGCCATCAGTTCAGAACCCGTGCGGTAGCGGCCGAGCCGCTGGCGGGCGGCAGCGACCCGGGCCGCCGGGACGATGCCGGTGGTTTCGCAGAGGAAGCACAGGTATTCCGCCACCCGCTTGAGGTAGCCCAGGCGGCCGGCGTCGCTGATCGCGTAGAACCGGGCCCGCTGGCGGTAGCCGGCGGGGCCGTGATCGCCGAGGGCCTGCTTGTCGGCCTTGCCGCCGGCGGCGAGCACCCACAGGAAGTTGTACTCGAACCAGAACATGTGGTCCGGGTCCGGGCTGAGCTTGGCGAGCACGCCGGCGAGGACCGCGGGGCTGGCGAAGGCGTCTCCGGCCACCGACGCCCGGTCGAGGGCGTGCTGGATGAACTGGCGGGCCATGGTCCGCTCGGTCTGGTCGGCGCTGAACGCCGAGGCCGCCGCGAGATCCCGGGTGAAGGCCCACCACTCGGCGAAGAACGCCCGGTCCCGGGGATCCGCGCTCGTCGCCAGGGCGCAGCCCATCTCGTAGGTGTAGCGGCCGCTGGTCTTGATCTCCAGGTTCCCCCCGGTGATCCGCCCGCACAGGGCGTAGTTCTCCGCCGACTTGCCGGAGCCGGAGTGGAAGCCGATCGACACGCCGAAGGCCGTGCACACCGCCCAGGCGGCGGCGACCCGGCGCTCGAGCTCCGCCTGGTCGGCGAAGGGGAAGTTCTTCTGGAAGCCGAAGGCCGGGGCGACGAACTGCACCGGCATGCCCAGGGCCTCGCACAGGGCGAGCATGGTGGCGAGGGTGGCGGGGGTCGTCAGCCCCGGCAGTTCGTCGATGGACAGTTCGCGGAAATAGGCGCGGCCGGCGGCGGTGGTGAAAGCCGCGGCGCGGGCGGCGGCATACTTGCCGTCGCGCACCTGCATCTTGCGCACCGCCGGCCAGACCTGGCAGAGCAGGGTGGCGAAGGCGGTGTCGTCGAGGGCGATCCCCGCCTCGCCGACCCGGCGGCGGACGGTGGCGATGACCTCGGCGGGCACCGCGCCGGCGACCCAGGCGGCGGGGTCTGCGGGGACCTTGGTCACCGACAGTTCCGGCGACAGGTCGAAGGTGATGTAGGTGGCGAGCAGGCAGCCATCGACCAGGCGGTCTTCGCGGGCGTCGAACACGCCGCCGACCGGCTGGTGGTCGGCGTTGAAGCCCCAGGGGATGCGGCGCAGGTGGAACCCGGTCTTGAGTTTGGACAGCACGGCGCCGTGGCTCATGCCCTCGACGGACTGGCCCTGGTGGCCTTCCGGCACCGCGGCGCCGATGAACGGGAACGGCACGCTCATCAGGCGGTGGTCGAGCATCGCCTCGACGTCGAACACCAGTTCCCGGGGGATGCTGTTCTGGTTGGCGGTCAGGCTGATGCCCAGGTGGGCCATCGCCCATTCGACCGCCGGCCAGTGCAGGGTGGTGAAGCGGGCCCCGACCCCGATCGAGGTGCGGGCCAGGGTTCCGGCGGCGGTGGGGAACACCGTGGAGCCGGGATCCGCCTCCTGGACGAGGTTCTTGATCCGCAGCAGGTTCGCCCAGGTGGCCGGGAATCCCGCGTGGCCGCCGCCGAGATCCACGCCGTCCGCGAGGAGACCGAGGGGTGCCTTGCCATCATGGCCACGGGCCACCCAGGCATGGTCGCCCATCTCGTCGCTGACCAGGTCCAGCGAGGCCCCGGCGACCGCGATGCGGGCATGGGCGTAGCGGGCCAGGGTCAGGGTGGCCGAGGGCTGGGCCTCGGCCCGCAGGCGGCGGGCCAGGCCCGGCCAGTCCAGGCAGAAGTCCGGCGACACGCAGGGATTCGCCGCGATGGCGATCCCATGGTCACGGCAGAAGGCGTTGATGCGGGCGGTGGGGATCATCGGGGGAGCAAAGCCAGGTCGGCGGCCGGCACGGTGCGCTCGCAATAGCGGCAGCGGACCAGGAGCGGGTCGCGGTGGGTGACGTCGAACAGGGTGGGCCAGCGTTCGTGGTTGGTGACGCAGTTGGGGTTGGCGCAGCGGGCGATGGCCTCGAACAGGTCGGGGACGCCGACCGGGCGCTTCTCGGCGATCTCGTAGTTGCGGATGATGCAGATCGAGGCGCCGGGGGCGATCAGGGCCAGGGTCTGGAGGTCGCGGCCGGTGAGCAGGCGGCCGCTGACCTTGACCACGCCCTTGCGGCCGAGCCGTGCCGAGCGCAGGTTCTGGCCGATGAACACCTGATCGTCCGGGCCCGAGACCAGGGCGGCGACCTTGAGGGTGACTGCGGCCGGGATGTGGTCGATGACGGTGCCGTTGGCGATCGCCTCGACCATCCGGTTGCGGCCGTGGCTGGCGGTGGGGATGTCGCTCATGTCAGGCTCCGAGCACCGTGGCGAGCACCGCCTGGCGGACCGGGATGCCGTTCGCCGCCTGGGTGAAATAGCTGGCATGGACGGTGGCGTCCACGTCCGTGGCGATTTCGTGGACCCGGGGCAGGGGATGGAGGATGCGCAGCCGCGGCTGGGCCTTGGCCAGGGTCGCGGCGCTGATCCGGTAGGTGGCCTTGATGTGGTCGAACTCCAGGGGATCCGGGAAGCGCTCCTCCTGGAGCCGGGTCATGTACAGGACATCGGCGCGCTCGGCGGCGGTCTGGAGGTCCGGCAGGACCTCGACCTGCAATCCGGCGGCCCGGGCGTGGTCGAGGTGGTCCGCGGGCATCTCCAGGCCCCGGGGGGCGACGAGCAGGACACGGACCCGGAAGTGGCACAGGGCGTGGAGCAGGCTGTGGACCGTGCGCCCGTAGCGCAGATCGCCGGCGAAGGCCACCACCAGCTCCCGGTCCCCGGAGCGCAGCTCGGGGAATTCCTGGGCGATCGTGTAGAGATCGAGGAAGGTCTGGGTCGGGTGCTGGTTGGCCCCGTCGCCGCCGTTGATCACCGGCACCCGGCTGACCTGCGCGGCCAGCCGGGCCGCACCGTCCCGGGGATGGCGCATGACGATGACATCCGCGTAGCGTTCGACCATGCGGATGGTGTCGGACAGGCTCTCGCCCTTCTTCGCGGACGAACTGGCGGCGTCGCTGAAGCCGATGACCCGGCCGCCGAGCTTGAGCATCGCCGCCTCGAAGCTCAGGCGGGTGCGGGTGCTCGGTTCGAAGAACAGGGTCGCCATCAGGCGGCCGTCGAGGGGTCTGCCGGGATTGCGTTCCATGGCCGCGGCGCGGTCGAGGACCGCGATCAGGTCGGCCCGGCTGAAGTCGCTGATGGAGATGACGTGGGAGCCGGCGGTGAGCACGCCGGGAACGCTAGGGGCCGCCCCGGCGGCGCCAGTCCGAGATCAGGACAGGGCCATGAAGATCAGGAAACAGATCAGGGCCGCCCCCAGCACCAGCCAGGGCATCACGCCGATGCCCTGGGCCTGGGGATCCTCGTCATAGACCCGGGAGCGGACGGTGGCCACCGGCGCTGCAGGCATGGCCAGGCCGACACCACCGGCCTCGACCGGGGTCGCGGACCGGGCGGCGGCAAGCGGCATCACCGTTCCCGGGGCCGGCGGCGTCGCCACCGCGCCCGGCGCCACGGCCGCTGGAGCCGGTGTGGCGCCCGGCATCGGCAAGGGGGGCGGTGGCGGGGTGGGTACCCGGGGCTTGCCCGGGGCGCGGAGGGGCTTTTTGAGGAAGCGGACCGTGGTGCTGCCACCGCCGGCGGCGACCTTGTCCAGGGCCCGGGCAAAGGCCATGTGATCAGCGAAGCGGTCCGCGGGCTTCTTGGCCAGACAGGTGCGCACCAGTTCCCGGCAGGCGGCGGACAGTTCCGGGACCACGGTGCCGGGGTCGGGGACCGGCTCGGTCAGGTGCGCGCTCATGATCGCCCCCGGGCTGGTGCCGGCGAACGGCACCGTCCCGGTGAGCATGTGGTAGAGCGTCGCCCCCAGGGCGTAGATGTCGCTGCGGCAGTCCAGGGTCTCGCCTCGGATCTGCTCGGGGGACATGTACAGCGGGGTGCCGATGGTCATCCCGGTCTGGGTCAGGCGGACCCGCTCGTCATCGCCCTCGGTGGGCTTGACCAGGCCGAAGTCGATGAGCTTGGCCACATCCTGGTCCGAGAAGAGATCGGTTCCGGAGCGGTTGCGCAGGACAAGGATGTTCTCGGGCTTGATGTCCCGGTGCACCAGGCCGGCGGCGGTCCACACATGATGGAGGCCGTCCGCCACCTGGCGGACCACCCGCAGGGCGTAGGGCTCCGGCAGCCGGCGGTAGTCCTTGACCATCGCCATCAGGCTCGGGCCGTCGATGAATTCCAAGGCGATGAACAGGTGGCCGTTGCTCCCGCCGGAATCCACGACCTGGGCGATGTGCGGATGGCGGAGCCCGGCCAGGGCCTGGGCCTCGCGCTCGAAGCGGCTGACGAAATCGCCCTCGTCCGCGAGCCGGGGATTCAGGGTCTTGAGGGCCACACGCCGGCCATCCACCACCCGGTCGGCCAGGAACACCGTGCCCATCCCCCCGGCGCCCAGTTTGCGCAGCAGGCGGAAGGCGGGGAAGTGGCCCTGGTGGTCCAGCACGCATTCCATCTCCGCCGCCTGTTCGGCGGACAGGATGCCCTGCTCGGCAAGATAGCGGGACAGCCGGGTCCCCGGCATCGCCACGGCCTGGGCGATGGCGGCGGTGGCGCGGGTCGCCATGGCTTCGGTGAACCAGCCGGACTGGCTGAGAACCGGCTTGGCTTGGTCGAATTGCACAAGCAGGGACCCGCTGCCGGGCATGAGGACGGTGCTTCCAGGGCCCATGGATGTACGCCACCGTACCACGTGTTTCCTGTCATGGGAAGCCCCCGATGCTCACGAAGAGGGTCAGGAGGGTCACGGACTGCCGGCTTTCCGGGTTCCGGCCCGTTCCATCTTGTGCAGCCGCCGCCGATGGCTTACCATTTGCTAGCGGCACCACGCCGGCGCCCTGGAGCACCATTCGGACCCATGTCGATCAGCCTCCGCCAGAACCTGAACATGCGGCTCGAGCAGAAGCTCAAGCTCACGCCGCAGATGATCCAGTCGATCGAGATCCTGCTGCTTCCGCAGCTCGCCCTCGAGGAGCGGATCATGGCCGAGGTCGAGTCCAACCCTGCCCTGGAGATCGTCGACGGCCCTGCTGGCGACGAGGATGTCCGCCCCCAGGCCCTCGACCAGGGTGAACGCGACGACCAGGAATGGCTGCTCAAGCGGGCCCGCCGCAACCTGGACGAGGACGGCCCGAGCAAGATGGCGGCCCTTGAGGCCACTCCGGAACGGGCGCCGGTCCTTGCCGAGCATCTGGTCGAGCAGCTCCGCTTCGTCGAGATGGATCCGGATGTGCGCGAGATTGCCCACGAGATCGGCTGGCAGCTCGACCGTCGCGGCTATCTGACGGTGCCGTTGACCGACCTGGTCCATGAGGAGCGGCTTGAGCACGCCGAGGAGGCCCTGGAGCACATCCGCCGATGCGATCCTGCCGGCATCGGGGCCCGGGACCTGAAGGACTGCCTGCTGCTCCAGCTCGCCCGGGAGCCCGGCGACAACTCCTTCGAGATGGAGCTGATCCGCGACCATCTCGACGACTGCCTGCGCAACCGGCTGCCGGCGGTCCAGCAGGCCTTGGCCGCCAAGCATCCGGACCGCGCGGCGCCCTCCATCGAGCGCATCCAGGAGGGGGTCGAGGTCATCGCCCGTCTGGATCCCAAGCCCGGGCTGCCCTTCGCCGCCGACACCAACCACATCGTGGTGCCCGACTCGATGGTGGAGCAGGACGAGGAGGGCCGCTGGGTGGTGTCGATCCCCGACGGCCGCCTGCCCAAGGTCGAGGTGAGCGGCGAGTACCAGCAGATCCTCGACAGCGGCGCCGGCGACCCCAAGGAAAAGGCGTATCTCAAGGAGAAGATCGGCTCCGCCCGCTTCATCATCGACGCGGTGGCCCAGCGCCGGCGCACCCTGCTGCGCATCGTCACCGAGATCATCAAGCACCAGCAGGCATTCCTCGAGCAGGGCGTCGAGAACCTCCGTCCGCTCCTCCGCCAGGACATCGCCGACCGCATCGGCATGCATGTCGCCACCGTGTCCCGGGCGGTGAAGGACAAGTACATCCAGACCCCGCGCGGGGTCCTCCGCCTCGCCGACTTCTTCAGCAACGGCATCGCCAGCCAGGACGGCGGCGAGGCCGAGAGCAGCAAGTCGGTCCGACTGAAGATCCACAAGCTGATCGAGGCCGAGGACAAGAAGAACCCGCTCTCGGACCAGGAGCTCGCCGACATCCTGGCCAAGGACAACCTCGACATCTCCCGGCGCACGGTGACCAAGTACCGGATCGCGGACGGCATCCCGTCCACCCGCCAGCGCCGGGTCTTCTGATGCGGCCGCTGCCCCTCCTGGTCCTCGCGGCCGTGGTGGCGGCCGGCGATGCCCCGACGCCCGCAGGTCCGGGATCGTCGCGGCCCGTGACCGCCGCGCCGGCGGCGGCCTGGCAGGTCGAGTGGGGCGGGGACCATCGCACCTGGATCGTGGTCGCGCCGGGCCTCGGCCGGACCCAGGCCGCCTGGGTATCGACCAGCGAGATCGTTGAGGGTCAGGAGGCCTACCGGGTCGCCTATCCGGCACTCGCCTGGCGCGACGCCGACGGGGTCGTCCACATCGCCGCCCGGGGCGCCCGGGTGGTGGGCCCCCAGGCCTTCGACCCCAGCGGCCACCGTCGTTGGTATCCGGACAGTTTCGCCATCCATCCCGACGGCCGCGTCCAGGCCCAGGACGAGCAGCCCGAAGCCCCCATCCACGACGGCCGGGCGGTGCGGACCATCGACGCCGCCGCCGACCCCGCCGCCTGGCGGTCCCGCCGCGACGAGGTCGCCGCCATGGCGGGGAATCAGGGGTAGTTGCGGGTCTCGGGTTTCGGGTTTCGGGAGGTCGATCCTCGGTGTGACAGGAACCCAATCCTCTTCGGAGCACGGCGGACGCGCATCCAGCATCACCCTCCCCGTCGTATTTCAGCGGCGACCTTTCTCGCAACCCGGAACCCGAAACCCGAAACCATCACGCCTCCATCCGCGTGGCGCTTTCCACGGTGATCGGGCCCTGATCAGAGGGGATGTAGCGGTATTCGTGGGAGCCGTCGTGGTCGAGGTGGACCATGATGGTGCCGCGCTGGCCGATCTGGTCGAGGATGGCGCGCTCGACCCGTTCGCTGGCGTCGTGGGCCTGGGCCACGGTCCAGCCCTCGGGCACCACCAGATGCAGTTCGCCCAGGATGTTCGCCCCGTCCCGGCGCAGGCGCAGGCCGTGCACATCCCGCCAGGCGTCCTCGCGCACCGCATTGAGCGCGGCCACCGCCCGGTCGAGGAGCTGCGGATCGGCCTCGTCCAGCAGTCCCGCCACGGCGCCGCGCACCAGCCGCACCGCGACCCAGAACACATAGCCCGCGAGCACCAGGGCCAGCCCCGCATCGCACCAGCCGCGCATGAGGGGATCATTGATGAACAGCATGGTTCCGACGCCGGCGAGCACGCCCAGGCTCGTCCACACGTCGGAGAGGACATGATGGCCGTCGGCGATGAGCAGCGGCGAGCCGGTGGCCCGACCGGTGCGCAGCAGCCACCAGCCCAGGCCGGCGTTCACCGCCGCCGCCCCGGCGACCAGGGCCAGGCCCCAGTCGAGATTGCCCGGCGCCCGCCCGGACCACCACGCCTCGATGGCCACCGCGGCGATGCCCAGGGCGGCGAGTCCCACCGCACCGCCCTCGAAGCCCGCGGACAGGAACTCGATACGGCCGTGGCCGAAGGGGTGCTCGGCGTCCGGCGGCGCCGCCGAGATCCGCGCGCACCAGGCCATGAACAGGGTTGCGGCCACATGGATGACCGATTCCAGGGCATCCGACAGGACCGTGGCGGAGCCGGTGATCAGCCAGGCACACACCTTGATGGCGAGGATGGCGACGGCCACCGCCAGGCTGATCATCGCCGCCCGGCGGACCCGGGGATCCCCGGCGAGGCCGGCGGGTCCGTGCGCGTGGTCGTGGTCGTGGCCCATGGCGGGGCAGCCTGGGACCGGGTGGTGGCCTGACCAGCGCCGAGCCCGGCTGGCATTGACCGGCGCCGCGCCGCGAGAGCGTGTCCATATGGAAATGGCATATGGACTGGTGGGTGCCCTCGTGGGCGCCCTGATCATGGGACTCATCAGCGCCCGGACCGCCGCCCGCCGCCGGGCCGAGGCCGAGGCTGCCGCCGAGCGCACCGCCCGGGAGCGGGTCGCCGCCGAAGGCGCCGCCGCCCAGGCCGCAGCCGCGGCCCGCAGCGCCGACCTGGACATCCGGGAGCGCCGCCTCGCGGACCAGGAGCGGCGCCTGTTGGAGCAGGAGCGCCGCCTGTCGGAGCAGGAGCGGCAACAGGATGCCCAGGTCGCCGAGCGCGAGCGCCGGGCCCAGGACCGCGAATCGCGGCTCGCCGCCCTGGAGCGCAGTCTGGGGGACCGGGATCTCGCCCTCACCGCCCGCACCGAGGCCCTCGACCGGAAGGCCGCCGCCGCCGAAGAGCGTGACGCCCGCCTGCGCACCCGCGAGGACGCCCTCGCCGCCCAGGAACGCGAGCTGGGTGCCCGGGGCGATGCCCTCGCCCAGCGGGCCCGGGACCTCGAGACCGCCGGCGCCGCCGCCGAGGCGGCCCAGCGCGCCGCCCTGTCCGAGATCGCCGGCCTGACCCCTGAGCAGGCCCGGGAACGGCTGCTCGCCAGCCTCGACGACGCCCTCGCCGCCGAGCAGTCGGCGCGCATCCTGGCGAGCGAGAAGCGCATCGCCGAGGCGGCCAAGGAGAAGGGCGTCGAGATCATCTCCCGCGCCATCCAGCGCTACGCCGCCGAGCACACCGCCGCCACCACCAGCCATCGCATCATCCTTCCGGACGCCGACTACAAGGGGCGGATCATCGGCAAGGAAGGCCGCAACATCAAGGCGTTCGAGCAGGCCGCCGGGGTCGATGTGATCCTGGTCGAGGACGAGGCGGCGGTCGAGATCTCGTGCTTCGACCCGGTGCGCCGCGAAATTGCCCGCCGGGCCCTCGCCATGCTCATCGAGGACGGCCGGATCCACCCGGCGCGCATCGAGGAATGCCTCGCCCTGTGCACCCAGGAGATCGACCGAGAGGCCTTGCGCCACGGCGAGGAGACCGCCCTCGCCTGCGAAATCAGCGGCCTGCATCCCCAGCTCCTGCGCATCCTCGGCAAGCTGCACTGGCGGACCAGTTACGGGCAGAATGTCCTCGCCCATAGCCGCGAGGTCGCATTCCTGTGCGCCGCCATGGCCGCGGACCTGGGGCTGGATCCGCGCCTGGCCCGGCGCTGCGGACTGCTCCACGATGTCGGCAAGGCCCTCGACCACGAGCACGAGGGCTCCCACCCGGTGCTTGGCCACGAGGCGCTGCTCCGCTACGGCGAATCCGAGATCGTCGCCAACGCCGCCCTCGCCCACCACGAGGGCCACGAGGTCATCTCGGCCTACACCACCCTCGCCGCCGCCGCCGACGCGATCAGCGCCGCCCGTCCCGGAGCCCGCCACCACAATCTCGAGAACCACCTCAAGCGGATCGCCCAGGTCGAGGAGATCGCCCTCGGGTTCACCGGCGTCCAGCGGGCCTACGCCATCCAGGGCGGCCGCGAGCTGCGGGTCATCGTCGACGCCGCCAAGGTCGCCGACGACTCCCTGATCCGCACCGCCCGGGAGATCGCCCGCATGATCGAGGACCAGGTCCGCTTCCCCGGCGAGATCAAGGTCACGATCATCCGTGAACTGCGCGGCTTCGCCGTCGCCCGCTGACGCCGTCCCTCAGGCCGGCGTCTCGGCGGTCGCAGCCGGGGCCGGTTCCGCCGGCATCTCCGCCCGCCGCAGCCGCCGCCGCGACGCCGCCAGCCCCGCCCCGACCAGGGCGAAGGCCCCGGCCATGGCGCTCCAGCCCGGCCAGTGGAACGCTGCCGGGGCGGCGGGGAGCAGGGCGCCGGCGGCGGTGGCCCAGTCCCGGCCACGCCAGCCGGCGATGAGCGGGGCCGCCACCGCGATGGCCGCCGCCGCCTGGCCGTGGCCGGCCCAGATCGCCCCCAGGATGCCGAGCACCCAGGCGGTGAGCCGGCGCAGGTCCGCCGGCCACAGGGCGGGATGCAACGCCCCGGCGAGCAGCGGCAGGGCGAACGCCCCCGCCACGCCCCAGGCCAGATCCGGACGCAGGCCCCGGGGCCACAGGGTCAGCATCCAAGCGTAGGCCGTGAACCCGCCCAGGGCGGCGATGAGCGTGATCCATGCCCAGCGTCGGAGCAGCGCCGCCCAGGCCGCCAGGCCGAGGGCCAGGACCAGCACCGCCGGGATGCCGTCGCAGAACAGCCGGCCGTTGCCGGGGACGACCGCGAGCCCCGCCGCCAGGGCCGCCACCGCCAGCCCGCCGGCGGCGGGATCCCGGCGCCGCCAGCCCTGGACCGCGGCCCACACCGCGATGAGCCCGCCGGTGACCGCCGGCAGGCCGAGCCAGCCGCCCTGGGCCAGTCCCCAGCCGCGCAGGCCGCCCTCCGCCGCATGGGCCGGCAGATGCGCCGCGTGGGTGGCCCCGGCCAGGAGCACCGCCAACGGCAGCAGGGCGGTGAGCACCCGCAGGCCGCTGCCCGCCGCCCCGGTCCACGGCAGATCCCGCCACAGGGCGAGCAGCACCGGCGCGATCCACGCCAGGTGGTCACCCCAGCCCAGGTCGAGCATCACCATCCAGCCCTGGCTGGCGGTGTGCAGGCCGCCGGCCACCAGGGCCGCCACCAGCACCACCCGCCAGGCCATCGGCCGGTGCAGGAACGGCCGGTCCGCGGGATTGCCCAGGGGCATCCACGCCACCAGCCAGGCCAGCCCGAGTTGGAGCCACCAGCCGCCCATGAGGGGATCCGCGGGATCGGTCAGGGCCTGCTCCAGCCCCGCCCACCAGCCCACCAAGGCCGGGCCGAGCCCGTGCCAGACGGCGAGCGCCACCAGCGCCGCCGCGGCCCACCATGGTCCCCCGGGCAGCACTGTGCGGTGCAGCACCCGGGCCGCCCCCGCCGCCACCGCCACCAGCCCGAGCCCCATGGCCAGGGCGCCGAGGGGGCTGGTGAAGGCGATGGTGTCGAGGGCCATCCCGCCGCCGGCCAGGACCATCGCCAGGAGCAGGATCACCCCGATGGCGTCGGGATTGGCCGCCTGCCAGCGGCAGAGCAGCCACGCCGCCCCGGCCAGGGCACCCGCATAGGCAAGGACCATGCCCACCGCCGCCAGCCGTTCGGCGAAGCGCTCCGGGTCGTCCATGGCGGGGCCGAGCACGCCCCAGGCCCCCGCCGCCAGAAAGGCGGCCGAGACCGGAAAGAGCAGCGAGGGCAGTGCCGGCAGGGCGAGGAACCCGGCGAGTGGCGACGGTTCGGTGACGGGTCTGGCCATGATCGGGCCCTCCGCCGGTGTCATGGCACCGTGGCAGCAGGGCGGCCAGGGCCGGCAGGCGTCCGGTTCGGCAAGAAATTGCGTTGGGAGGCAACACCGGCAGGCTGCGCCCATGGCTGCGGACCGCTTCGCCGAGGATCTCCTGCTCCGCCTGCGCCGGAGCGGGCTCAAGGCCGCCGCCTTCGCCGCCCGGGTCGGCATCAGCCCGTCGACCCTGAGCCGCATCCTCGCCGGCAAACGGGCGCCGACCGCCGCCCAGGCGGTGGCCTGGGCCGACGCCCTGGAGCTGCGCGGGGACGAGCGGGACGGGTTCGTGGAATCGGCCCTCAGCGCCCGCACCCCGCCGGAGATCCTCGCCCGGCTCGGCGCCGCCCGGGCCGGCGCCGCCCAGGCCCGGGACGACGCCCGGGCCCTGGCGGGTTCCCACGGCCGCCTGCGCGCGGAAGGGGGCTTCCACGACGGCTGGTGGATCAGCCATTCCCTGGCGTTCAGCGACGACGGCCGCATCCAGCGCTGCCTGCTGCGCATCGAGGGCACCGCCTGCCGGCTCGAAGTCCGCGACGCCGGCCGGGTCCGCTACCGCTACCACGGCGAGCTGGCGGCCTACGGCGACCACCTGTTCCTGCGCCTGGCCGAGGACCGCGGCGGCATGGAGCTGGTCCAGCTCACCCTGCAATCCCTGTTCGCCTGGAGCGAGCCGTCGTTCCTGCTCGGCATCGTCTGCGGGATCAGCGGCACCGACCTGGACCGCCCGGTGAGCCATCCGGCGGCGGCGCGGATCCTGCTGCTGCACGCCGGCGGGCTCGACCTGCCGGCGGCGGCGGTGCGCCGGCTGGAAGACGCCTGCGGCCTGTTCCCCGCCGCCCGCATCCGCCCGTGCTGGCCCGGCTGGCTGCCGGCACCGGACCACCACCGCCGCTGCCTGGGCCTGGCCCCGGGCGACGACTTCGATGACGCGGTGCTCGCCACCATCGCCAACCGCATCCCCGGCACGGTGCTGCGCGGGGATCGCGGGGCGCCCCCGCGCCGCGCCAAGCCGCCGGCGAGGGGGATCAGCCGACAGCGAGGGTGAGCGGGATGCCGCCCCGGGGATCGGCGCCGGTGGCCACCCACAGGTCGTGCAGTCCAGGTTCCTGGCGCGGCAGCGCGTCCTCGTCCAGGTAGCCGAGCCGGTCCAGGGTCACCGGGATGGCGATCTCCACCGCGCCGCCCGGGGGCAGGCGGACCTTGGTGAAGCCCGCGAGTTCCCGCACCGCCCGGGTGCGGGCCGCGACCCGGTCCCGGTGGTAGACCTGGACCACCTCGCTGCCGGCCTGGGCCCCGGTGTTCACGACCGTGGCGCGGACCATGGCCGGCTCGCCGAGGGCGATCCGCTCCCGGTCCAGGCGCACATCGCGGACCTCCCAGGTGGTGTACGACAGGCCGAAGCCGAAGGGGAACAGCGGCCGGTTGGGATCCAGGCCGTAGCCCCGGCGGGCGGCCTGGGCGTGGTCGCCGGTGGCGGGCAGGTGGCCGGCGGAGCGCGGCACTGTGACAGGCAGCCGGCCCCCGGGCTCCGCCAGCCCGACCAGGATCCGAGCCGTCGCCAGCCCCGCCGCCTGGCCCGGGCAGCCCATGTCGAGCACGGTCAGGTCCGTCGCCGCCAGCGCGGGATCCGCGATCACGCCCATGTGCGCCAGCACCACCACCAGCGGCACCCCCGCCGCCCGCAGGGCCGCGAGCAGGGCGCCCTGGGACCCGGGCAGGGCGAGATCCGCCCGGTCGCCCTTGGGCGCGGCGCGGAAACTCTCGCCCGAGGTCATGAAGTCGTCGCCCACCACCAGCACGGTCAGGTCGCAGCCCCGGGTCAGGGCCACCGCGGCGGCGATCGTCGCGGCATCGTCCGCTGGGGTGCTCAGTCGGGCGGTCCGGTGGTCCTTGTCCGGGTCCCGGTGGTTCAGCTCCCCCGCGGCGGCGATCGGCTCGCCGGTGATCCGGCAGCCGGGGGCGTGGACCACCGTGGTCCCGGGCCCGAGGACCCGGCGCAGGCCGGTGACGTAGTCGACGGATTCCACCGGCGATCCGTAGTAGGGCCCGAGCAGGTTCTCGTGGGCGTGGGGCCCCACCACCGCGACCCGGCGCAGCCGTGCCGGATCGAGCGGGAGCATCCCCGTGGGATTCGCCAGCAGGACCGCGGATTCCTCGGCCAAGCGCAGGGCCACGGCGTCGCCGCCCGCCGCCGGCGCCGCGGCGGCGGCCTCGTCCACGAACGGCTGGTCGAACAGGCCGAGGCGGAATTTCAGGGCGAGGATCCGCGCCACCGCCTCGTCGAGCCGGACCATCTGCGCCGGATCCGCTTCGGCGATCCGGACCAGGGCGGCATCGTAGCATTCCCCGTGCGGCAGCTCCACATCGAGCCCCGCTTCCAGGGCCAGGGCGGCGCACTCCGCGGGATCCCCGGCGGCGGCGTGGAGATCGGCGATCTCCGCCACACCGCCGTAATCCGCCACGGTGATGCCGGCGAAGCCGAGCCGGTCCCGCAGGAGATGGCGCAGCACCCAGGGATTCCCATGGCAGGGCACGCCGTCCACCGCCGCGTAGCTCGGCATCACCGCCGCCAGCCCGCCGTCGCGGATCGCCGCCCGCCAGGGCAGCAGGTGGACATGGCACAGGTCGAACCGGGAGAGGGCGGTGGGACCCGCGTTGTGGCCGCCCTCGCCCATGCTGTAGCCGACGAAATGCTTGCCGGTGGCCGCCAGCCGCAGGGGCTCTTCCGGCGGGCCCTGGAGTCCGCGCACCGCCGCGGTCCCCATGGCCGCCGCCAGCACCGGATCCTCGCCGAAGGTTTCCGCGCTGCGCCCCCAGCGGGGATCCCGGGCGAGGTCGAGCACCGGCGAGAGCCCCTGGCGGATGCCCGCCCGCACCGCCTCGTCGCCCACCGCCGCGAAGCCGGCCTCGATGAGATCCGGGGCGAAGCTCGCCGCCATGGTCACGGGCGCCGGCAGGCAGGTGACCCCGTTGGCGATCATGCCGTGCAGGGTCTCCTCGTGGCAGATCGCCGGGATGCCGAGCCGGGTCCGCTCGCGGCAGAAGCGCTGGATGCGGTTGGCGAGGGCCGCCGCCTCGGCCCGGCTGCGCCGTTTGCCGGTCTGGCAGATCTGGCCGATCCCGAAGGGGATCTGCTCCGCCATCAGCGCGTCCGGGACCTCGGCCCAGCGGCCGTCGGGGGTGCGGCCCCAGTAGCGGGCCGAGCACTGGGCCGCCTTCTCGGCGGTGGTCATGCGCGGAAGGAGGTCCGCGACCCGCTCGGCGACAGTGCGGCGGGGGTCCTGGTACGGGAGGGTCATGGGACCGAGCGTGGGGGCTGGCCCCGGGGGTCGTCTATGTCCTCTGACGACGTGAATGTATGGTCCAGCGATGGCCGGGCCCCGACACCACTTCCATCCGCGCCCGGCGGGTCTCGGCCGCGCCCGGCCCCTCCTCGCCCAGCGCTATGCGTGGCGGGATCCCGCCGGCACCCGCCAGCGGGCCGCGCACCGCTGGGGCGGGGTGGTCCTGGGGGGAGGTTTGCGGGTGCAGGGGTCCCTGGGCCCGGCCCAGGATCTTGGCCCCGGCGAGGTCTTTCTCGTGGCGCCGGATGCGGAGGTGCTCCTCGTCTCCCGGCCGGAGACGGTGGAGATGCGTCTGCACGCGGAGCCGGCCCACGCGGAGCCGGTGCTCGCCCGCATCCGCGCCGGCGGCGGACCGGATCTGGCCGGGCCGGTGACCGTGGTACGGCCCCTCGCCGGCGCGGATCCCGGGACCTGGGCCGCGCGGCTCGCCGCGGGCGCCGCGCCGTGGTTGGCGGAGGCGTTCTGGTGGTGGCTTGCCGCGGCGACCACCGCCGGCGGCCCGGCCCCCCGGCACCGACCCCCCGCGTGGCTGGCGGCGGCGGTGGCCGCCTGCGACAGCGGCGACGACCTGCGCACCGGCGTGCCGGCCCTGGTCCGCCATGCGGGGCGGAGCACCGCCCATGTGAACCGCTGCGTCCAGGCCGCCTGGGGCTGCACCGCCACGGAGTTGGTCGCACGTCTGCGCCTGACCATGGCGGAGCGGCTGCTCACCGGCACCGACCTGCCGGTGGCCGAGGTCGCCCGCCGGGTCGGCTTCACCAACCGCAGCCACTTCCACCGGTTGTTTGCCGCCGCCCATGGTGGCCGCGGCCCTGGCGGCTGGCGCCGGGATCCGGATGGCCGTGCCGGGAAATGACGCGGCCCTGGCGGGTGCCAGGGCCGATGGTGGAGATAAGGAGATTCGAACTCCTGACCTGTTCATTGCGAACGAACCGCTCTACCAACTGAGCTATATCCCCGTGCGACGGGCGGGACCATAGGGGGTCCGCGGAATTTTCCAGCCCCCGTCCGGGGCGGCTTGCCTCTGGCGCGACAACCACAGCATGCCCGCCCACTTAGGAGATCCCATGCCGGTCGAGCGCACCCTCATCCTCATCAAGCCTGATGCCCTCCAGCGCGGTTTCGCGGCCGAGATCCTGGCCCGTTTCGAGCGCAAGGGTCTGCGCATCGTCGGCATGAAGCTGATGAAGCCCACCGCCGAAACCGCCGGCGCCCACTACGCCGAGCACAAGGAGCGGCCGTTCTTCCCGAGCCTGATCGAGTTCGTGACGAGCAGCCCGCTGATCGCCTTGGCCCTTGAGGGCGACAGCGCCATCAGCGTCGCCCGCACCCTGATCGGCCCCACCGACGGCCGCGCCGCCGCCCCGGGCACCATCCGCGGCGACTTCGCCCTGTCGAAGGCCAACAACCTCGTTCACGGCTCCGACAGCGCCGCCGCCGCCGAGCGTGAACTCAAGATCTGGTTCCCCGAGGGCCTGATCACCTGGACCCGCGCCGACACGGTGTGGGCCGAGCCGGTCTGAGCATCGGGTTGCGGGCTCGCTGCGCTCGCGTTGCGGTTTTCGTCGTTTCCTGCCGCTGCACATCTGGCGGCCCGGAACCCGCAACGCGTGGCGCGCAGCGCCCGCCCGCAACGCCGGGCCCCGCCCGGCCCGCAACCTGCTAACCCAATTCTCCTCGCAATTCCTCAAGAAATGCGAGCAGGAACGCATGCCGCCGCGCCGCCTCGGCGCGGGCGGTGGTGGTGTGCATGCCGGCGGCCAGGCGGAGCAGTTTCGCGGGCAGATGGTCCACGCACTGGCGGCGGTCGTCGAGGGGCCGCTCCGCATCGGCGCAGGGATCGGCGGGATCGTAGAAGCGGCCGGGCCGCTCCGGCCGCGACATCCATTGGCCGCAGGCCACGGTGCGCAGCAGTCCGACGGCGCCGATGGCGTCGAGCCGGTCCGCGTCCTGGAGCACCATCCCCACGGGATGTGCGGGCGGCAGACCTTTCGACCAGGAACTGGTGGCGACGGCCGCGGCGATGACCGCGATGTCCACTTCGGCATAGCCGGCGGCGGCGAGGAGCGGTCGGGCGACCACGGCGCTGCGGGCGCCGCCTTCGGCCCGGTCGGCGCCATCCTTGGGCACCATGGCGAGATCGTGGACGATGGCCGCGGCGCCGCACAGGTCGGGATCCGCGCCGGCCTCCGGCGCCAAGCGCAGGGCCCAGGCGTATACCCGCTCCAGATGCAGACGGTCGTGGGCCAACTCCCCGGGCGGCGTGGTGACCGCGGCCCACAGGGCGGCGTGCCGGGGATGCGGGCTCAGGGCGCGAGTTCCCAGGCGGCGGACGGGTAGGACTTCAGCAGGGCCTGGTACAGATCCTCGTGCCGGGCCTTGTCCACGCCCCAGCGGCTGCCGTTCCAGCCGTAGGCCAGCACCATCGCGCCGCTGTCCCGGCGGTCGACCCGGAACCACGGCTGCCAGCCGCGATTGGCGTATTGGGTCATGGCACCGTTCATCCGCCGCTCGTCGGACTTCAGGGACTCCACATCGCTTGCGGTGGGGCGCTGGATCCGTCGCACGACCAGGATGTGTTGCGCGGCCCGGGGTGCATCGGCCACCACCCGGTTGCCGGCGGCTCCGTCGGCGAAGCCGGGCGACGCCACCGCTTCCGGGGCGGTGACGCGGCCGAGCACGAAGCACAGGGCGCAGAGGGCGAGCACCAGCAGGGCGAGCACCACCACCAGCGGCAGGGGCAGGCTGACGACCCCCGGTCGGGGCGGCTCGGGGAATCCCGTGGGCAGGAGCGTCGGCACCGGGGCGGGGCCAGGCCCCGGTCCGGCCTGGCCGGCCGGTGTGAAGGCTTCGCTCTCCCGCCGGCTGGCCGGCGCGGGGGGGCGGGCCGCGACGGGCACGGTGCCGCCCTGCTCCGAGATCCGGCGCTGCACCTGCTGGAGGGTGCTGAAGACGTGGTCGGTCCGCCGGCGGAACATCGCTTGCCAGTGTGGCGGCACTCCCCGCCGGGGCCAGTGCCCGCCGGCGCTTCCTCGTTCCCCCACCGCCGTGATGGGCACCATCCGGCTCCGATGGATCCCAGCCTCGCCCTTGCCTGGCGCGAACCGGTCATCGTCGAGGTGCAGGCCTCGGCGGTGCGCACCCTGCCCGGCTGGCTGCCCGGCTGGCTGCCGTTGCGCGCCCTGGCGCCGGCCACCCGTTCCGCCCTGGCGGCCCCGGGACCCCTGCCGCGGCCGGAACGGCTGTCCTGGGCCTTGGAAGCGGGTGACGCGCGGGCCTGGACCATCGCCCGCTGGCCCCGGGACCCCGCCACCGACGGGGTTCTCGCCCTGTGGGCGGCCCGCCGGGCCGCCGCCCTGGCCCTGCCGCCGGCGGCGGAGGGAGTGGTGGTCCTGGGTCCGGCCGCGGAGGTCCGGGCCGGCTGGGTCGATGCCCAGCGGATCCTCAGCGCCCTGGGCGGTCCACCCTGGGCTGGTCCGGTGGTGGTGGTCGCGGACGATCGGGCCGTGGATGACCTGCCGACCGGTCCGGGAAGGATCCTGCGTCCGGCCCTGCCCATGATCCGGGTGGCCGGTGATGGCGTGCGCACCCGCACTGCCGCCGCCCTGGTGGCCCTGACGGTGGATCTCCAGGGCCCCTCACCGGACTGGTGGCGGACCGGGCTGGTCCAACTGGTCTCGACCCGCCCGGATCCAGGTCCCCGCGCCCACGGCGAGCGCCGGGCCCAGGCCGGACGGGAGCGGATCGACCGTCTGCTGCGTGGCGGGATCGACGATCCGGCCCTCGCCGCATCGGTGGTGGCGTGGTGCATCGACCCGCGGCGGGTGGTCCGGGTGGCTGATCTGCGGGCATTGTTTCCCGCGGGTCCGGTGGCACTCGATCTGCTCGCCCGGGTCTACCCGGGCCTGCCGGGATTCGACTGACCCGGGTTCAGTCCAGGCCGAAGAACCAGAGGCCCAGGCGCACCAGCCAGGGGGTCGTGACCACCTGGGCGGCGGCGGCGGTGCGTCGGCGCTGCTCCTGCCAGCCCAGCAGCCAGGCGCGGAAGCGGACGGTCAGCCGATACATCATCCAGCCCGCCAGCGGCGCGAGCAGCACGGCGATGACCGTGTTGCCGAGGTGCCCGGTGTGGTTGAGGTGGCAGGCCGCAGCCAGCGGGTTGTAGGCGGCCCACTGGGCCACCGGCACGAGCTGGTCCCCGACCATGATGGCCGGGCCGAGAAGCATCAGCTTGGACATGGCGGTGCACACGCCGAACCAGGCGAGGAACGAGCCCAGGTGGCAGTTCACCAGCAGGGCGATCACGAACGCCGCGAGCCCGAGCAGCCCCGGTCCGATGCTCGGCGAGAGGACCGGGACGAACCCGGCGACGACCCCGAGGATCGTGGCGACCACGATCTGCCATGGCGCCGCCTGGCTGGCGATGCCTTTGATGATCCCACGCAGGAGCTTGAGGAGGAGCAGCATGGTCAGCGCCCGAGGATGGAGTTGAGCACGCCCTTGGTCCCCGCGGCGGCGGTCGCCGCGGCGCCGCCCGCGGCACCCTTGCCGGCACCACCCAGCTTGTCGCCGTGCTTGTCCAGCAGCTTGTCGAGCCCCTTGTCGACCTGCTTGTCGACCTGCTTGCCGGCTTCGTCGGCGATCAGTTCCTTGGCGGCGCCGCCAAGGGCGCCGCTCATGGCCGCCTGGAATCCGGTGTCGGTGATGGTCGGGGCGTACATCGTGCCCGCATAGCGCACCGGCCAGGCGATCGGCGTCTTGATCCGATTGACGATGTCGGCGGTGCGCTTGAGGTCCTTGTCGCCGCCGGTCGGATGCATGCGCAGGTCGGCGATGGTCGCCGAAAGCAGGCCCTGCATCTCCCAGCCCTGCCAGGTCTGGCTGATCGCGGCCGTCGCACTGCCGCCGACGCCGTAGCGGGCGAAGCGGTCGCCGCCCAGCCGGCGGTCGGCGAGCAGTTCCAGGGGGAAGCCGGGCACGGTCAGATCCAGGCTGCCGGCGCCGGTGGCGGAGCGGACCAGGGTGAAGGCAGCCGGCGCGGTCTGCGCCGTCCGCACCTCGCCGTCGAGGCGCATGACCTCTTCGCCGCGCAGGGGGATGGCCAGGGCGGCGCCATGCACCGCGAATCCGGTGATCGCCAGGGGCGAATCATGGGGGATGGTGATCGCCTCGCCGGAGATGGCGAGATGGCGGACCACCACCCGGGGCCACTGACGGGCCTTCACCTCGGGCGGGGCATCGAAGCGGCGGGCCTTGGGCCAGTCCTCCGCCGGGCGGTCCTGGGCCGGAGGCGGCTTGGGACGCTGCTCGGGGGGCAGTTTGGCTTCTTCCTCCTGCTTCTTTTTCTCCGCTTCGCGCTGCTCGGACCACTGTTTGAGCTGCTCCATCGTCAGACGGTAGTAGCGTTCCCAGTCGATGGGCTTCCCGGGCTCCGACGGCTCCTCGGCCTCGGGCAGGGGCTGCCAGGTGCCGCGCTTGCGCAGATCCCCGCGCACGCCGGTGGCGACCAGGGACTCGATCACCAGGGAGCCCTCGCCCAGGCTGTCGAGGAGCGCCAGGTCCGCGTCGAACGCGGCGATGCGCAGGACCTCGGCCCGGGCGGGATCGTTGAGGGCGGTGAAGCGGATCTCCGTGCCGTGCACCCGGGCATCGAGCAGGGAGACGGACAGGTCGCTGGCCGGATCGAGTTCGAGTCCCGCCCGGGCGGCGGCGCTGACCACCGCCGAGCGCAGCCACCCGTCGGCGAGCACCGTCACGAGCAGGGCCGAGCCGATCAGGAAGAGCAGGATGAGGAGCCAGGCCCAGGCCCGGAACCAGCGGGGCTTGCGCGGCGGGGCCGCGGGGGCGGCGGCCGGGGCGGAGACGGTGTCGCTCATGGATCAATCCCCTTGGCGTCGGCCGCAGCGGGGGCAGTTCCAGGTTTCACCCGGACCCCGGTGGGCGGTGGACAACCACATGCCGCAGCCGGCGCAGCGGGTGGCCATCAGCGGATCGCCGGGCAGGCGGGCCTCGCCGGCGGCGGCATCGTCGGGGCCGTCGCCCAGATCGAGGTCCAGGCCGTCGTCGTCCGCTTCCCGGACCGTTTCCGCCGGCATCTCGCCGACATGGAAGGTCAACCTGGCCTTGCCGCACTTGATGATCGACCGCTCTGCCAGGGGCGCGGAGCCCTGGACCCGGTCCTTGCCGACCCAGGTCCCGTTGGCGCTGCCCAGGTCGTCGACCCGCCAGGACTCACCGTCGAGCACCAGCACGCAGTGTTCCCGGGACACGGATGAATGGGGGATCGAGACCTCCGCCGACGAGGACCTGCCCACGATGCAGCGATCCTTGCCCAGGGGTGCCCTGGTGTAGCCTTCGGAACCCTTGACGCGGATGGTGACGAATGCCATGCGGATGCCCCGGAGATACCCGTCCCCGGTGGTCGATCAAGGCGGACCGGAAGGACCAGCATGGACCGCATCACCACCATCGCCGAGCAGCGGGCCTGGAGCCGCGCCCGGACCCGGGACGGCCGGCGGATCGGCTTCGTGCCGACCATGGGCGCCCTGCATGAGGGCCATCTGAGCCTGGTGGCCCAGGCCCGGGCCGCGGGGGCCGACACGGTGGTCGCCTCGATCTTCGTCAACCCGACCCAGTTCGACAATCCCGAGGACCTGGCCAAGTACCCGCGCACCCTGGAGGACGACTGCCGCCAGCTCGCCGCCGCCGGGGTCGATGCGGTGTTCCTGCCCACCGCCCAGGAGATGTACCCGGACGGCTACTGCACCTTCGTCGAGGTGGTCGGCCCGCTCACCGACAAGCTGTGCGCGGTGGCCCGCCCGGGCCATTTCCGCGGCGTGGCCACGGTGGTGAACAAGCTGTTCTCGATCGTCCGTCCCGACGTGGCGGTGTTCGGGCAGAAGGACCTCCAGCAGGTGCTGATCATCTCGCGCATGGTCCGCGACCTGGACCTGGGCATCGACATCGTGGTCGCCCCGACCGTCCGCGACGCGGACGGGCTGGCGATGTCCTCGCGCAACCGCCGGCTGTCGGCGGAGTCCCGGGCCAAGGCCCTGGGCCTGCCCCGGGGGCTGGAACTGGCCCGCCGGGCCTTTGCCGCCGGCGAGCACACCAGCCTCAAGCTGTGCGAAAACGTCTATGACCAGCTCCTGGTCCACGACGGCGTCGAGGTGGACTACTGCGATGTGGTGGACATCCACGGCTTCGCGGAGGCGGACACCGCCAACGACCGCTGTGTGCTCGCCGCCGCGGTGTTCGTCGACGGCGTACGCCTGATCGACCATGTGGCCCTGTCAGGGGCCGCCATCCCGGTGTCGGTCGAGGACTGATCCCCATGGGTTCCGGGTTCCGGGTTCCGGGTTTCGGGACCGGTGGATCCGTGGGTCTGGAGCCCCTGGAGTCCATCCCTCCGAAATCCCCCTGAGTTCACCAGCAGCCCTCCCGAAACCCGAAACCCGAAACCCGGAACCCGAATGGCCGTTGATGTCTATGCCGGCATGAATCCCGAGCAGCGCCAGGCGGTGGCCCACCTGGATGGGCCGCTGCTGGTCGTGGCGGGCGCCGGCTCGGGCAAGACCCGGGTGATCACCCACCGCATCGCCAACCTCGTCCAGCACGGGGTGCATCCGACCCGCATCCTCGCCATCACCTTTACCAACAAGGCGGCGGGCGAGATGAAGGAGCGCGTCTGGAAGCTCATCGGGCTGGAGACGCCGTGGATCACCACCTTCCACTCCGCCGGGCTGCGCATCGTGCGCCAGGAGTGGGCCAAGCTCGGCTTCACCCAGGCGCCGTCGGTGCAGGACGCCGACGACCTGGAGCGGACCTACCGCAACCGCATCTACGACGAGCTGAAGATCGACACCAAGGTGGTCGACCACCGCCAGGTCATGCACTGCATCTCGGCGTGGAAGAACCAGGTCCGGGACATCGCCAAGCTGGAGCCGGCAAACGATGTGGAGACCGTCGCCCAGGCCTGCCACAAGGTCTGGCAGCGCATCCAGCGCGAGGAGCACCTGCTCGACTTCGACGACCTGCTGGCGATGCCCCTGCACCTGTTCGAGAACGACACCGAAGTGCGCGCCCGCTGGCAGGGCCGCTTCAGCCACATCCTGGTCGACGAGTACCAGGACACCAACCATGTGCAGTACCGGCTGATCCGCGCCCTGGGCGAGCACCGCAACGTGTGCGCCACCGGCGACCCGGACCAGGCGATCTACGGCTGGCGCGGCGCCGACTACGAGAACATCCTGCGCTTCGAGGAGGACTTCCAGCCGTGCACCAAGGTGCTGCTGGAGACCAACTACCGCTCGACCAAGACCATCCTGCTCGCGGCCCAGAAGGTGGTCGAGAACAACCAGAAGCGGATGGAGAAGACCATCCGCACCGACAATGTGCAGGGCAAACCGATCACCGTGCTGGCGGTCGACGACGAGACCGACGAGAGCTGGGCGGTGGCGGCGGCGGTGGAGCGCATGCTCGAACGGGGCGGCCGGCGCCCGGCGGACATCGCCATCTTCTACCGCACCAACGCCCAGTCCCGCTACCTTGAAGACGGCCTGCGCCGGCGCGGCATCGCCTACCGCATCGTCGGCGGCACCCGCTTCTACGACCGTGAGGAGGTCCGCCATGTCCTCGCGTACCTGCGGGTCCTCGCCAATCCCGCGGACCGGACCAGCTTCCTGCGGGTGGTGAACGTCCCCGCCCGGGGCGTGGGCGACAAGACCGTGGACCTGCTCATGGAGCTGTGCGACGAGGAGGGGGTCGGCCCGATCGACGCCCTGCTGCGCGAGGATCTGTTGGAGCGCATCGCGGTCGGCCGGGCCGCCACCGCCCTGCGCGGCTTGGCCCGCACCTGGAAGATGCTGCGCACCCTGCCCCTCGGCAATCCGCCCGCCTGTGTGCGCGGCGTGATCGAGATGAGCGGGATCAAGGATCATTACCTGAAGGCCGAGGAGCCGGCCAAGGCCCAGGAGCGGGTCGAGAACATCGAGGAGGTCATCTCCGCGGCGGAGTCCTACCTGGAGTCGTTCCCGAGCGAGGGGCTGGGCGGCTTCCTCGACCAGGCGGCGCTCAACGCCGACGAGAAGCGCGACGACGGCAGCGCCGAACGGGTCACCCTGATGACCCTGCACGCCGCCAAGGGCCTGGAATTCCCGGTGGTGTTCATCACCGCCTGCGAGGAGGGCATCCTCCCGCTCATGCGCAAGAACGAGTGCGCCGACCTGGAGGAGGAGCGCCGGCTGATGTATGTCGGCATCACCCGCGCCCGGGAGGAACTCTACCTGAGCCGGTCCCGCTGCCGGTTCATGTACGGCCAGACCTTCCGCAACGAACCGAGCCGGTTCCTGGGCGAGATGCCGGCGGACTGCTTCGAATCCAAGGACCGCACCACCGCCCGCAGCGAGCCCGCCGGCGGCTACACCATGGCCAAGGCGCTGGCGAGCGGTCTGCTCACCAAGGGCTCGGCCCTCAAGCGGCGTGGCGGCGAGCCCGCCGAAGACCCGGACGACGACGAAGGGCTGGCCCACGAGAGCGCCGCCGCCAAGGGCGCCGCGACCAAGCGCCGCAACGCCGCCATCGCGCGCGCCGCCGATGCCGCCCAGGTCCTCGACGACGATCCCTGGCGCCCCGGCGATGCGATCATCCACGCCATCTACGGTCGTGGCACCGTTGTGGCCATGAAGGGTCCCGCCGGCGACCGCACCGTGGTCATCGACTTCACCAGCGCCGGCCGGCGGGAGATGGTCCTGGCCATGGCGGCCGGGAAGCTGAGCCGCGGCTGATGGACGAGCACCTGATCGTCCTCGCCAAGGGTCTGACCACCCTGGTCCTGATCCTGAACCCGGTCGCCGCGGCGGCCCTGTTCGTGACCATGACCGCCCATGACGATGCGGTCCGTCGCCAGCGCACCGCCCGCACTGCGGCGGTGACCGTGGCCTGCGTGCTCGCCACCGCCGCCTATGCCGGCCAGGCGCTACTCGGCCTGTTCGGGGTCAGCCTCGACGGCCTGCGGGTCTTCGGCGGCCTGCTCCTGCTCCTGATCGCCGCCGAGATGATGGGCGCCCGTCCGAGCCGCACGACCACCAGCGAAGCCGAGACCGCCGCCGGCGTCGCCAAGCCGGATGTGGGCATCACGCCCCTGGGCATCCCGGTCCTCGCCGGGCCCGGCTCGATCCTGACCGTCATGGTCATGCACGCGGACCTCCAGGCCCGGGACCTGCCCGGCTGGTCCCTGCTCGGGCCCATCGTCCTCGCCGCCGTCGCCACCTGGATCACCCTCCGCCTTGCGGTGGCCCTGCATGACCGCATCGGCCCCATCGCCATCGGTATCGGCTCGCGCCTGATGGGCCTGATGCTTGGCGCCCTGGCGGTGGAGATGATGCTCGAAGGCGTGCGCTCGCTCCTCCACCTGGGAACCCCATGACCGACGATCCCCGCATCGACCAGCTTCTCGCCGCTCTGACCACTGATGAAAAGCTGGGGATGGTCCATGCGGCGGACACCTTCCGCAACGGTGCTGTGCCCCGGCTGGGGATCCCGCCCCTGGTGATGTCCGACGGTCCCCACGGCGTGCGCCAGGAGGTGGTCCCGGGGACCTTCCAGCCCCTGCCCGGGGCCGACGACGCCACCACCTATCTCCCGAACGGCATTACCCTGGCGGCGACCTGGGATCCGGCCCTGGCGGTGGCGGCCGGCACGGTGCTTGGCGCCGAGACCCGGGCCCGAGGCAAGGA
>CAMCAC010000002.1 GCA_945872305.1 Candidatus Kuenenia stuttgartensis | reverse complement strand
ACGCCGGCGTTGGCCGTGGTTCGCTGCGGGGGTGGTGGTGGTGGGTGCTGGAGCGACGGCGCTGCTCGTCCCTTGTTCCCCCGGTACGGTTTCGGCGGTGACGGGATCCGCCACCACCGCAGTCACCCCAACAGGCGCCGCCACCGCCGCCATCGTCTCCGGAGTGGTCGCCGCCGAACCGGCGCAACGGCCGGTGGCCTCGCCGCCGCCGGTGGTGCGCATCCCGCCGGAGGCCATCGCTGCCGCCGCGGCCCTGGCTGCCCGGCTCCAGGCGGCTGGATCCCCGGCGGCCACCGTGGCGGCCCGGCCCGACGGCACCTTGGCGGTGCGCGGCCTCGCCCCGGGATTCCGGGAGCCCGGCCTCCTTGCCGGGCAGCCGGTGGCGGTCCTCAGCCTGGCGGGCTGCCGGAAGATCGACGACTTGCGGCCCCTTGCCGGGTTGCCCCTGCGCGACCTCGACCTGACCGGGTTGGATGGCATCGATGACCTGCGCGGTCTGGAGTCGGCGCCGCTGGAACGGCTGATCCTCGACGGCTGCGACGATCTCGATGGGGGGTTGGAGATCCTCCGGGGCAAGCCCCTGCGCGAGCTGAGCCTGCGCGGCTGTGCCAGCCTGGAGCGGTTGACCGGCATCGAAGGCGCCGGGCTGGTCGCCCTCGACATCTCCGGCTGCACGGGATTGCGCAAGGATCTCCTCGCCCTGCACGGCATGCCCCTGCGCATCCTGCTCGCCCGGGGGACCGGCATCGCCTCGCTGACCGGGCTGTCGGGGCTGCCCCTGACCCGGCTCGACCTGGGCGGATCGTCCCGGCTGGTGCGCATCGGCGCGATCCGCGACCTGCCGCTGGCCGAACTCGATCTGTCGGACTGCCCGCGGATCGAGCCGGAGGAGGGAGCCGTGGGCGGCGTCCTGGCGGTCCTGCCAGGTGCATCCCTCCGCCGGCTGGACCTGTCCGGCAACGGCTGGGTGACCGACCTGTCGCCGCTGGCCGGGAGCCGCATCGAACGTCTGGCCCTGGCCCGCTGCCGGCGGCTCACCGGGGATCTCGCCGCCCTCAAGGGGCTGCCCCTGACCGAGATCGATCTCGCCGGCAGCGACGGGGTGACCGGCCTTGCCGGGGTCAATGGCGCGCCCCTGCGCCGGCTTGTGGTCACCGACGCCGGCACCATCGCCGAGGACGCGGCGCTTGCGCCCTTCCTCGGCCGGTCCGGTCTGGTGATCATCCGCTAGGCGGCCCCGGGATCCGCTGCCTGCGGATCCTGCGCCACCGGGGGCTGGAGGGCGGGTCGCGGATGTCCAGGCTGGCCCCCATGACCCCCGCTGACTGCCTGGACCGCTGGCTGGCTGCCAGTCCCGGTGCCCCCTGGCTGGCGGACGCCTGCGCCCGGGCCGGGGATCCCACGGCCATGGCCTTGGCCTGGGGCGCCGCTGGGCGGCGCTGCGGGCGGGGGCCGCTGACGGCGGATGCGACGGACGCTGCGGCCGTCCGTCCCGGCTGGGATCCGTCCCGGTGGACCGTGGACCAGGGCGCCCGGGTGCGGCTGCTGCTCGCGGTTCCGACCGAGCGATTGCTGGCGGAGCTCGACCGGCTGGCCGGCGCGAGCACGGTCGAAGAACTGACCGCCCTGTACCTGGCCCTGCCCCTGCTGCCGGGGCCGGACCGGTTCCGGGCCCGGGCCGCGGAAGGGGTGCGCTCCAACATGCTGCCGGTGTTCCAGGCGGTGGCCCTGGACAATCCCTATCCCGCCGAGCAGTTCGACGACGAAGCGTGGAGCCAGCTGGTGCTCAAGGCGTTCTTCACCTCGTCCGACATCGACCGCATCGCCGGGCTCGACCGGCGGGTGCCGGAGCGGCTGCGCCGCATGCTCGCCGACTACGCCCGGGAGCGCGCCGCCGCCCACCGACCCGTCGATGAACGCCTCTTCCGCCACGCCCCCCGCCCGTGAGTCCGCCATGCTGATCGATCCGCACATCCACATGTCCTCGCGCACCACCGACGACTACGAGGCGATGCGCGCCGCCGGCGTCGTGGCGGTCATCGAGCCGGCGTTCTGGCTCGGCCAGCCGCGCACCAGCGTGGGCTCGTTCACCGATTACTACGCCAGCCTGGTCGGCTGGGAGCGCTTCCGGGCCAGCCAGTTCGGCATCCGCCACTACTGCACCATCGGCCTGAATTCCAAGGAGGCCAACGACGAGCGGCTGGCCGCCGAGGTCCTTGAGATCCTCCCGCTCTGGCTGGGCAAGGACGGCGTGGTGGCGGTGGGCGAGATCGGTTTCGATGACCAGACCCCGGCCGAGGAACGGGCCTACCGGGCCCAGCTCGAACTGGCCAAGCAGGCGGACCTGCCGGTGATGATCCACACCCCGCACCGGGACAAGACCCGGGGCACCAGCCGGAGCATGGACATCGCCCTGGAGCACGGGCTGCCGCCGTCCCGGGTGATCGTCGACCACAACTCCGAGGAGACCGTGCGCGAGGTGCTCGATCGCGGTTTCTGGGCCGCGTTCACCCTCTACCCCAAGACCAAGATGGGCAGCGAGCGGATGGTCGAGGTCGTGCGCCGCTTCGGCGCCGAACGGATCATCTGTGATTCGAGCGCCGACTGGGGCGTGTCGGATCCCCTCGCGGTGCCCAAGACCGCCCGCCTGATGGCGGAGCGCGGGATCCCGTCGGCGCACATCCACGCCACCTGCTATGCCAACGCCCTCGCTGCCTACGGCCAGTCCGGTCGCATGGCGGAAGAGGACTGGACCACCCGTGCCCCGATCGACCAGCGGGTGCTGTTCGAAGGCAACTCGGTGCTGCGCGGCCAGGCGCCGGTGGTCGAGTAGCCTCGGGTTCCGGGAGGGGCAGGGCCGGCAAGCCCGTGCGCGGTCTCCCCGGCGCCGGATGCGGATCCATCCGGCGGCCGCACCCGTGATCCGGAAACCGGGGCCCGCAACCCCACCGGTCCATTGCCGCCGCCGGCCGGGCTGTACACGCAGCGGCCATGGATTACGCCCGCATCGACCGCCCCGTCCTCCACCGCTACGCCGGCAACCCGGTGCTGACCGCCAAGGACTTCCCGGTCCGCATGCGGGCGGTGTACAACTCCTCGGCGATCAAGCTCGCCAACGGCAAGTACGTGATGCTCTGCCGCTCGAACCAGCTCAACCACCGCACATTGCTGTGGGGCGCCGATTCGGATGACGGCCTGACCTGGAAGCTCCGTCCGGAACCGTTCGAGATGCCGACCGACCCGCTGTGGAACAAGGTCGCCCGCTCGGTGTACTACGATCCGCGGATCACCTTCCTCGATGGCGAGTACAAGGTGCTCATCGCCTGCGAGGGCGACCAGGGCTGCCGGGTCGCGCTGTTCACCAGCACCGATGACCTGAAGACCTTGCAATTCAAGTGGTTCATCAATGTCCCCGACAACCGGAACATGGTCATCTTCCCGGAGAAGTCGAAGGATGGCCGCTACATGCGCCTGGAGCGCCCGAACATGCCGGGCAGCGGCAAGGGCAACATCTGGCTGTCCTACTCCCCGGACCTGAAGTACTGGGGTGATTCCTACGAGGTCCTGGTCGCCGACTCGACCCTGTGGAACTACGCCTATTCCGGTCTCGGCGCGAGCACCGTGCCGTACCGGACCAAGGACGGCTGGCTGTGCATCTTCCATGCGGTGATGAACAACTGCACGACCCGCGAGTATTCGGTCGGCGCCATGCTCCTCGACCTGGATGAGCCGCACAAGCTCCTCCATGTGACCAAGCATCCGATCATGTCGCCCGAGGCCCCGTACGAGATGCAGGGCCTGGTCGAGCACGTCTGCTTCCCATGCGCCAAGATCGTCGAGCCGGACGGCAGCGTGAAGATGTATTACGGCGGCGCCGACACCGTGCAGTGCGTCGCCCTCGGCACCGTGGCCGACCTGGTCCACGCCTGCAAGCATTGGTGATCCGACCCTGCCGATCCGCGTCCCTGCGAGGTGCGCGGATCGGCAGTGGCGGCCCTGCCGATCCAGTGGTAGGATATGGCAACATGGACGCAGGACGCACCCCATATCCCCCTGGCTCGCTCCCCGGTGATGCCACCCCGGCCCCCGGCCAATTGGCAGACGATCGCATCCTGTTCCTTGAGGACCAGTTGCGTTCCCGTCAAGAGGCCCTTGCCCATCTGGGCCATGATCTCCGTACGCCGCTCAACAGCATCATCGGGTTCTCGGAACTGATGCTGACCGGCATCGGCGGGACCCTCAATACGAAGCACCGGGAATTCGTCGACGCCGTCCATCGCAATGGCCATCTCATGCTCGGCCTGATCAATGATCTGCTGGACTGGAGCATGGTGGATGGCGGCCGCTCGACCCTGCGACCCGAAGAGGTGGACCTGGTCCGCTTCGCAGGGGACATCCGGGCCTGCACCGAACCCGTCATCGATGCAGCCGGACTCATCACCACGTGGCCGGATCCCGCCGTCCTCGCTGGGCAGACCTTCCCCATGGATCCCAAACGCATGATGCAGGTCATGCTCAACCTGGTCGACAACGCGCGGACCTTCACTCCGCGTGGTGGCCAGCTGGCTGTGGCCATCGAATCCGATCCGGTCCGTCTCCTGCTCACGGTGCAGGATTCAGGACCCGGAATCCCCAGGGACCAGGCGGATCGCATGTTCCGGCCCTATTGGTCCCGCTCCCCCTTGCCCACCAAGGGGGCCCATGAGCGGATTGCCGGCGCCAGCGGCTCCGGTCTGGGACTGTCCATCGTCCAAGCCGTGGTCCGGCTGCACGGAGGTTCCGTGCAGGTCGATCGCGGTCCCCTGGGAGGCGCCCGCTTCCAGGTCATCCTGCCGAGGGCCTGATCATGACCGGCCAGCGTGTTCTCGTCGTCGAGGACATGCCCGCCCTGCGCGAGCATGTCGTGGAAACGGTGGCGGAGCTTGGGGACCTCCAGGTGGACTGCGCCGCGGATGGCGTCGAGGCGCTGGAACGGATCGCAGCCGCCAGCGAGCCGTATGCCCTGGTCCTCAGCGACATCATCATGCCCCGCCTCGATGGCGAGGGGCTTCTGGCGGAACTGCGTCAGCGGCGCTACCCCGCCGCGGTCGTCATGCTCACCGCCCTTGGCCAGGACGACGTGGTGGTGCGCTGTCTGCGTGCCGGCGCCTGCGACTACCTGGTCAAGCCGGCATCGATCGAGGACATCCATGCGGCGGTGGGCAACGCCCTCGCCCATCGGCCGGTCGGCGAGGTTCCGATCGAGGTGACCTACGATCCCAACGGCTGGTTCGAGGTGCGCGGCGGTTCGGATCCGTCGGTGCTCTACCGCTATCGCAAATTCCTCGGGCTCCTGGAGCGCTTCCACATGCCGGAGCCGGCGGCCAGCCAGGTGCGGCTGGCCCTGGAGGAACTGGGCCGGAATGCCATCGAATGGGGCAACCGTGGAGATCTGTCCAAGCAGGTGGTCCTCGGCTGCCGCATCCTGCCCGGCAAGGTCATCGTCGCGATCGAGGACGAGGGGGAGGGGTTCGATCCCGGGGCCGTGCCCGATCCGAGCCAGGATCCCCTCGGCCACATCGAGAACCGTAAGGCCCAGAACAAGCGCTTGGGCGGTTATGGACTGCACCTCATCCGCAACCTGATGGACAAGGTCGTCTACAACGCCAAGGGCAACCGGGTGGTGGCGATCAAATATCTGGAAGCCCGCTGAACGGGAGGTCCTGATGTCCTGGTTGCTGCTGCTTCCGGTCGCGATCCTCGCCATCGTGATGGCGGTGGTCGCGCGCAGGCCTGGTCAGTTCCAGGGAACCGTCGGCGACGGTGGTGCCGGCGGCAGTGGCCCGGATGGCCCCAGCGACGGCGGTTCCGATGGTGGAGACGGCGGCGGGGACTGATCCCTGCCGTCCATCACCACCGTCCGCGCCGGACGATCAGCCCGCCGCCCGTTCGTAGGCCCGGCCGCTGCGCCGCTCCATGAAGTTGATGAACGCCCGGTTGACCACCCGGTAGCCGCCCGGGGTCGGATAGTCGCCGGTGAAGTACCAGTCGCCGGTGTGCCCGGGGATGGCCCGACGCAGGCCGGCGACGGTCTGGAAGACCACCGTCAGGGTGCCGTTCCAGGTGAGGTCCTTGGGCCGCACCAGTTCGGCGATCTTGGCGCTCACCTCCGCATCGCTGAACGGGGCATAGACCCGCTTCACGTGGTTGATGTCCTGGGGTGTGCCGCCCTGCTGGGCCCGGGCCTCCTCGGCCTTGCACGCCTCGTAGACGTCGTCGAGCACCCGGGCCTGCCCGCGCTCCCGCAGGAGCGAGACGGCGGCCTCGAAGGCGACGAACTTGCCGAGTTCCGACATGTCGATGCCGTAGCAGTCCGGGTAGCGGATCTGCGGCGCGCTCGACAGGATGACCAGCCGCTTCGGCCCGAGCCGGGAGAGCATGCGGATGATCGACTGGCGCAGGGTGGTGCCGCGCACGATGGAGTCGTCGATGACCGCCAGGTTGTGCTTGCCGGGCTCCAGGATGCCGCGGGTCACATCGTAGGCGTGGGCGACCAGGTCGCCGCGGTCGTCCTCGCCGGTGATGAAGGTGCGCAGCTTGGCGTCCTTGTGGGCCGCCTTTTCCTGCCAGACCCGGGCCGAGAGCACCGGGCGCAACCGCTCGGGGGTGAGGGGGCCTTCGGCCTGGAGGCGGATGATCTCGCGCTCCATCCATACCGCGAGGTGGGCGTCGAGCCCTTCGAGGAGGCCGTAGTACGCGGATTCGGCGGTGTTGGGGACGTAGCTGATGACCGTGCCGGCGAGATCGCCCTCGACCGCCTCGGCCAGGGGGCCGGCGAGCTCGGCGCCGAGCCGCTTGCGCTCGCGGTAGATGTCGGCGTCGTTGCCGCGCGAGAAGTAGATGCGCTCGAAGGTGCACGAGCGGCGCTCGCGCCGGGGCACGATCTCGTGCTCCTTGGCCTCGCCCTTGTGGGAGATGATCAGGGCGTGGCCCGGGGTGATCTCGCGGACCGCCTCGGGGTTCAGGTTGAAGCAGGTGAGCAGGGCGGCGCGCTCGCTCGCCACCGCCACCACCTCGTCGTCCTCGTACCAGAATCCCGGGCGGATCGCGCTCGGATCGCGCAGGACGAAGCTCGCCCCGTGGCCGATGATGCCGGCCATCAGGTAGCCGCCGTCCCAGGCCCGGGCGGAGCGGCGCAGGACCTTGGCCACGTCCAGCTCGTTGCCGATCGCCTCGACCAGGGCGGCACCGCGCAGGCCGCGGCCGTCGAGCTGGCGCAGGATGGCTTCGTTGGCCTCTTCCAGGAAGTGGCCGATCTTCTCCATGACCGTGGCGGTGTCCGCCTCGCCGGTCGGGTGCTGGCCGAGCTGGACCAGCATGTCGAAGAGCTGGTCGGTGTTGGTCAGGTTGAAGTTGCCGGCCACGGTGAGCAGCCGGGTCGGCCAATTGCTCGGGCGCAGGTACGGATGGCAGTTGTCGATGCCGTTGGCGCCGTGGGTGCCGTAGCGCAGGTGGCCCATGTGCACCTCGCCCAGGAACGGACACAGGCGCTTGAGCTCATCGGCGTTCTTGGCGATCTTCTGGGCCCGGGCGACATCGTCGTGGACATGCTTCCAGAGACGGTCGAGGCACGATGAACCGTGCTGGCGCTCGCGGTGCAGGTACTGGGCCCCGTGGGCGATCCCCTGGCGCAGCACGCACAGCCCGGCGCCGTCCTGGCCGCGGTTGCGCTGCTTCTCCATGAGCAGGTACAGCCGCTGGAGGCCCCACAGCGGCGTGCCGTGGACCTCCTGGTAGTACGCCAGGGGCCGCTTCAGGCGGACCAGGGCGATGCCGCACTCGTGCTTGATCGCGTCGCTCATGGCCGGTCTCCGTCAGGCGGTAGCGGTGATGCGGTCGAGGCCGCCGAGGTACGGTCGCAGCACCGGCGGCACGGTGATCGATCCGTCCGCCTGCTGCCAGGTCTCGATCAGGGCGATCAGGCAGCGGGGCAGGGCCAGGGCCGAGCCGTTCAGGGTGTGCAGCAGACGCAGCTTGCTGTCTGCGCCGCGGTAGCGCAGATCCGCCCGCCGGCTCTGGAAGTCGGTGAAGGTCGAGCAGCTCGACACTTCGAGCCAGGCGTTGGCGCCCGGGGCCCAGACCTCCAGGTCGAAGGTCATGGCCGAGCCGAAGCCGGTGTCGCCGGTGCACAGCTGGAGCACCCGGTAATGCAGGCCGAGCTCCTGGAGCAGGTGCTCGGCGTGGCCACGCAGGGTGTCGAGGTCGGCCCGGCTGCGCTCGGGGGTGGTCAGCCAGACCACCTCGACCTTGTCGAACTGGTGGACCCGGGTCAGACCGCGGGTGCCTACCCCGGCGGCGCCGGCCTCGCGCCGGAAGCACGGGGTGTGGCAGGTGTACCTCACCGGCAGGGCGGCCTCGTCGATGATCTCGCCGGCGTGCAGGTTGGTGACCGGGACCTCGGCGGTGGGGATCAGGAGCAGGTCGTCGTCGGCGCAGCGGTAGAGCTGGTCCGCGAACTTGGGGAGCTGGCCGGTGCCGGTCATGGTCTTGGGGGTGACCAGGTAGGGTACCGCGAGCTCGGTGTAGCCGTTGCGGGTGGTGTGGGTGTCGAGGAACCACGAGACCAGGGCCCGGCTCAGGCGGGCGCCGGCGCCGCGCAGGCTGGCGAAGCCGCTGCCGCTGATCTTCGCCGCCCGCTCGAAATCCATGATCCCGAGGGCGGGCCCGAGGTCCCAGTGGGCCTTGGGCGCGAAGGCGAAGGCCGGCGCGGTGCCCCAGGTGGCGGCCACCCGGTTCTCGCTGGCGTCCTTGCCGACCGGGACGTCCGGCAGACAGGGGTTGGGCACCACCATCAGGGCCGCCTGGAGCTCCTTCTCCAGGGCCTCGCGCTCGGTGTCCACCGCCTTGTGCTGGTCGCCCAGGGCCCGGGCCTTGGCCTTGGCCTCCTCGACCGCCGCGCCGCCGGCCTTGGCGGCCATGCCGATGGCCTTGCTCGCGGCGTTGACCTCGGCCTTGATGCCTTCGGCCCGGGTCTTCAGGGCGCGGACCTGCTGGTCGAGGGCGAGCAGCCCGTCCACATCCACCGCGGCGCCGCGCGCGGACCAGGCGGCGCGGAAGGCGTCGGGCTGGGTGCGCAAAGCGGCGAGGTCGATCATGGCGGCTCCGGAGTGGACCGGGAGCCTACCCGGTCGGCGGTCCGGGCAAGGCACCCCGAGGGGATGGCGCTGGCGGAAACTCCCGCATGGCATGCCGGGTCGGGTCTGTTCCAATCCCCTCATGGTCCGTGCCCCCTTCCTCCTCGCCGCCCTGCTCCTCGTCCCGTCCCTGGCCCTGGCCGCGGAGGTCGAACTCGTCCTGGTCGATGGCCAGCGGCTGCGAGGGGAGTTCAAGGGCGAGGACGACAGCGGGATCGCCCTCGTCATCATGTCCCTGGCCAAAGGTGAAGTCCGCCGGACGACGGCCCACATCCCCGCCAACCGCATCGCCAAGCGCATCGACCTGCGTCCCGCTCTTGAGGAATACCAGGAGCGCCGCCAGGCCCTGGACGGATCGCCGGAGGCCCATTTCCGCCTCGCCCAGTGGTGCGCGGAACGCATGCTCGTCGACCGGGCCGCCGCCGAGGCCCAGGAAGGGCTGCTCCTCGACGCGTCGTCGGCGTGGGGCGCCCGGGTCATGGAGCAGATCGGCTGGGTCCGGGTCGACGGGCGGTGGACCTCCGGTGCCGCCCATGCGGCGGCGACCGGAATGGTCCGGTGGGGTGACGGCTTCGTCTCCGCAACCGAGGCCGAGGGGCGCCGGCGGCTGGGTGCCGCCGAGCGTGAGCGGGACCAGGCCAAGGCCCAGGTCGCCGAACTGGAGGCGGCGGCCAAGATCGAGCCGGGGGCCGAGGAGCGCGCAGGCAAGGCCGTCGAAGCCGCCCAAAAGGCCAAGGAAAATGCCGCAAATGCCTTGGAAAAGGCCGATGACGCCCTGCGCGAAGCCACCACCGATCCCCGTCAGCGCACCGCCCGGGCCGAACGCCGTCAGGCGGTCGCTGCCCAGCTCGCCGAGGCGGAAACGGCGGTGGGCAAGGCCAAGCGCGACCTGATCGCCGCCCGCAACCGGGTCGCTGGCGCCAAGGAGGCCGCTCCCCGGCTCGAAGCCGCGCGCCAGCGTCTGGCCAAGGCTGAAGCGGCGGTGATCGAGGCCCGGCGTCTGGTGCCGGCGGCGGCCACCGCCGCCGGCATCCGCTGACGCTGGATCAGCGCTGGTAGAGGCTCCAGACCGCGGTGTCGATCTCGGTGCCCCAGCCGTTGTCGCCAAAGAGGCTGTTCCACTCGGGTTCGCCCACGTCCTCGACGGCCGCCTGGTAGACGAGCCCGGTCACGGTGGTTGCATAGACCTTGCCCTCGCCATCCACCGGCCAAGTGTAGGCGACGAACCATTGCTCGCGCAGGTCGATGGCGGCGGGATCGGTGGCGGCATTCACCTCGGCCGGATCCGCGGAACCGTTGTCGGCGGCGGTCGGCAGGTAGATGCGGTACTGGTAGCCCTGCCGGATGGGATCGATGCCCTGGAAGTCGGGGGCGATCAAGGACAGCGCCCGCTTGGGACCCGCCTCTTCGTCGGTGTCCCCGGCCAGGTGGCCGATCAGGCCGTATTCGCCCCGGTTGTCCCCGTCCTGGTCGCGGTAGCTCCCCGACTGGAACTGGATCTGGCCTGGGAAGAGGCCGGACTTCAGGGTGGCCGCGGCCGCGGCATTCTGGGCGGTCACCCGGCTCTCCATGAGATTCGGGATGGCGATCGCGGCGATCACCGCCGGGAGGGCGATGCTCCCAGCGATGCCGCGCAGTTCCGCCTCGCTCTTGTCGGTGCCGGAGCGGGACCACAGCCAGCCGGTCGAGGCGTTGCCCGCCAGCTTGTTCATGGCGGTCATCAACTGCTGCTTCTGCTTGCGGTCCTGGATCGGGGCCAGGGCGAGGAACCCGGCCAGGGTGCGCAGCACCGCCGGGGTGTCGCTGGCGCCGATGAGGCTGGCGTCCGCAGGGGCCCGCTTCAGCGCCTCGGCGCCGGCCTTGCTCGTGGCGAAACCACCGGCTTCGCCGCTCGCCCAGCCATTGGCGATCAGGCCGTCGGTGCTGATCAGCCAGTGGCCCTTGTCGGCGATGAGGGTCGGCGCCACCGGCACATTGGGCAGGGAGATCGGCAGGGGGGTGCCCTCGGCGGGTGCCTCCAGGCCGGCCTGGGCCAGGGCCCAGCGGACCAGGGCATCGACCCCTTCGCTGCGCGGCACCGCCAGGCTGACCGCCGGGAACGGCATCGACGGGGTCACGGCCAGGACCACCGTCCCCCGCATCCCGGTCACGATGTCCTTGAGTCCGACCTCAAGCCCCTGGGTCTGCAGGAAGGCATCGGCCTGGGACAGGAGAGCCTCGGACGTGGTCGGCTCGTCGCCGCCCTGGTTGATGGTCCCGGCGATGACATCCAGCAGGTACGGTGCCAGCAGATCCCAGGTCTTGGCTCCGTCCACGCCGCCGGCGAGCACCGCCAGGGTGTTGGCCGGAAGCCGGTTGAGCACGGCACGGTCGACCGGCAGGGCCGCCGGGTTGGCGCCGCTGACGATGCGCTCATGGAAGCCCTCGGGCACCGCGGTCATGGTCCACACCAGCTCGGCGAAGAGCTCCGGGTGGCGGGCCATGAAGTCGGCCCCGGCCTTGGCCAGGGCCGCGTTGTCGGCGCCCTGGATCTGCTGCATGGCCGCCTGGAGGCGGGCCTGGTCGACGCGCACGGTGATGTCCGCCTCGCTGGCCGGCACCGGGCGGACCGCGATGCCTGCGGCAGGATGGCCGAAGGCGATGGCGTCGCCGAAGCGGGCGAAGGTCACCGCCATGTCGCCGTTGTTCTCGGCGGTGATGGTGGCGTCGGCGCCGGGCACCGCTTCGGCGGTGGCGACTGCCTTCACGGCCTTGGCCAGGGCGGTCCATACGGCGCCGGCGGCGGCGCCCAGGCGGATCTGGCCCTGGAACGAGACATCGGGCTTGCCGTCCTGCACGGTGAGCCGGTCCAGGACCAGGTGGCCATCCTTGGCGGCACGCAGCGCAGCGAGGATGTCGATGCCGCTTGACGCCTGGGCCTGGGCCGCAGCGGAGGCCGCCTGGGCGCGCCAGGGCGCCAGGGCGGGATCATTCCAGGTCTTGCCCCAGACGCCCTGCTCGATGCGGGTGATGGTCCGGCCTGGATCCGGCGCCACCGCCTCGGCCATCGGGCCTTCGGCGCCGACGAGGGCACAGGTGAGGATGGTCGGGGCGAGGATGCAGCGCATGGTGGCTCCAATCCCACTGTCGGCCCGTGGGGCGCCTGTAAAGATGCCGATCAGCGCGACTGGCGGGGGTCGAGCACGTCGCGCAGGCGGTCGCCCAGCACCGTGAGGGCGGTGAGGAGCAAGACCATGGTCGCCGCCGGGGCGATGAGCATCCAGTCCGCCTGGCCGATGGTCCCGGCCCCGGCGCTGATCAGGCCGCCCCAGGAATCGACCCCGCCCGCCTGGACCCCGAGGCCGATGAAGGCGAGGAAGGATTCCTCCATGATCACCATGGGCACCGTCAGCGCCCCATAGGCGATGATCACCCCGGTGCAGTTCGGCAGCAGATGGCGGACGACGATGCGTGACCCGGGGATCCCGGCGGCCCGGGCGGCGGTGACGAAGTCCCGGGCGGTCAGGGACAGCACCGCCGCCCGCACGATCCGCGCCTGGGTCAGCCACTGCACCGCACCCAGGGCGGCGAAGAGCAGGAGCAGGCTGCGCCCGAACAGGACCAGAAGCAGGATGACCAGGAGCAGGAACGGCAGGGCGTAGAGCACATCCACCGCCCCCATCATCAGGCGGTCCGCCCGCCCACCGAGCCAGGCGGCGGCGGCCCCGTAGAGGGTGCCGATGACCACGCTCACCAGGGTGGCCACGATGCCGACGAGCAGCGAGATCCGCCCGCCGTGCAGGACCCGGGCGAGCATGTCGCGACCCTGCAGGTCGGTGCCCAGGGGATGGACCAGGATCCGCTCGCGGCCATTGACCAGGACCCGGTCCACGTTCTCCCCCGCCATGGCGGCGGTGGTCGCCGGGCGGCCGTCCACGGTCAGGGCGGTGACCAGGCCGCCGACCACGGTGGCGGCCACGGTGCCCGGCACCGCCGGCGGGGCGATGCGGACTTGCAGCACCCGCTCGCCCGGGGCGAACAGTCCGGGGGGCGGCGGCTCGCCGGCTCGCAGGGCGGCGCTCGCGCCCAGGGGGCCCCGGCGCAGGGGATGGTTGACGATCTCCGCCCCGGCCGGGTCGAGCACCGGGATCTGCTCGGCCCCGGCTTCGCGCATGATGCGCAGGCGGCCCTGGCGGAGCTGGAGCAGGTAGTCCTCGGGCGGGGCGGCCCGGCGGACCGCGACCTCGATCCGGCCCGCCTCGATCCGGTCCACGGTCAGCACCGGCGACATGCCCACCGCCAGGACATTGCGCTCGCGCACATCCGGATGCGACGCCCCCGGCGGCAGCGCCCCGAGCCAGACCCGGCCCTGGTCCGGCGGGCACGGCGACATCCAGGGGGCCGCGACGCAGGCGGCGGTGATCGCCGTGACCACCACGAACGCGGCCAGTGCCAGGCGGTCGCCGACCAGCCGGCGCAGGGCGAGGATGCCGGGGCTGCCGCCGGTCATCGCCGCACCCGGGGATCCACCAGCCCATGCGCGAGGTCCGAGAGCAGGTTGCAGACGACGATCACCACCCCGTAGAGGAGCACGGTGCCGAGAATGAGCGGGATGTCGCGGTTGGTGGCGGACTCGACGAACTCCCGGCCCAGGCCGGGGACCTGGAAGAAGCGCTCGACCACCAGCGACCCGGTGAGCAGGTAGGCGATGGCGGGGCCGAGGTAGCCCACCACCGGCACCAGGCCGAGGGGGAGGGCATGGCGGATGGCGATGCGCCATTCGCCGGCGCCCTTGGCCCGGGCGGTGCGGATGAAATCCGCATCCATGACCTCGTGCAGGCCGTTGCGGGTCAGGCGGGCGATGCGGCCGACGAAGGGCAGACCGAGGGTGATCGCCGGGAGGATGAACGTCGCCGGGCGGGCCGTGTCCCAGCCCGCCACCGGGAGCCAGCCCCAATGGATGCCCAGGACCAGGGCCAGGATCGGGCCGACCACGAACGGTGGCACCGACAGGCAGAGCACCGCCACCACCAGGGTGGCGCCGTCGAGGGGCGTGCGCCGGGCCAGGGCGCCGATGGTGCCGAGGATGATCCCGGCGGACAGGGCGAACAGCAGCGCCAGCCCGCCGAGCAGCGCGGATTTGGGGAGGTGCTCGGCGATGATCTCCGTCACCGGCCTGCCCTTGTGGGCGATGGACGGGCCGAGGTCGCCGGTCGCCACCCCGGCGAGGTAGCGCAGGAACTGCTCCGGCACCGAGCGGTCCAGGCCGTAGTGGCTGACCAGGGCCGCCCGCACCTGGGGATCCATGGCCCGCTCGCCGCCGAACGGGTCCCCTGGCACCGCCTGCACGAGCAGGAAGGTGGTCGCCAGGAGCACGAGGATGACCAGGGGTGCCTGGAGGAGCCGCTTCATCGCCGGGTCAGGGCTCCAGCCAGATGAACTGCCAGGGATGGTGGTCGAGGAGGTTCTGATGCAGGCCATGGACCTCCTCCCGGACCAGGGCCTTGTTCACGTAGGTGTAGACCGGCAGCACCGGGCACTGCTCCTCGACCAGGATGCGTTCCAGGCGGTCGAGCATGGTCCGCCGGCGTTCCGGATCGGTCTCGATCTGGCTGGCGGCGAGCAGGCGGTCGTACTCGGGATCCGACCAGCCGGTGCGGTTGTTGCCGTCGCCGGTGCGGCCGAGTTCAAGGAAGGTATTGGAATCCAGGTAGTCGCCGATCCAGGCGGAGCGGGCCAGACCGTAGTCGAGGTTCTTCATCCGGTCGAGGTAGACCTTCCACTCGGCATTCTCGAGACGGATCTCGGCGCCCAGGTGCTCCTGCCATTGCTGGGCGAGGTGCTCGGCGATGGCTTTGTGGTTCTCGCTGGTGTTGTAGAGGAGGACCACCGGCGGCAGGGGCCGGCCCGGCTTGCCGGGCGCCGCGTAGCCGGCGGCGGCGAGTTCCGCCCGGGCCGCCTCCACGTCGAACGCCAGGCCCGGTCCCCGGGCCTGGGGGCCCCGGGGCACGAACCACGGGGCAGGGACTTCGCCGCTGCGGGTGATGAAGCGGGTCACCCGCTCCCGGTCGGTGCCGCGCACGAACGCCCGGCGGATCCGGGCGTCGTCGAACGGCGGCCGGGTGCAGTTGAAGCGGAAGTAGTAGGTGCCGAAGTAGGGGGTGGCGATGAAGTCCGGGTGGCGCTTGATGTCATCGATGCGGGCGGCGGGGATCGCCGGGGTCCAGTGCAGCTCACCGGCCTGGAACAGGGACCAGGCGGCCTCCAGGTCGTCCACCGGCCGGGCGGTGATCCGTTCGAGCGGGACCCGCTCCCGGTCCCAGTAGGTGGCGCTGCGCTCCAGGACGATGCTCGACCGGGGCTCCCAGGCCGCGAGGGTGAACGGCCCGTTGCCGACCAGGGCGGTCCGGGTCCAGGCCGCGCCGTGGGCGGCCACCACATCGGTGCGCACCGGGTACAGGGTGTGGAAGGTGACGAGGTCCAGGAACCACGGGCAGGGTCCGTGCAGCTCGACCCGCAGGGTGAGTTGATCGACAGCGCGCACCGCCACGGCGTCGGCGGGGCCCTGCCCCCGGTGGTACGCTTCGGCGCCGCGGATGGGATACAGCATGCCGGCGTATTCGCTGCCGGTGGCGGGATCCAGGGCGCGCCGCCAGCTCAGGACGAAATCCTGGGCGATCACCGGCTGGCCATCGCTCCACCGGCCCTCGGGGCGCAGGTGGAAGGTCCACACCAGGCCGGCGGCATCCGACTCCCAGCGTCGGGCCGCCGCCGGCCGCGGTTCCAGGGTGCGCGGGTCGCGCATGGCCAGCCCTTCGAATAGCGCCATGGCGAGGCGCGATTCGAGCACCCCGGTCATCAGCGCCGGGTCCAGGGACTGGGGTTCCGACTCGTTGTTGAAGACGAAGCGCTGCGGGACCGCCTTCCAGGCGTCGTCCCGGGGGCGCAGGTCCGCCCGCCAACCATCCGGATCCGCTTCACCCGCCGCGAGCACGCCGGCGAGCAGCGCGAGGACGGCGGCGCGGATCACGGCGCGCCCCCGGCGGTGCGCCGGGCGGCGCGGCTCGCCATGCGGATCTGAAGCAGCTCGACCACCAGGGCAAAGGCCATGGCGAAGTAGATGTAGCCCTTGTTCACGTGGCTGCCCCAGGCCTCGGCCACGAGCATGGCGCCGATCAGGACGAGGAAGGCCAGGGCGAGGATCTTCACCGCCGGGTGGCGGTCCACGAACTCGCCGATCGAGCGTGCTGCGAGCATCATGACCAGGACCGAGGTCACCACCGCGACGATCATCACCGGGATGTTCTGGGTCATGCCCACCGCGGTGATCACCGAGTCGAGGGAGAACACCAGGTCGATGAGCATGATCTGGATGAGCACGGCGCCGAGGGCGGCCTTGGCGGCGGTGCCGGCGGTGGCCTCGGCATGGCCCTCGACCTTGTGGTGGATCTCGTGGACCGACTTCCAGAGCAGGAACAGGCCGCCGCCGAGCAGGATGAGGTCCTTGCCCGAGAGTGCCTTCTCGGTGAACGGGATGGGCAGGATCGGGGTCGTCAGGGTGATCAGCCAGCCGACGAACAGCAGGAGGAGGATGCGCATGCCCATGGCGAGCAGGAGGCCGATCTGGCGCGCCTTGGGCCGCTGCTCCGGCGGCAGCCGGCCGCACAGCACCGAGATGAAGATGATGTTGTCGATGCCGAGGACGATCTCGAGCAGGGTCAGGGTCAGCAGGGCCACCAGGCCCGCGGCGGTGAAGATCGCCAGCCAGGCTGCGGGATCGAAGGCGCCGCCCACCGCGGCGCCGGCGGCGGCGGCAGTGGTGGCGGCGGTGGCGGAGAGGGTGAGGGCATCCATGGGCGCGCATGAAAGCGGTCCCCACCGGGGATGCCAGTGTGCGGGGCCGCGTCCCCCGGGGGCCCCTTCTCCCCCGCCGCCGACCCCCAGGCTGCCGCGCCATGGCGGATCCCCTGTGGCGCATGTTCGGACTGTACCGCCGGCATCCCTGGATGCTGGCGGGCACGGCGGCGCTGACTGCCGTGGCCAATGGCAGCATGCCGCTCATCCAGTGGCTGGTGGGCCAGGGGTTGGATGCGGCCCTCGCGGCGGGTCCCCGGGCGGTGGACGCGGTCGCCCCGTGGGTGGTCGGGCTGCTGGCGCTGTCGGTGGCCCGCAGCGCGGTGGCCTGGGCGGCGACGGTGGCGGCCATGGCCCTGGGCCAGCGCATCCTGAGCGCCATGCGTGGCGACCTGTTTGTGCGCATCCAGGCGCTGGATCTGGGCTTCCACCGCCGGCACGGGGTCGGGGAACTGGTCGCCCGCACTACCCGGGACAGCGATCTCGTCCGCGATGCCCTGGCCGGGGGAGCCCGCACCCTGGTCGAGGTGGCCCTGGTCAGCGCCGGCGCCATCGCGTTGCTGTGGTGGTACCACTGGCTGCTCGCCCTGGTACCGACGCTCCTCCTCGTGGCCGCCTGCGTCTGGCTGGCCCGCCATGCGGCGGCGATCCAGGATCTCAACCGGCGCACGGATCTGGCCTACGACCGCATGACCCAGGACCTGGAAGAGGGCGTGCGTGGGGTACGGGTGATCAAGGCCTTCGCCCTGGAGCCGGCCCGGGGGCTGCGCTTTGCCCGCCATGCGGGGGTGCTGGCCCGGCGCCAGCTTGCCACCGCCATCGCCGGTGCGGTGCGGCTGCCGCCGCCCCAGATGCTGGTCGCCCTGAGCCAGGTCTGGGTCCTGGCCTGCGGTGCCTGGCTCGCCGCCCGGGGCGAGATCGGGGTCGGGGCCCTGACCGCGGCGAGCATGGTGGTGCTCATGGTGACCTTCCGGGTCGAGAACATCGGCCGGGTGCTCCAGGTGTTCGCCGCCGCCCGGGCTTCGGCGGTCCGGCTGGTGGAGGTCCTTGATGCGGTGCCGGCGGTGGCCCGGGGCGGCCTGACGGCGCTGCCCCCGGGCCCCCTGGGGGCGGAGTTGGCGGGGATCCGGGTCGCCGCCGGGCCGGTGCCGATCCTCGACGGGCTGGATCTCACCCTGGCCCCGGGCGAGGTGGTGGCAGTGGTCGGGCGCACCGGTTGCGGCAAGTCCACCCTGGCGGCGCTCCTGCCCCGGCTGGTGGATCCCCAGGCCGGCACCGTGCGCATCGGCGGCGTGCCCGCCCGGGACCTGGATCTCGACGCCCTGCGCCGGGCGGTCCAGCTCGTGCCCCAGGAGGCCTTCCTGTTCAGCGACAGCCTGGCGGCGAACCTGCGCCTGGCGCGGATGGAGGCGGGCGATGTGGACATCGCCCGTGCTCTGGTGGATGCCTGTGCCGACGGGGTGGTGGCGGACCTGCCGGACGGCCTGGCGGCGAAGGTCGGGGAGCGCGGGGTGAGCCTGAGCGGCGGTCAGCGCCAGCGGCTCTGCCTGGCCCGGGCCCTGGTCGCGGAGCCGCGCATCCTGGTCGCCGACGATGCGACCAGCGCCCTCGACGCGATCACCGAGCGGCGGGTGCTGGCCAACCTGCGCCGGCGCGGGTGCACGACCCTGCTCGTCGCCAGCCGCCTGAGCACGGTGCTCGCGGCGGACCGGGTGGTGATGCTCGCCGGGGGCCGGATCGTCGCATCGGGCACCCATGCGGACCTGACGGCGGGCTCCGCCGACTACCGGGAGTTGATGGGACTCGGCGCCGGCGTCGCCGACCTACCGCCCACCGGGGGCGCCCGATGAGCGACCTGGAGATCGAGGAGGACCTCGCCCGGCGCCGGCTCGACCGCCGGGCCCTGGGCCGGGTGTTGGGACTCGCCCGGCCGGAATGGCGGCCCCTGGCGGTGCTGGCTGCGATCCAGGTGGTGCTGGTGGCCTCCATCTTCATCCGCCCGTGGTTCGTGGGCCAGGTCATCGACCACGGCTTCACGGACGGGGTGGTGGCCTGGGGCCTCGTGGCGCTCATGTGCCTGGGCCTGACCACCGCGTGGCTGTGCCGGTTCGGGCTGGCCGGGGTGGCCCAGGCGGTGGGTGGGCGGATCGCGGCCCGGGTGCTCAACGACCTCCGCCGGCAGGTCTTCGACCATGTGCAGCGCCTGCCGGTGGCGTATTTCGACCGCACCCGGGCTGGACGGATCATCAGCCGGGCGGATCGCGATGTGGATGCCCTGGAACCGGTGATCGTGCACGGGCCGCCGGAACTGCTCTCGATGCTCCTGCGCATGGTCGGCGCCGCGGTGCTGCTGTGGTGGATCGATCCCCGCTTCGTCCTGGCCATGCTCCCGCCGGTGGTGTTGCTCGCCCTGGGCATGCGCCTGTTCCAGAAGGCCGGGGTGCGCCTGTGGGGCCGTACCGCCGAGTGCAAATCCCGGATGACCGCCCATCTCGTCGAAAGCGTGTCCGGGGTGGCGGTGATCCAGGGCGCCACCGCCGAGGGCGCCAACGAACGCCGCTACCGGGCCCTGCTCGGCGACCTCGACCGCTCGGCGGTGGCCGGGGCCTGGGGCTGGGGCTGGTTCGCGCCGTTCGCCTCGGTGCTGTGGGCGGCGGGGATCGGCGTGCTCCTCTGGATCGGCGCCGAGGACCTGGGCGCCGGGCGGATCACCCCTGGCGTCCTGAGCCAGTGCCTGTTTTATGTGATCCTGTTCCTCGGTCCGATCCAGGAACTCGGCGACCTGTTCGAGAAGGCCGCCACTGGCATCGCCAGCGCCCAGCGCATCTTCCTGCTCCTCGATACGGAAGTGGCCAGGGATCCGGCGGATCCGGTGGATCCCGGCCCGGTGCACGGCGCGATCCGGCTCGACGGGGTCCGCTTCGGCTATGATCCCGCCCGGCCGGTGCTCGACGGCTTCGCCCTCGCCATCCCCGCCGGGCAGCGGATCGCGGTGGTCGGCGCCACCGGCTCCGGCAAGAGCACCCTGGTCCAGCTCCTCAACCGCTTCTACGAGCCCCAGGCGGGGACCATCACCATCGACGGCACCGACCTCGCCCGCCTCGACCAGCGGGTGCTGCGCCGGCGCATCGGGGTGGTGCTCCAGGACAACGCCCTCTTCAGCGGCACGGTGCTCGACAACCTCCGGCTGGCGGATCCGTCGCGCCGCGATGCGGACCTGCGCGCCGCGGTGCGGGAACTGGGCGCCGACGAGGTGCTCGAAGCGCTGCCGCACGGGCTGTCCACCCCGGTCGGGCCCGGGGGCGCCGCCCTGAGCCACGGCACCCGCCAGCTCGTCTGCCTGGTCCGCGCCTTCATCGCCGATCCGGCGGTGCTCGTCCTCGACGAGGCCACCTCGGCGGTGGATCTGCACACCGAGGTGCGGATCCGCGCCGCCCTGGCCCGGCTGTGCCGGGGCCGCACCAGCCTGATCATCGCCCACCGGCTGGCGACGGTGCTGGACTGCGATCGGGTCGTGGTGTTGGAGAAGGGCCGGATCGTCGATGACGGGGCGCCGGCGGACCTGCTCGCCGCCGGCGGACCGTTCGCACGTCTGCATGCGGCGGGCACCGCAGGCTGAGCCGGCTGGACGGCGGATCCCCTTCGGGGTATCTTGGCACGATGGATCGTTCTGCCAGCCATGCGGATTGGACGGATGACACGGCGTCCTCCCAGGTGGCTGGCTCCCGGGCGGGGATCCGGTTGCTGGTGCTCGCCCTGGGTGGGGTGCTGCTGATCACCGTGGTGATAAGTGCTTGGCTGGTCGCCTTGGCCGACCGTCAGGCCCGGGCGGATCTCCTTCAGGCGGTGCGTTTGCTCTCGGAAAGCATGCCGGCCGAAGTGCTGGACCGGCTTGCCGGGGTGCCCAGCGATGTGGAGCGGCCGGATTATCATCGGTTCAAGGAGCGGCTGACCGCGTTCCAGCGGTCGACCCCCGGATGCCGATTCATCTACCTGCTGCGGAAGGATCCGGAGCGGGGAGTCTTCTTTCTCCTGGACAGCGAGCCGGAGGACTCGCCGGACGTGGTCGCGCCGGGAGATCCCTACCAGGAGGCGCCATCGTTGGTCCACGCCGCCCTGGACGTGGGCACGGAGGGGGTCGAAGGGCCCTACACCGATCGTTGGGGGACCTGGGTCAGTGGTCTGGTCCCGGTACGCACCCAGGGCCGGGACGGGGGCCCGCGCGTCGTCATCGGCATGGATATCGACGCAACCGCATGGAGTCTTGCCACCTGGATCCCGGCCTGGCCTGTGCTCCTTGGTGGTGGCCTGACGGCCGTCCTGGTGCTGATCTGGGGGTGGCCGGTGCGGCGTCGGCGGGTGTGGACGGATACGGTCATGGTTCTGATCGTTGGCGGGATCGCGACCGCGGTCGCCGGGATCGTCGTCCATGGCTTGGATCGTCGCAAACGGGAGGACGACTTCCGCAGTGCCGCCGTGGCCATGAGCCGCGAGGTGGTGAGCCGGATCGACATCATCCGGGAACTCGCCATGCCCAACCTGCTGGTCCTGGGCGGTGACGGCATCAGTGCCGACCGCTTTGCCGAGGTGGAGCGTCGGCTGCTGGCCCGGCTGCCGGTGTCCGCCTGGGCCTGGGCTTCGGGACCGGCGGGCGACGGATCCACCGCTCCCGTCCTGGTGACCAGGGCTTCCGTCTGGGCCGGCTGGACGCTTGCCCCGGGTGGTGATTTGGCGGCGGACCACGCTGTGGCGGCGGCGATCGAGGAATCAGCTCGTACCGGACTGGTTGCCGCTGTGGATCGCTTCGATCATGCGGGGCGACCCTGGGCCATGCTGGTGCGTTGCGGTCAGCGGGGGGACGACGGTCGGCGCCCGGTCGTACTTGTCGCCCTTGACTGGTCTGCGGCTGTCGCCGGTTTCGCCGATCCGGCGGTCGCACGCATCGGGTTGTCATCCGCCGGTGTGGACGGCACGGTGACTCCGTTGATCGATGCCGGGGATGGCCGACCGCGGGTCGAGCGACCGTTTCCCGCATTCGGCCATTCGCTGCGGGTGGTCGTGACCGCTGGACCCACGTATCTGGAGACCAACCCCCTGGTTGCGGGCATCATTGCCGCCGGCGTCGGTGGCCTGCTCACCGTGTGCATGGCCGCCACCGTGTTCGCCCATGCCCGGGCCCGGGACACCCTGCGGCGGCGGATCCTGCGCCGCACCGCCGAAGTCCGGGCGATCATCGAGAACCAGCCCGGTCTGCTCTGGCTCAAGGACGCCGAGGGGCGGTTCCTGACCGTGAACCGCCGCTTTGCCGAAGCCTGTGGCCGAGCCGATCCGGATGCCCTGGTCGGCTTGACCGACCTCGACATCTGGCCGAGGGAACTCGCGAACAAGTATCAGGCCGATGATGCCATGGTGGTCACCACGGGGCAGCCGTTGATGGTCGAGGAGACGGTGGCCACCGCCACCGGGGAATGCCTGGTCGAGGTGTTCAAGACCCCGGTCCGGGACGAGGACGGCCGCATCGTCGGGAGCACCGGGATCTCCCGCGACATCACCGAGCGGCGGCAGGCCGAGGACCGCACCCGGCGTCTTGGACAGATCCAGGAACGTCTGGCGGCAGTGGCGGCGGCTTTCATCGATCTGCCGGCCGATCGGACGGATCGGGCTGTCGCGGAGGCATTGGGGGTCATGACGCGACTGCTGGGCGGTGACCGGGGTACCGTGGTGGAGATCGTGGAGGACAACCTCTTCCGCTGCCGCCATGAGTGGCGCGCTCCTGCGACGGTTTCTGCGGCGAACCTCATGCCCACTGCGGCGCAGGTCGAGGATTGGACCATCCTGCACAGCGTCGGCATGCCCGCCTCGGTTCGCGACTGTTCTCACCTCGACCAGGGTCCGTTGCGAAGCTGGCTGGAATCCCGCGGTGCCGTCGCAGCGGTGGCGGTTCCCCTCTTCCAACGGGAACATTGTACCGGCTTCGTCCTGGTCGAGTCGGGCGAGACCAGCCGCCCGTTCCTTGGTGAGGAGCAGGCACTGCTCAGCCAGTTCGCCCAGCTCCTGGTCAGCCTGGACGTGCGCAGGGCCGCCGAGGCCCACCTGCGCGAGGTGCTCGTGGACCTTGAACGCCAGCGGACGGTGGCGACCGACATGGCGGCCCGGGCCGAGGCCGCCAGCCAGGCCAAGAGTGCCTTCCTGGCCAATATGAGCCACGAGATCCGCACCCCGATGAACGGGATCATGGGCATGATCGAGCTCTTGCAGGGAACCCGGCTGGAGCCGGACCAGCACGAGCTGGCCCGGACCGCCTACCGTTCCGCCGAGGCCCTGCTCGCGATCATCAACGACATCCTTGATTTCTCCAAGATCGAGGCTGGTCGGATGAGCCTTGAACAGATCCCGTTCGATGTCCGTCAGACCGTGACCGATGCCTGCGAACTGTTCCGGCCACGCCTCTCCGGAAGCGAGACATCCCTGGACTTGGTCCTGGATCCCGCGCTGCCGGGCTGGGCCAAGGGGGATCCCGGTCGGCTTCGCCAGATCCTCACCAACCTGATCGGCAACGCGGTCAAGTTCACCCGCAAGGGCGCTGTACGGGTCGAGGCGGGGTACGCGGACGGCGTCTACCGCATCTCCGTGTCGGATACCGGCGTCGGCATCCCGGCGGATCGCATCGATGCCATCTTCACCCCGTTCACCCAGGCGGATGCCTCCACTGCCCGTCGCTTCGGCGGGACCGGTCTCGGCCTCTCCATCAGCCGACGCCTGGCCCGGTTGATGGGTGGTGATCTGGTGGTCACGAGCCAGGAGGGGGTCGGCAGCACGTTCACCCTGACGGCGCCATGGGCTCCGGCGGTCCGGACTTCCGAGGTGCCGGCCGGCCCGTCCGCCTCGGTTGGCACCGGTCCGATCCAGGCACGAGTCCTGTTGGCCGAGGACAACCCAGTGAACCAGCGGGTGGCGTCCGCCATGCTGCGCCGGTTCGGCGTCACCGTGGAGCTGGCCGGGAACGGCCGCGAGGCGCTGCACCTGGCCTTGGCCGGCGGCCACGACCTCGTCCTGATGGATTGCCAGATGCCGGAGATGGACGGCTTCGAAGCGACCGGCCTGATCCGCGCCGAGGAGGCGCGCCAAGGCAGGCCGAGGCTTCCCATCATCGCGCTCACCGCCAACGCCATGGCCGGGGACCGGGAGCGCTGCCTCGGGGTCGGTATGGACGACTTCCTGAGCAAGCCCGTCCAGGCGGCGGCGCTGGAGGCCATGGTCCGGCGCTGGGCGAACAACGGGACCTGACTCCCCGGTCCGGCGGGGCCATCCGTCCGGTGCATGGGATCATGCATCGATCCTGGCGTGACGGCGGCACCCCGGCGCGGCAGGCTGGCAGCCAGGAGACCCGCCATGCCCGCCACCGTCCGCATCGAATCCGGATGCATCCACTGCCAGGCCTGCGCCCTCGTCTGTCCGCAGGTCTTCGCCCTCCCCGACGACAGCGACCATGCGGTCGTACGCGGGGAGGCCCGCGAGGACGGCATCACCTCGGACAACCTGGGCGAGGGATCGCCGCTGCTCCCGCTCGCCGGGGATGTCTGGGAGTCGGTGCGCGAGGCCGCCGCCGGGTGTCCGGTGGAGATCATCCGGATCTCCGGCGGGGCCCCGGAGGCGGTTCAGGCGTAGGCGCTCACCGGCGGGCAGATGCACATCAGGTTGCGGTCGCCCCACACATTGTCGACCCGGGCCACCGGAGCCCAGGTCTTGCTGCCGACCAGGCCGGGGACTGGGAACACCGCCTGGCGGCGGCTGTAGGGGTGCTTCCAGCCGTCGTCGGCGATCTCGTCCGCCGGGTGCGGGGCCTGCTTGAGTAGATTGTCCACCCGATCGGCCTTCCCGTCGGCGATGGCCTGCATCTCGGCGTGGATGCCGATCATCGCATCGCAGAAGCGGTCGAGCTCGGCCCGGCTCTCGGACTCGGTGGGCTCGATCATCAGGGTGCCGGCGACGGGGAACGACAGGGTCGGGGCGTGGAACCCGTAATCGATGAGCCGCTTTGCCACATCCTCGGCCTCGATGCCGGCCTTGGCCTTCCACGGGCGCAGGTCGATGATGCATTCGTGGGCCACCAGCCCGCCGGCGCCGCGGTAGAGCACCTGATAACAGGGCGCGAGCCGGTGGGCGATCCAGTTGGCGTTCAGGATCGCGGTCTTGGTCGCCAGGGTCAGTCCGTCGGGCCCGAGCATCCGGCAGTACATCCACGGGATGGGCAGGATCGACGCGGAGCCCCAGGGGGCGGCGCTGACCGCCTCGGGGCCCATCTCGCCGCCGACCTTGGCGAGCGGGTGGCGGGGCAGGAATGGTGCCAGGTGGCGGGCCACGCCGATCGGGCCCATGCCCGGTCCGCCGCCACCGTGGGGGATGGCGAAGGTCTTGTGCAGGTTCAGGTGGCAGACATCGGCGCCGATCAGGCCCGGGGCGGTCAGGCCGACCTGGGCGTTCATGTTGGCGCCGTCCATGTACACCTGCCCGCCGGCGGCGTGGACCATGGTGCACAGGTCCTTGATGCCGGCTTCGAACACGCCGTGGGTCGACGGGTAGGTGACCATGATCGCTGCCAGCTTGGCGGCGTGCTGGTCGCACTTGGCCTTGAGGTCCGCGAGGTCGACATTGCCCTGGGCGTCGCAGGCGACCGGGACCACGGTCAGGCCGCACATGGCTGCGGTGGCCGGGTTGGTGCCGTGGGCCGAGGCGGGGATCAGGCAGATGTCCCGGTGGCGGTCGCCGCGGGAGTCGTGATAGGCGCGGATCGCCAGGATGCCGGCGTATTCGCCCTGGCTGCCGGCGTTGGGCTGGAGCGACACCGCCGCGAAGCCGGTGATGTCTGCGAGCCAGGCTTCGAGCTGGTCGAACAGCTCCCGGTAGCCGGCGCTATCGGCGGCGGGGGCGAACGGGTGCAGGTGGGCGAACTCCGGCCACGACACCGGCAGCATGCTCGCCGCCGGGTTCAGCTTCATGGTGCAGGAGCCGAGGGGGATCATCCCCTGGCACAGGCTGATGTCCTTCGCTTCGAGCCCCTTGATATAACGCAGCAGCTCGGTCTCGCTGCGGTGGGCGTGGAAGACCGGATGGGCCAGGAACGGGCTGGTGCGCGGCGCGCCGAGCCGCGGGTCGCCGCTCGCCGGCAGGGGGCTGGTGATGCCGAAGGCCGCCAGCACCCGGTTGAGCAGGGGCTTGTCGCTCGTCTCATCCAGGGCCACCGCCACCCGGCCGTCGCCCAGGTCGCGGAGCAGGAGGCCATCCGCGGCGGCGGCGGCAATGACCGCGGCGGCGGGCTTGGGCCCGTGGGCGGCGACGGTGTCGAAGAAGGCGTCGGCGGAGACCTCCCAGCCGTGCTGGGCCAGGGCCCGGGCCAGGGTGCAGGCCAGGGCGTGGATCCGCTGGGCGATGCCGGTCAGGCCCTCGGGGCCGTGGTAGACCGCGTACATCGCCGCCATGTTGGCGAGCAGGGCCTGGGCGGTGCAGATGTTCGAGGTGGCCTTCTCGCGGCGGATGTGCTGCTCCCGGGTCTGGAGCGCGAGGCGGAACGCGGGATTGCCCCGGCGGTCCTTGGACACGCCGACCAGGCGGCCGGGCATCAGGCGCTTCAGGTCCTCGCTCACCGCGAAGAAGGCGGCGTGGGGGCCGCCGAAGCCGAGGGGCACGCCGAAGCGCTGGCTGTTGCCGAACACGATCTCGGCGCCCTGTTCGCCGGGGGGCAGGATCACGGTCAGGGCGAGCAGGTCGGTGCCCACCGCGAGCTTGGCGCCGGCGGCCTTGGCTGCGGCGGCCAGCGGGCGCAGGTCGTGGATGCGGCCGTCGGTGGCGGGGCTCTGGACGATGACGCCGGCGGTCTCGCCATCCGGGGCCAGCGCGGCGAACGGGCGGACCTCGACCGCGACGCCGAGCACCGCGGCCCGGGTGCGGACCAGGCTGATGGTCTGCGGGTGGCAGTCGTCGGCGACCAGGATGCGCGCCCGGCCGGTGGCGCCGGTGCAGATGTGCATGGCCTCGGCGGCGGCGGTGGCTTCATCCAGCAGGCTGGCGTTGGCCATCGGCAGGCCGGTCAGGTCGGTGACCAGGGTCTGGAAGTTGAGCAGGGATTCGAGCCGGCCCTGGCTGATCTCCGCCTGGTAGGGGGTGTACTGGGTGTACCAGCCCGGGTTCTCGAACAGGGCGCGCTGGATCACCGGCGGGGTCAGGGTGCCGTGGTAGCCCAGGCCGATGAGCGGCGTGCGCACCCGGTTGTGGGCGGCGATGCGCTTCAGCTCCGCCATCGCCCCGTGCTCGCTGGCCGCCGCCGGCACGGCGATCGGCGTGGTCCGGCGGATCGCCGGCGGGACCACCGCATCGATCAGTGCATCAAGGGAGGCGTGGCCCATGGCGGTGGCCATGGCCTCGCGGTCGGCGGCAGCGGGGCCGAGGTGGCGGTTGACGAAGGTGTCGGGATGGGCGGGGATGGGCACGGCGGGCCTTTCGGGCTCGTGGTTCCATCCCTGTCTGGTGGCCTGAGAGCGTGACTCCGTCGGCGGGGGCAGGAGGCCCCTCTTTCCAGGGTTCCGTCGAGACGCGGTCCTTTGGCCTGAGAGCGTGACTCCTTCGGCAGCCCGGCTCCCATCCGGGGGTGGAACCCCAGGGTGGAAAAAGGCCTTCTCCCGCATCCGTCATCCGGATGGACGCAGCATGGGCGGCGCGGCCGGGGTCAAGGGATGCGGCGTGTGATCCTGGATCAGTGAAGCTGCTTCTGGAGTTCCAGGATCGGAAGGCAGATGGCGGCGGCGACCATCTGCAACCAGATCAGGGCCGCCACGGCGAAGCCGATCCCCAGGCCGACCCGGAGCCCGGTGTCTCGCACCCGGAGCAGCGCTCCGGTCCCCGCTGTCACCCATGCCACGGCGATGACGTACACCCATGGGTCGCCGATGGCGATCATCGCCTGGGTGATCAGGGGCAGTTCCGCGTCGAGCGAGGTGAACATGGCAGCAAAGCGGCTGAGCAACCCCGGTCCCACGGGCAGCGCCAGGAGCACCATCACCAGCGACGGGCTCATCAGGGCCCAGGCCAAGCCATCCCAGGGGGTCAGGCAGATCGGTTCGGCGGGTTCGCGCATGGCGCCATGATGCCTCCGAGTCCCGACTCGCAACCCGGTCACGCCCCGGCGGATCCCGCGTTCCGTCGCTGCTGCGACCTGTCGGGTTGCCGTGCCCTGAACCTCCGCATCCTGCCGCCGTGCCCGATCCTGTCCCATTTCCGCTCGCCGACGCCGCGGCCACCGCCGACCTGGCCCGCAGTCTGGCCCCTCGGTTGGCGGCCGGGGATGCGATCGCCCTGACCGGGCCCATGGGGGCGGGGAAGACGACCTTCACCCGGGCCCTGGTGGCGGCGCTGGGCGGGGATGCGGCCTTGGTGGCGTCGCCCACGTATACATTGCTCAATCAATACGATGCCGGGGTGCCGGTGGTCCATGTGGACGCCTCGCGGCTGTCGGGTCCCGGGGAGCTGGAGGCCATCGGATTCGGCGAGGCCTCCGCCGGCGCGGTGGCGGTGGTCGAGTGGCCGGAAAAGGTGGCGGCGTGCCTGCCCGAGGGCCGGACCTGGCGCATCGACCTGGACCACCGGGTCGACGGGGGGCGCACGGCCGTGGTGGCGGATCCCGCCGGCTCGCCCTGGTGGCCGGCGGCGCCGGTGACCGTGATCCCCGGCTCCGATGGCCGGGATCCCTTGGTCGATGCCTATCTCGCGGCCCATGAGCCGACCAGCGCCCTGCGCACCGTGGCCTGGGGCTGGCTGGCCCTGTGCGTGCCGCTGCTCGCCGTCGCGGCGGTGGGCGGATCCTGGCTGGCCGGTGGTGCCGATGCGACCGGGCTCACCGGCCTGCGGGCCGAGGCCATGCGCTGGCTGGGCTCGATCCCCGGCGCCCTGGCGGGCATCGCCGGCGGCGCCGTGGTCCTGTCGCTGGCCGGGGAGTTCCTGTTCCGTCGTGGCGGTGGGCGCGGGTTCGAGCCATGGTTGGCGGCCCTGCCGGTGGCGGCGCTGTTCCTGGCCGGGCGCGACTGGCTGGTCGCCCTGGGCGTCGGAGTCGGTCTGCTCAGCCTGGTGTTCGCCTTCGCCATCGCCTACCGCCTGCTCGCGCTGGTCGTCGGCGGCGGGGCGGAGCGCCGGGACGACCGGGCGGCGGATCCCGAGGTCGCGCCCCCGGGCGGTTGGCCGTCCTACACCGTGCTGGTGCCGTTGTACCGGGAGCCGGAGATCGTCGGGCAGCTCGTCGCCGCCCTGACCGCCCTCGACTATCCCCGGGACCGGCTCCAGGTGCTGGTCCTGATGGAGCCGGACGACGCGGTCACCCTGGCATCCTTCCAGGCCCGACCGCTGCCGCCGTGGATGCGCCTGGTGGTGGTGCCCGAGGGCCGGCCCAAGACCAAGCCCCGGGCCTGCAACCACGGCCTTGTCCTGGCTACCGGCGATCTGCTGGTGATCTACGACGCCGAGGACCGGCCGGAGCCGGACCAGTTGAAGCAGGCGGCCCTGGCTTTTGCCGCCGCCCCGCCCCGGCTCGCCTGCCTCCAGGCCCAGCTCGCGTTCCGCAACCACGACACCAACCTGCTCACCCGCTGGTTCACCATCGAGTACAATGTCTGGTTCCGCCGCTACCTGCGCGGTCTGGAGCGGCTCGGCTGCCCGGTGCCCCTGGGCGGGACGAGCAACCACTTCCGCACCGCGGTGCTGCGCGAGGTCGGCGGCTGGGATCCGTTCAACGTCACCGAGGACTGCGATCTCGGAGTGCGCCTGCATCTGCGCGGCCACCGCACCGGACTGCTGGCATCGGTGACCTGGGAAGAGGCGGTCGGCCACGTCGGTGCCTGGATCAAGCAGCGGACCCGTTGGCTCAAGGGCTACTACGCCACCCATCTCGTGTGGTGGCGCACGCCGGTCGCCACGGCGTGGCGGCTCGGGCCCGCGGGCCTGCCCGGCTTCGCGGCGGCGGTGACCCTGGTGCCGCTGCTGGCGGCGCTGGCCCTGCCGTTGTGGGGGTTGGAACTGGCCTATCTGGGCTCCCTTGCCCGGGACTGGGCGGTCCTGGGGGCGGATCCCTGGTCGCTCCTCATCCGGCGCGGGGACGAGGCTCTGTGGGACCAGCGCTGGTCCTGGCCCTTGGCCTGGACCGGTCCGGACGAGGACCCGGTGCTGTCCGGTTGGTCGATCGCCTTCGCGGTGACCTCTGCGGTGCTGACCGCGGCCAATATCATTTTCATCGCCGTCGCCCTGGCGGCGGGCCGGCGCCCGGGTCAGCATGGACTCATCGGGGCCGCCCTCCTGGTGCCGTTCTACTGGGTGCTCCAGGGGGTGGCCGCATGGCGCGCCCTCTGGCACCTGATGGTCAAACCGCACCGCTGGGAGAAGACGACGCATGGCGTCGACCCCGCCGCCCGCTGACCGGGCTCCGGAGCGTCGGTCCGCTCCGGAGGCGTCCGGCGACACGGGCTTGTGGCGGAACCCCTCGCCGGGTACCCTGCCCCCGGATCGGACCCGCGCATGCTGAACGCCATCCTCGTCGAGATGCTCATCGCCGCCCACCGTACGCGGCGGACCGGCATGCTCGTGCTCGATGGACTCCCTCTGGCCCGGGGCGTCGGATTCGTCAATGGCGACCTGGTGGCCCTGGACCTGGCCCAGCCCCAGGTCCGGCTGCTGGCCGACAAACTCCTCGATCACCACAAGATCGGTCCGGAATTGCATCGGCTGGTCGCGGATCCCCAGGTTGGTGATCCGATCGCCTTCCTCCAGCGCCAACAGGCGGTGTCGGATGGCGAGATCGAGGCGGTCCGCCAGGCCCTGGTCGAGGACGCCCTGGTCCAGCTCCTGGCTTCCCCCGGGCAGCCCGAATTCATCGACGAACATCCCGACCAGCTCGCCTACGACCGTTCGGCGATCCGGCTGCGCATCGACCCGCAGATCCTGGTCCGCACCGCCGGCGCCCGCTCGAGCGAGGATGCCGCGGTGGCCCAGGATGTGGGGGGATGGGACTCCGTCTTCGCCCTCACCGAGAACTCGAATGCCTCGGGAGCCCTTTCCGACATCGACCGGCAGGTATTGAACCTGGTCGACGGGCGCCGCTCGGTCGAGGATCTTGCCGGGATCATGCGCGAATCCTGTCCGCAGGTGGCCCGGGTGCTGCGCGGACTCCTCCAGAAGCAGATCGTGCGGCGGATGCCGGGCGCCGGTACGCGCTCCTTCCGCGTGACCCAGGCCCCTGCGGCGGAATCCGATCTGGTGATCTCCGCAGTCACCGCCCCCCGTCGGCGCTCCCCGGCGGTGCTGATCGGACTGGTCGTGCTGCTCGTGGTCATGGCCGGGGTCGCGTACCTGGCGGTCACCTACAGCGGCCGTTCCCAGGCGCTGTCCTCCCGGCTCGATGCCGCCAACGAGGCGATCCGCACGCGGTCCTGGAACGCGGCCGCCGCCAGCCTGGGCGAAGCCCGCGCCCAGGCCGGTTCGGACCTGAGCGCCCTGCGCCGGGTCCAGGCCGGCGAGCAGGCATTTGCCAAGGCCCTCGACGAAGAGCGCAAGCGCATCGATGAACTCATCGCCGCCAGGACCTTCGGCGATGCCGCCGAGGCGGCCGCCGTCCTGCCCGACGATCCGACGCGCACCGAACTCACCCTGCGCCTTCAGCGTTCCCTCACCGAGTTCCAGCGCTTGAGCGATGCCATCCAGACGGCGGTCTCCGCCCATCTGAGTCGCGACGATCTCCCCGCCGCCCTGGCCGAGATCGAGCGCCAGCCGAGCCCCGAGCGCGATGCGGCCGAGGCCATCCTCGATCGCCGGCGCACGGTCCTCCTGGAGAGCGCCCGTACAGCCAACGAGTCCATCGTCCGTCGCCGTCGTCTCATCGATGCGGTGCTGGCTTCGGGACCGAACGACACCCAGCAGCTTGCCGCCGAGCAGGCCCGTCGTGAGGTCGCCCAGACCATCTCCCAGACCCAGACCGCCATCGCGGCCTTGGATCAGCAGGTCTCGGCCGGACGGCTGGCGGAGATGCGCGAGACCGTGTCGCGGAGCGGGATTGCGGACCGGGTGGCTGGTAGCGAACTGGAACCGGTCCTTGCCGCCGTGCTCGACCGCGCCGACCAGGCCGACCGGGAGGTCGAGACGGTGGGGGGCATGGTCGCCGCCTGTGTGGCCGGGGATCCTGCCGTTCCGGCCAGCGCCGCCGCCATGCGGGTCAAGGATCTCGAGGAGCGGCTGCCGGCCCACCCACGCATGCCAGCGATCCGGTCCGAACTCGCCCTGGCCACCGAACTGGAACTCGCGGCGGCATCCCTCCCGATCGCCGACGAGATTCCCCTCCTGCGCGCCCGTGCCACGCAGCCGGGGGCGCCCACCGCCCTGATCGAGAACCGTCTGGCCCGCCTGAATGAGCGCGAGCGGGCGGCCCAGGTCCAGCTGGATGCGGCCCTGACCCACCGCCGGGAGGGGGACCTCGAAGAGGCGGCCGCCCAGCTCATCGAGCTCATCGACAGTGCCTTCGCCCGTCGCACGGCGGCCCTGTCCGAGGCGGCCCAACGCCTGGCCGAAGTGCGCGAGGCCCAGGAGCGCCGTCGCCTGCTGGCGGACCGGCTGGATGCGGCCGTCCAGGCCGGGGACATGGCTGTGGCCAGCGTGCTGGCCCGGGAGATGGGACTCCGCCACCTCCCGGTGAAGGTCGAATCGATTCCGTCCGGTGCGACCGTCAGCGTGGCCGGCCGGGTTCTTGGTCTCACGCCCCTTGTGCTCAACCTGAGCTCCCTGGAACGCAGCGAGGCCGTCTTCACATTCACGCTTTCGGGCTACGAGCCGACCACGGTCAACGGCCACGATGCCGAGAATGGCTGGCGTGTCGCCGCGCTGCTGCTTCGCAGCCCCTTGCGCCTGTATGAACTCGACCGCCCGATCACCGCCCGGCCGGTGGCATTGGGAGACCGGGTCGTGGTCGCTTCGCGCACCGCCGCGGTCGTGTTGCCCGCGGATGGCGGGGACCCGGCTCCGGCCATGGCTCTGGAACAGGGTGGTTCCCTGGACGTGGCGCCGTTGCTCGCCCCGGCCGTCGATCTGGGGGATGGATTGTGGTTCGCTTCACCGGATGCGGTGGCTTGGGGCATCCTGCCCAATCGTACCCGCCGTCTGGTCCTGCCATCCGGAACCCGCTTCGCCCTCGCGGCCGGCACCAGTGATCTGCTCACGGATCGCCGCTGGCTCATCGTTGCCGGCATCGATGGACGCATCCACGGTGTCGGCGACGACGGCCGTACCGTCTGGTCCGGTGCCGGCGGGTCGGCCTTCATCGCCGCACCGCACGCCGCCGCCGGTCGGGTTTCGGCCGTCCGCACCGACGGCGTGATCGAGGTCCTCACCGTGGAGGATGGCCGTCCTGCACTGACAGGCCTCGTGCCCGGCCCCGTGCTTGCCGCCTGGCCGGTAGGGACCGGCTGGCAGGGCATCAGCGCCAATGCGTCGTGGTCCTGGAAGGATGGCGTGGTCCGAGCGGAACCGCTGCCCGTGGATGAAGCCCTCTCGGCCGGTCCCGATGTCCTGATCAGTCCTGGAAACCGGGTCTGGCTGCGCTCCGGTGGATGGATCGACCTGGGTGTCCTTCCCGGTGCTCCGACCGGCATTCCCATGGCTTGGAATGGCCACGTGGCGGTGCCGGTGGGTGATCGGATGGTGGTGGTCGGGCCCCGTGGGTTCACCCATACCGGCCGCGGCGCAGTCCTTCCGGCGGCGGTCACCGCGGATGGGCGTCTGGTCGCCGCGGACGCGGTGGGCCGGGTCGCGCTCTACGCCCCCTGAACGCCATCCCCCCACACCGGCCTGGACCCGGTTGACGAGGAGCTGGATCGGGTGTTCACTTCCCCATGGGTGACCTCGACGACCTCGTGAAAGACTTTCTCGTGGAGAGCCACGAGAACCTTGACCGGCTGGACCGCGATTTCATGGCGATGGAGGATCGACCAGGGGACAAGGAACTCCTGGCCGGCGTATTCCGCGCCATTCACACCATCAAGGGGACCAGCGGCTTCTTCGGGTTCTCACGGCTCCAGGCCGTGTGCCATGCGGGGGAGAACCTGCTTTCCAAATTGCGTGACGGAGCCTTGGTCCTGGATGGAGACATGTCCACCGCCCTCTTGGCGATGGGCGATCGCGTCCGATCCCTGCTCTCCGACATTGAGCACGGCGGTGCCGAGAACGTTGGTGATGATCAACCGCTGATCGAGGCATTGCACGCCCTCGCCACCGGTTCCCATCACGCGCCGGCAGCGGCACCCGTCGCAACCCCGGAGCCGGTGACGGTGCCCGTCCCCGTTGCCGATTCCGCACCCGCTCCAGCACCCCGAGTGGTCGCCTCGCCCGTCGAGGCCCACCCCCCGCATCCGCCTGAGGGCGAACCGGCCCGGTCGGGTGAGGGCAGTTCCATTGCCGACAGCACCCTTCGGGTCGACGTGCGGCTTCTCGACCGGGTCATGAACCTCGTCGGCGAACTGGTTCTGGCCCGCAACCGCATCCTCCAGGAATCGGGAGGCATCCGCCACGCGGGATTGAGCAATGCCGCGACCCGCCTCGACCAGCTGACCACCGAGTTGCAGGAGGGGGTGATGAAGACCCGCCTCCAACCGATCGGTGCGGTGTGGCAGAAGCTCCCGCGCATCGTGCGCGATCTCAGCAAATCGCTCGGCAAGCAGATCCGCGTCGAGATGCAGGGGGCTGAGACGGAGCTCGACAAGACGATCATCGAGGCGATCAAGGACCCTCTCACCCACATGGTGCGGAATTCCGTTGACCATGGCGTCGAGATGCCGGATCAGCGGGTGGCCGCCGGGAAGCCCGCTGAAGGCCGGATCACCCTGCGCGCCCGCCATGATGGCGGCCAGGTGGTGGTGGAGATCGACGATGATGGCCGCGGCATCGACCCGGGCCGGGTCAAGGCCAAGGCGGTCGAAAAGGGGGTCATCAGCGCCGAGCAGGCAGCGAAGATGAGCGACCGCGAGGCCGTCACCCTGATCTTCGCCCCAGGGTTCTCCACGGCGGAACAGGTGACCAGCATCAGCGGCCGTGGCGTGGGCATGGATGTGGTCCGGACCAACATCGAGCGCATCGGTGGGACCGTCGACGTGGCCAGCCGGCCGGGCCATGGCGCGACCATCATGGTCAAGATCCCCTTGACCCTCGCCATCATCCCCGCCCTCATCGTCACCTGCGCCGGTCAGCGCTTCGCGATCCCCCAGGTATCCCTGCTCGAACTGGTCAGCGTGCCGGCGGACAAGGTGGCGACCCAGATCGAGAGCGTCTACGATGCCCGGGTCCTGCGCCTGCGCGGCCAGCTCCTGCCGTTGGTCGACCTTGCCGGGGAGCTGCGCCTGACGCCGCCGCCCGGCGGTGGTCCGGTCCGGGTGGTGATCCTGCAGGCCGACCACCGGCAATACGGCCTCATCGTCGATGGGGTCCAGGATACCCAGGAGATCGTGGTCAAGCCGCTGGGTCGCCAGCTCGATGGCATCGAGGTGTTCTCGGGGGCGACGATCATGGGGGATGGCAGGGTCGCCCTGATCATCGACCCGGTCGGTCTGGCCAAGCGGGCCAAGGTCGCTTCGCGCAAGGATGCGGGCTCCGGCTCCGCGGGCGGCTCCGGTCCGGTCCTCACCCCGTTGCTCGTCTTCAGGAGTCCGGACGACGGCCGCATGGCGGTCACCCTGGCGGCGGTCAACCGCCTGGAGGAGTTGCGCGAGGACCAGATCGAGCGCATGGGCAACCAGGAGGTCATCCAGTACCGCGGTGGCATCATGCCGCTCGTGCGGGTGTTCAGGGTCCTGGCTGAGCGGCGGAAGAACCCCCGCAATCCGGATGCGGGCGTGAAACCCGGGACGCTGCCGGTCGTGGTGCATGCGCACGGGGACCAGATGATCGGCCTGGTCGTCGGTGAGATCCTCGACACGGTCGAGGAGGACATCACCGCGTTGCGCCCGGCCACCCGGCCCGGCATCGCCGGCTGCCTGGTCGTGCGCGGCAAGGTCACCGAGCTGCTCACCATCGATCACGTCGTGAAAGCCGCGCTTCCGGCGCTGGCGGAGGCCTGACATGCAGACCTGCACGTTCCGTCTCGACGGGCGCCTGTACGGCATCGCCGTTGCCCACGTCCAGGAGATCCTGCGTCGCCAGCCGACCACTCCGGTCCCTTTGGCCGAGGCTGCGGTGGAGGGCCTGATCAACCTGCGTGGTCAGATCGTGACCGCGATCGACCTGCGCCGGCGACTGCTGTTGCCGGAGCGCGCGGAGGGTGCGTCGTCCGTGAATGTGGTCGTGCGTACCGCCACCGGTGTCGTCAGTCTCGTCGTGGACGAGATCGGTGATGTGCTCGATCTTCCGGATGCGGATTTCGAGGCGACGCCGGACACCGTCTCGGACCAGGTCCGCCCCTTCCTCAAAGGGGTCTCGAAGCTGACCGGCCATCTTCTCCTGCTGCTCGATCCCGAGCGCGCAGTCGACCCGGCGGCCTGATCCGCTGCGCGGATCAGGCGCCCAGCCGATAGCCCGGGCGGGTCGTATCGAGAACGACCGCCTCGGCGTCGCCGAGTCTGGCGACCACCCCTGCGTGGGCCGCTCCGCTCACCATGACGGCGGTGTCCATCTTCACCGAGGCCCGTTCCAGCCGGTCGCTGTCGGTGCGCACGGCGGACAGCTTCCGACGCGCGTTCTCTTCGAGGCGGCGGGCCCGCTCCTGTTGGTCCTTGAGCCGCCGTAGACGCTCTTCAAGCCGCTGCATCTCCTCGGGCTTGGTCGTGCCGGCGGCCAGTCGGAGCTGGCGGCGGGCCTCATGATCCGCCTCCAGTCCCAGGCTCTGGAGCTCGGCCACCACGCGCAGGCGGTCCGACTCCAGTCGGGAATCGGTCAGTTTCGCCAAGCGCGCCTGCTCCGCGAGGGCAAGGCTGCGTCCAGCCCAGAGTTCCGTGGTGGTCCCATCGCGATCGCCGGCGCTTCCCACGGTCACCGTCCCGGAGGCGACAAGCCGCCCGCCGACGATGCGTTCGACCTCGATCGCCCCGTTGGCGATGATCTCACCGCCGGTCATGGTGCCTCGGATGCGCACGCAGCCGGCGATGACCTGGCGGCCCTCCAGGGATCCGGCTTCGATGCCCGCCGCGGCGACGAGCGGACGCTCGCCGGGGATGATGGCCCCGCTGACCTGGAGCATGCCCCCGGTCTCGATGTGCGCATCCGCGATGTCACCGGTGATGATGATGTCGTTGGTCGTGCAGATGCGGGCTCCGGCCAGCACCGAGCCCTCGATCACCACCACGGAGTCGCCGGTGATCGGCTCGTCGGCAGCGGTCAGATCATGGCGGATGGTCCGCACCTCGACCACCCGGACCGTCCCGTCCGCCTGCCGTTGCACCGATCCGGGCCGGGAAGCGCGAAGGCACAGGCGTCCGTCGCGGTCACGACCGGGCTCCACGCCCTCGCCGGTCAGGGTGTCGGGGGTCCCCGCAAGCGGCGCCGAGGTCGCGATGGGATTGCCTTGCACATCCATCCCTTCCCGTCCGGTGCGGGCTTCATCCCAGGTGGCTACGATCTGCCCCGGCTCCACCGGACGGGGCAGTCCGCTCGCCGCCGGTCCCCCGACGAGCGTCCATCTGGCCGGTTGTCCGGAATCGACCGCTCGGCCTCTGGCGATCACCACCCTGCCGGTCGGATCCGCAGGTCCTTCGACCAGGCGGCGCAGCGCGTCGGCCTCGATTCCGAAACGCACACCGCTGCGTCGGATCTCACGCTCCAGCTCGGGCCTGGGCACGAGTTCCCCCGGCCGGACCAACGCGGCTGCGGACATCCCGTCCTCGGCGACCCGGATCTGGATGGCCGCGGCATCCGGATCGAGCGGCAGGCCGAACACCGAACGGCCGGATATGCCCGGAGCCGGTGGATCGCCACGGGCGATGATCAGCCGCCGGGGCTGCTGGCTGGGGCGGGTCGCCTCGAGTTCCGCCGCAGGGATCACGCCGTAGGCGATGCCGGCCGCCTTCAGGACCTCGCGCAGGACCACCCGCGGGAAGCTCGCGCCCGGAGCCAGGATCAGGCAGGCCCGGCAGCCGCCCTGGTCGACCACGACCCGCCGCACCAGCCGCTCAAGCTGGACCGGGTCGAGCGCCGGAGTGGCTACAGGGGTGATCGGCCGGCGGACGACCGCTTCCGTCGGTCGGGTGGCCGGGGTCGGAGCCGGCGTCATGGCCGGCTGGGCCGGCATGCTGGTGAGCAGTTTTTCAAGCGCAGCGCGGGCATCCGCGACGCAGGCGAACCGCCGATCCCGTTCCTTGGCGGTCAGGATCTGGAGGAAGCGGGTGAAGCCTGGACTGGCCTCGGCACCGCAGTCGCGCGGGTCCGGAACCGGGTCCGAGACGACCTTGACCAGGATCGATACCGGATCCGGGCCCTGGTACGGCGCCCGGCCGGTGATCAGGTGGAACAGGGTCGCGCCGAGGGCGTAGAGATCTGAACGGATGTCCAGATCCGCCTCGCCCCGGGCCTGTTCCGGGGGCATGTACGACGGGGTGCCGACGATCAATCCGGCCATGGTCAGGGCGGCATCGCCGGCGGTCTGGCGTGCCAGGCCGAGGTCGGCGATCTTGGCCCGGTTGTCCGCCGTCAGGAAGATGTTGGCGGGCTTGAGATCGCGGTGGATGAGCCCGGCCGCCTCGATCGCCTCGAGTCCCGCCAGGCAGTCGCGGGCGATGGTCAGGGTCGCGGCTTCGTTGAGCTGGCCGCCGCGCCGAACCAGGAGGCGCATCAGGTCGCCGCCCGGCAGGAGCTCCAGCGCCATGTACAGCCGACCCTGGTGTTCGCCGGCCGCGAAGCAGCCGACCACATGTGGATGGTTGACCTTGGCGCAGGCCTGGGCCTCGCGCAGGAAGCGGGCGCGGAATTCCGGATGGGCGCAGTACTCCGGCAGGACCACCTTGAGGGCGACCTGGCGGCCCAGGCCCTCCTGCTCGGCCCGCCACACCGTGGCCATGCCGCCTTGGCCGAGCAGGCCCTGCACCGTGAAGCCGGGTATGACAGGTCGATCGCTGCTCACGCCCTATCATACCCCACGATCCGCCCGCGCACCGGTGCCAGTCTGCGCAACCGCCGCCTGATTCCGGATCTTGACGATCCTTTGTGTCCAAGTGTATGCTGGTGCAGCAGGCGCGCTCGGGAGGCCCATGGGATCGCGGACGCAGATGGCCTACCGGCGGACCATGCCCTTGGGCTGGCTGATCCTGATCCTGGCCATGATGGGCGTGGCCGGGAGCGGACTGCTCGGCTGGCGGGTCTGGCGGACGCATCAGTCGGAGGCCCAGGTCCGCTTCGACCGCCTGGCGGAACGGGCCGTGGCGGATGTGGGCGCTCGCCTCAACCGCCCCATCTACGGCCTGCGTGGAGCCAAAGGCATCTTTGCCGCCAGCGAGCGGGTGACACGCACAGAGTTCGCCGCCTTCGTGGCGGCCCGGGATCTGGCCAGCGAGTTCCCGGGGGTGCGCGGCTTCGGGATCATCCGCCGCGTGGAGCGGGCGGGTCTCGCGGACCTGATCGCCCGGGAGCAGGCCGATGGCGCACCCGGCTTCGCGGTGCGCACCTCGGGGGATGCCGGCGACTGCTTCGTCATCACCGTCATCGAGCCGGTCGGGCGCAACCTGGCCGCGGTGGGATTCGACATCGGCTCCGAAGCCCGCCGGCGGGCCGCCGCCGAAGCGGCGGTGGCCACCGGGGATCCCGCCCTGACCCGCAGCGTGGTGCTGGTCCAGGACGGTCGCCAGGGCCCCGGATTCCTTGTCCTGCTGCCGGTCTATGTGAACAGCACCCGCCCCGCGACCGCGGAGGAGCGGCGGCGGGACCTGGAGTGCCTCGTCTATGCGCCGATCGTGGTGGGCGAACTGCTGGCAGACATCGAGCTGAGCCTCGATGGGCAGGCGGATCTTCTGCTCCATGATGGTCCCTCGGTGACTGATCCGGTCATCTTCGACGCGGACCACGCCAGCGACCTGGCGACCGGCGCCATGGATGCGGAGCGTCATCCTCCGGGCCCGTACCAGCGCATCCTTTCGGTGAGCCTGGCGGACCGGACCCTGGCAGTCCAGATCCGCGCCAAACCAGGATTCCTGGCCACGGTCCAATCATCCCTGCCCATCGCCGTAGCCGTCGGCGGATCCCTGCTGACCATCCTCGCCGCCCTGGCGGTCTGGCAGGCCGTCGCCGGCCAAGCCCGTTCCTTGGAACATGCCCGGCGGATGACCCGGGACCTGGAGGCCCAGACCACCCGTGCCGAGGCCGCCCTGCGTGAGGCGGAGTTCCTGACCAGGACCATCCATGATCATGCCCTGGTGACGGTCACTGATCCCCACGGGACCATCATTGATGCGAATGCCTCCTTTTGCCATGTATCTGGTTACTCCCGGGGTGAGCTCATCGGATCCACCCACCGCCTGGTCGACTCCGGCACACATTCTCCCGCATTCTGGGCCGGATTTTGGGATACGATCAAGGCCGGGGAGGTCTGGCGCGGCGAACTATGCAACCGGGCCAAGGATGGGACCACGTGGTGGTCGGACACCATCGTCGCACCCTTCACCGGGGCCGACGGACAGGTCCTGCGCCATGTCGCCATCAGCACGGACATCACCCAGCGCAAGCTCGCTGAGGTGGAACTGGCAACCCTGAACCGCCACCTTGAGCGGCAGACCGCCATTGCCACCGATCTGGCCAGCCGTGCCGAACTGGCCACTGCGGCAAAGAGCTCTTTCCTGGCGAACATGAGCCACGAGATCCGCACCCCGATGAACGGGGTCCTGGGCATGACCGAGCTTCTGCTTGGGATGGGCCTCACGCCCCAGCAGGACGAAGTGGCCCGCACCGTCTACCGTTCCGCCGAGTCCCTGCTCGCCATCCTCAACGATATCCTTGATTTCTCCAAGATCGAGGCCGGCCGGTTGGAGCTGGAGGCGATCCCCTTCGACGCGCGCCAACTGGTCTCCGATGTCGCCACCCTGTTCCGGGGTCGTCTGGCGGATGGCGCCGTCTCCCTGGTCGTGGGGATCGATCCCGCCACGCCGGCATGGTTGCGGGGCGATCCTGGTCGTCTGCGCCAAGTGGTGACCAATCTGGTCAGCAATGCGGTGAAGTTCACCCGCAAGGGGACGATCACGATCCGTCTCGCCTATGACCCCGATGGCATGGTTGTGGCGGTGGCGGATACCGGGATCGGGATCACTTCCGACCAGCAGGAGCGGCTGTTCTCCCCGTTCACCCAGGCGGACGCCTCGACCGCCCGCCAATACGGAGGAACCGGTCTGGGGCTGGCGATCAGCCGTCGCCTGGTCGAGGCCATGGGCGGGAGGATCGATCTTGCCAGCCAGGCTGGCCAAGGCACCACCTTCACGGTCCGCGTTCCTCTGCCGATCGCGGAGCCCGCCGCCCGTTCCACACCGGTCAGCGGGGTGCCGGCCGCCTTGCCACCTGGCCTACGCATCCTGCTCGCCGAGGACAATCCGGTGAACCAGCGAGTGGCGTCCGCCATGCTCGCCAAACTCGGTTGCACCGTCGTCGTGGTCGGGGATGGGCGTGCGGCGGTCGAGGCCCATACGGGTGGCGGATTCGCCATCGTGGTCATGGACTGCCAGATGCCCGAGATGGATGGGTATCAGGCCACCGAAGCGATCCGGGCCATGGAAGCGGGCTCCGGTCAGCACACGCCGATCATCGCCATGACCGCGAACGCCAGCAATGAGGACCGCGACCGCTGCCTGCTCAGCGGGATGGACGACCACCTCGCAAAACCGGTCCGGCAGGCGGAGTTGGCCGCGGCACTTGCCCGTTGGGCCCATTCCCTGGTCGGGTGAACGCTTTGCCTTGTCACGGACGGCTCCGGTGAACGCTCAGCGTGCATGGACCACCCTGGTCGATGCGCCATCCTGGCCGTTGCGGTCCTCGCTTCCATCGTTGCGGGGGAAGCGTCGCCCTCGACGGCACCGGGGCTCCGCATCCTTCCTGACCCGGCCCTGACCCATTGGCCTGCCATCGCGTACGCCGGTGAGGCGCGGCACGCGGCCTTCACGGTCTGGTATCACGATCCTGGACTGCACCGGCTGCAGCCGGTCTTCCCGGGGACGGTGCCCCGGGCCGGTGATGATGTGGTCATCGGCTGGGCCGGGGCGGGCGCCACGGTGTCCCTGCCGGTCGGCAGGGAGGGTATCGGCGGCCTGCTGCCGATACCTGGTCCAGGCAGCCATCGTGGGATCATCGCTGGTCACGCAGTGGCGTTGCGGGTGGTCCCTGCCACGGAAAACTGGCCGATGAGCGGACTGGACCGGGGACATCCGGTCGACGCCTCGGGTGCCGCCGTGGTGCTCCTTGATCGCCGTATCGATCGTGCCGGAGACCGGGCTTTCCGTTGGCTCGGCGGCTCCTCCCCGCGCCCCTCCGGCTCCCCCCTGGTCCTTGGGCCCGCGGCGGAGGTGGGGGGATTGCCGGGACAGGTGGTTCCGTGTGACCATCCCACGTACCCGCACCACCGCGCCCTGGTCGCCTTGGCCGAACTCGGACGCAATCCGGCCCCCCGCACCATCCTGTGGGTGGTCGGTTCCGAGTCCCTGGCATCCGGCGCGTGGCGCGAGGAGGACCGTCTGTTGGGTGCGGTGCGGTCCCGTTGCGAGGCGCTCGGCATCCGGCCGCGTCTGGTGCTGGTGCTCCCTGGCCCGCCGGCCGAACCGCATCCGGACCACGAGGCTCGCCGACGGCTCCTGCGAGCCGCCGCGCGCAGCCAGGAATGGCAGGTGGTGGATCTCGGCGTGCCCGTTACGGAAGAGATCGCCCCTGGCGTCCATGCCCCTACCGTGCCTCGGCCTGGGCTGCGGGATCGCTTGCTGAGTCTTTTGGCGGATTGAGTCCCCGGCCCCAGCCGGATGGTCCGCGGCAGTTCGTCGGCACAGCGAAGAGTGCTCAAGCCCTCAGTGGAGCGATGCGAGCCGGTATCCGTACTCGCCCAGGGCGCGCATGGATTCGACCCGATGCCATCCTGCTTCCGGCCCCGGTATGGGGGCACTGCGTCCGCCGACCACCAAACGGGTTCCAATCCGCATTCCATGTCGGGCCAAGACGGCCAGATCGTCGCCCAGGCCTGGGGAGGGCGGCGCACAGACGCTGCACCAGGCGAGCTTCGGGCGGTGTCGGCCCAGGGCTGACAGGAAGGCCGCCCGGGGCGTATCCGGTCCCAGGTTCATCGTCCGCCATCCCCGTTCAGCCAGGACCAGGGCAGCCATGGCCGAGGGCAGATGATAGGGGTCGCCGGATGGGCCGGCGCCAATGGCGGTCGGCGCATCGGGTCCGGGGTGCGGCAGCATGGCGCGCAGGCGTTCGAGGACACCTGCCAAGATCTGCACGGCGTGATGTTCGATGGCGATGCCATCATCACCATGACGCCATAATTCCCCAATCCGTTGCAGGGCTGGGCGGATGGCCAGATCGCCCAGGTCCGCAACCGCCTGTCCGGCCAGGAACGCCCCGGTCACCAACCGACGGGCTTGGGCCTCGTCGCCTGCCTCGAGTGCCGTGGTGAGCGGCGCCGCCAGGGCTTCTCCGGCGAGCCCGGATTCCACCGTGCCAGGTTCGATCCCGAGGAGTTCGGGACGGTCGATGTCGCAGCGCTGTTCCCGGATGAAGCGGATGGTCTCCCCGATCGGGATGCGGCGATGCCCGCCGGGTGTGCGCATGACGCGCAGACGGCCTCCATCAATCCACCGCTTGACGGTGGATTCACTGACTCCGATGGCGTGGCCGAGATCCCGCGGCGACAGGAAGCAGACGGTATCGGTCATTCCTGACATCGTCTGGTTGTGCCAATCTGGCGGCAACGGTCCACCGTATCAGCCCGATACAGGCCCATTTTTCCCAAGGGCTGCCCATATGTCATTTGATATCATGGGCTTGCGGTGCTTCGATTGCCCTTGGTCTGAAAACGGGTACGGTCCCCACTTCCCCTGGGCGAGCCGCCCTGGCAAGGACCCGATCGCATGGACATCAAGACGCTCAAGGAAATCACCAAGCTGATGCGCGAGAACGATCTCTGCGAGATCGAAGTCGAGAGCAAGGACCTCAAGGTCAAGATGCGCAAGGAGACCGCCCCGGCGGTGGTCCACGCGGTCGCCGCTCCCGCCTACCACGCCTCGGCCCCCGCCGCCCCGGCGCCTGCCGCCCCGGTGGCGCCCGCCGCCCCGGTGGATGAGTTCGCCAGCTGTCACAAGGTGATCGCCCCGATCCCCGGCACCGTCTACCTCAAGGCCAGCCCCGATGCCGCCCCCTTCGTCTCGGTCGGCGCCAGCGTCGACGAAGCGAAGACCATCTGCCTCGTCGAGGCCATGAAGGTCTTCAACGAGATCAAGCCGGATGCCGGTATGAAGGGCGTGATCAAGAAGATCTGCGTCAACGACGGCCAGCCGGTCGAGTACGGCACCGTCCTCTTCTTGATCGGATAAGCGGGTTCCCGGTTCCAGGTTTCGGGTTCCGGGACCGCGGGTTCCGGGCCCGAAGCCCGTGTCCCGAGGCCCTCTTCCAGAAACCCGAAACCAGAAACCCGAAACCCCACAATGTTCAAGCGCATCCTGATCGCCAACCGCGGCGAGATCGCCGTCCGCATCATCCGCACCTGCCGTCGGATGGGCATTGAGACGGTGGTCGTCCACTCCACCGCCGACAAGGAAAGTCTGGCGGTGCGCATGGCCGACGTGGCGATCTGCATCGGCCCTGGTCCGGCCAAGCAGTCGTACCTGAACATCAACAACATCATCGCCGCCGCCGAGTTGGCTGATGTCGATGCGATCCACCCTGGCTACGGTTTCCTTTCCGAGAACAGCCATTTCGCCCAGGTGGTCCGCGACTGCAAGATCGAGTTCATCGGCCCGTACTCCGAGGCCATGGAGGCCCTGGGAAACAAGGCCAAGGCCAAGACCCTCGCCAGGGCGAGCGGCGTGCCCACCGTCCCCGGCTCCACCGGCCCGGTGAAATCGCAGGAAGAGGCCATCCAGGTCGCCCGGGAGATCGGTTACCCGGTGCTCATCAAGGCCACCGCCGGCGGCGGCGGCCGCGGCATGCGCGTCGCCCACAACGATGCCAGCCTGGTCTCGGGCCTGATCCAGGCCCAGCGCGAGGCCGAGGCCGCCTTCGGCAACGCCGACTGCATCATCGAGGCCTTCGTCCAGCGCGCGCGCCACATCGAGATCCAGATCATCGGCGACACCCACGGCTCCATCGTCGCCCTGGGTGAGCGCGACTGCTCGACCCAGCGCCGGCACCAGAAGCTCGTCGAGGAATCCCCCAGCCCGGTCATCACCGCCGAGACCCGGGCGAAGATGAATGCCGACGCGGTGAAGCTGGCCAAGGCCGCCGGCTACCACAACGCCGGCACCGTGGAGTTCATCTACGACCTCGACCGGCAGGCCTACTACTTCCTGGAGATGAACACCCGCATCCAGGTCGAGCACCCGGTCACCGAGATGGTCACCGGCTACGACCTGATCCGCGAGATGATCCGGGTCGCCGCCGGCGAGCGCCTGTCGTTCACCCAGCAGGAGGTGAAGCTCGACGGCCATGCCATCGAGGTGCGCATCAACGCCGAGGACTGGGAGAAGGGCTTCTCGCCCTGCCCCGGCAAGATCGGCATGTATGTGGCCCCGTCCGGCAAGGGCGTGCGCGTCGATTCGCACTGTTACGCCGGCTACACCATCCCGCCGAACTACGACTCGATGATCGGCAAGCTCATCGTCCACGGCAAGGACCGCGCCGAGGCCCTCAAGATCCTCGAAGTGGCCCTCGGCGAGTACATCCTCGACGGCATCAAGACCACCATCCCGTTCCATCAGCGCCTGATCCGCGACGCCCGCTTCATCAACAACGAAGTCACCACCAAGTGGGTCGACGACGTGTTCATGAAGGTCTGATTTTTTTCGAGGTTAACAGGAGGTAGGGAGGACGCGGAGGGCCACAGAGGATTTTTCCGTGGCCCTTTCCGTTTCCCTGCCCATCCCGGGCGCATGTCACCTGCCTGCAACCCTCCCGGCCCTCCGCGTGCTCTCGCCCTCCTGTGAGCCTTGAGAGGAAAGCCCGGGCGCTTGGGATTGGCAAACGATGCCCTGCAGCATCATCCTGCCCCAGGAGCCGCCATGCGCCTTGCTATCTTCGGGACCGGGTACGTCGGGCTGGTCACGGGCACCTGCTTCGCCGAGATGGGCAACTTCGTCACCTGTGTCGATGTGGATGCGGGCAAGGTCGAGCGGCTGAACCGCGGCGAGATCCCGATCTATGAGCCCGGATTGGCGGAACTGGTGGCGGAGAACCGCCATGGCCACCGGCTCTCCTTCACCACCGATGGCGCCGCCGCGGTGGCGGATGCGGAGATCGTCTTCATCTGCGTCGGAACCCCGATGGCCGACGATGGCCGCGCCGACCTGCGTTATGTCGAGTCCGCGGCGCGGATGATCGGCCGCACCATCCGCCAATGGACCCTGGTGGTGACCAAGAGCACCGTCCCGGTCGGCACCGCCGACAAGGTGCGGGCCTGGGTCGCCGAGGAACTCGCCGCCCGCGGCGCCGCGATCCCGTTCGAGGTCGCCTCGAACCCGGAATTCCTCAAAGAGGGTTCCGCAGTCGACGACTTCATGAAGCCGGACCGGGTCGTGGTCGGGGTCGAGTCCGCCCGCTCCGACGGCCTGCTGCGGGAGCTCTATGGCACCTTCGTCCGCAACGGCCTGCGCCTCTATACCATGGACATCCGCTCCGCCGAGATGACCAAGTACGCCGCCAACGCCATGCTTGCGACCAAGATCTCGTTCATCAACGAGATCAGCCGGATTTGCGAGCGGGTCGGCGCCGATGTGCGCCAGGTCCGCCTGGGCGCCGGGTCCGACAGCCGCATCGGCATGCAGTTCTTCCATCCAGGTGTGGGCTACGGCGGCTCCTGCTTCCCCAAGGATGTCCGTGCCCTCGCCCACACCGCCCAGGTCCATGGTTACCGGGCCGAACTGCTCGAAGTGGTCGATGCGGTGAACCAGCGCCAGAAGCGCCTGCTCGAAGCCAAGGTGCGGGCATGGTGCGAGCTCACCGGTCGCGACCTGGCCGGGCTCACGGTGGCGGTGTGGGGCCTCGCCTTCAAGCCGAACACCGACGATGTGCGCGAGGCCCCGGCCCTGGATCTGATCCGCTTCCTGGTCGCCGCCGGCGCCCGGGTCCGGGCCCACGACCCCAAGGCCGCCCACGAGACGGAGAAGATCCTCGGCCCGCTGTCGCAGGTCGCCTACTGCGAGGATCCCTACAACGCCACCGAGGGAGCCGACTGCCTGTGCCTGGTCACCGAATGGCGGCCGTTCCGCCGCCCGGACTGGCGCCGGCTCGCGGACCAGCTGCGCGGCAAGGCGATCTTCGATGGCCGCAACCAGTACGATGACCGGCGCTGCGCCGAATTCGGACTGAGCGTCTATCCGGTCGGCGTCCGAACCGCCCTCGACCGTTGAGCACCCGCCGGGCCGGGATGAGCCGGCCGGCTTGACCGCCCCCCGGCCGGGCGACCATGCCGGCTCAACCGCACGGAGCCCATCCCATGGCCTTCACCGTTCCCGCCCGCACCGCTGGCGGCATGGATTTCCTCGCCCTCGGCGCCCTCGTCCATCGCCTCGACCCGGGAGCGATCCCGTTCCGCAAGGCCCGCACCCTGGATGTGTGGGTCAGCGGCGGCGAGTACAACGTGGCCGCCAACCTGAGCGACGGCTTCGGCCAGGCCACCGGCGTGGCCAGCGCGATGGTCAACTACCCGGTCGGCGACCTGATCGCCGGCGGCGTGCGCGCCATGGGCGTGCGCGGCTTGTACACCCACTTCGAACACGATGGCGTCACCGGTCCGAACATGGCGACGGTGTACAGCGACCGCGGCCAGGGTGTGCGCGCCCCGGTGGTGTTCTACAACCGCTGCAACGAGGCCGCCGCCCTGCTCAAGCCGGGTGACTTCGACTGGAAGGGCATCTTCGCCAGCGGTTGCCGCTGGTTCCACTCCGGTGGCATCTTCGCCAGCCTGGGCGAGGGCACCGCGCCCCTGATCATCGAGGGCATGAAGGCGGCGAAGGCCGCTGGGGCGGTCACCTCGTTCGACCTCAACTTCCGCGCCAAGTTGTGGAAGCGTCTGGGCGGCACCGCCAAGGCCCAGGCGGTCCTGCGCGAGATCGTCAGCCATGTGGATGTGCTGGTCGGCAACGAGGAGGACCTCCAGCTCGGTCTCGGACTCAAGGGGCCGGATGTCGAGGCCAAGAACAAACTCGACCCCAGCGTCTTCTTCGCGATGATGGATGCGGTGGCCAAGGATTTCCCGAGCATCAAAGTGGTCGCCACCACCCTGCGCGAGGTCCACTCCACCAATCGCCACACCTGGGGCGCCGTGCTCTGGCAGGAAGGGAAGACGTATGTCAGCCCGACCTGCGACCTCGATGTGGTGTGCCGCATCGGCGGCGGCGACGGCTTCGCCGCCGGCTGCATCTACGGCATGCTCAACGGCCGCTCCCCGGAGGAGAGCCTGCGGCTGGGCTGGGCCCACGGCGCGATGCTGACCACCACCCCCGGCGACACCACCATGGTCACCCTGGAGCAGGTCGAGCAGTTCGCCAAGGGCGGCTCCGCCCGCGTCCAGCGCTGAGGATTTTTGGCGCGCAGCGCCCCGGATTGTGGGGCGCTGCGCGTTGCGCCGGCGGTCTGTCCTGGCCGCGGAACGGGCGTGAGAATCCATCAGTGGTCATTGATCAGGCCGGTGGCACGTCGGGACCACCGAGCATCGCTCGGCCTGCCCTCGTCTCCGGCCCCTGCCCATGCCGAGCGATGCTCGGCGGTCCCGGCAGCAGGTGGAACTAGATGGTCTGACTCAGGAATCCGCCATCCACCCGGATGTCGGAGCCGGTGACGAAGCCGCTCGCCTGGCGGCTGGCCAGGAACACGCAGGCGCCGATCAATTCTTCATCCTTGCCGAAGCGGGCCATCGGGGTGTGGCCGAGGATCTGCCGGGCGCGGTCCGTGGGCGATCCATCCTCGTTGAACAGCAGGCGGCGGTTCTGCTCGGCCGGGAAGAATCCGGGAGTGAGGGTGTTCACCCGGACCCCGGTGGTGGCCCACTCCCGGGCCAGGAACTGGCTCAGGCTGAGCACCGCGGCCTTGGCCGAGGCATAGCTCACGACCCGGGAGAGGGGGATGTGGGCGCTCACCGATGCGATGTTGATGATCGAGCCGCCGCCCCGGGCGGCCATGCCGGGCCCGAACTCCTGGCAGGGCAGCAGGCAGCCGCCGACCAGGTTGAGGTCGTAGTTGGCGAGCCAGTCCGCGACCTGGATGTCCTCGATCTTCTTGGCACCGACCACGGTGACCTTGGGATCGTTGCCGCCGGCGGCGTTGACCAGCACGGTCGGGGCACCGAGTTGGGCGATGACCGCCTCGTGGGCGCCCTTCAGGCTGGCCCGGTCGGACACATCGCAGGGGATGAACGCGGCGATCCCGCCGGCGGCGGTGATCATCGCCACCCGGGCCTCGCCGCGCTCGCGGTTGCGGCCGAGCACGGCGACCTTGGCACCATGCTCCGCCAACCCGCTGGCCAGGGCTCCGCCGAGGACGCCGGTGGCGCCGATGACGACAGCCACATCGGAGGAGAGATCGAATCGGTTGTTCATGGCCAGGGATGCTGGCCCGGTGGCTGGTGCGTCAATGCTGGGTGGTTCCGGGTCGGCTTCCAAGCACCGCCGAGCAGCGCTCGGCATGAGCGGGTCTTCGGTGGCATGGGCATGGAGCCCACCGTCGTAGTCTGTGTCCCGCTCTGCCGAGCACTGCTCGGCGGTCCCGATGGCGGGGTAGGCCCCCGCTTCTCGGTTCCTCCGCACTGCGCAATCAGCGCGTCGGCACCGGCAGCACCGTCGCTGCCGCGCCAAGCCGGTCGTCGACCACCAGCACAGCGAAGCGTCTCACGCCCTGGAGCGTATCCCCGTTGAGTCCGGCGTAGTCGAAGCGGCCGAGCACATCGGTGTAGCCGTCCTTGTGGAACAGGTCATGGCCGTCGCGATCGGCCATGACTTTCACATAGGTACCCGCCAGCGGCTTGCCGTCGCGGTCCACCACGGTGATACGGCCCAGGCCGGTGGCGGGCAGGATGCGGAATCCCGCCACCAGCCGGGTCAAGGTCGCCTGCACGCCGTCGCCATCGATGACCACCAGGGCCGGCCGCTCGGGGCCGGGTACCGGCACGGTCAGGGGGCTCGTGGTCCCGGTCAGGACCAGGGCCGCGGTGGCGGCGGGGGCGACCCAGCCGGCGGCCGGGAGCCCGTCGCCCTCGGCGACCACGAACGGCTGGCGCGAGAACAGCATCTCCAGGTCGATGGGGTGGACCCGTACCTCGACCGCCCGCAGGCGGGCGTGGGCGAGGCTGATGCCGCCCTCGACCCAGCGGGCCTCCAGCACCGGGCTGCCCTGGGCGGCAAGATCCTGGCGCACGCCTGGATCGGTGGTGTCGCGCACCGCCTGGCGGCCGCTGGCGGCGTCGCACAGGGCGACCACTTCGGCGAAGCGACGGCCCCAGTCCGGCACTGGATGGGTTGCGAGGGGGGTCGCGATGCGCCGGGCCTCGCTCAGATCGCCGCGCACCGTCGCCAGCCAGGCGTCGAGGTAGGCGAGTTGAAGGGCGCCGGTGACCTTGGCCGGGGCGATCTTCGCCCGCACCGCCACCGCATCATCGATGCGGTCCTGGAGGAGCAGGTACGCCGCCTGGACCAGGCGGTGGTCGTCGCTCGCCGTCGGCAGGCGGACGAGCTGCTCGCACCACTGGGCGTAGAGCGCCGCCAGGGCCTGGTTCTCGATCACCGGCCGTTCCCGGTCGCCGAACGGATGGGCCCGGGGGATGGTGAGGGGGCGGAAATCGGTGACGCGCCAGAACGCATCCGCCAGGGGATCGCGGCGCAACCAGCCGGCATCGATGGCCTCATCGGCGAAGGTCGTGCGGGCGAGCAGGGACGCCGCGACCGCCCGGTCGCCGTGGACGAAGGCCCAGGCATCGATGCCATCGTCCTGCCAGCGGCGGCGCTCCAGCACCGCCCGCAGACGGCGCCAGAAGTCCGCATCGGCGCAGCGGGGATGGAGCAGGTCGAGGTCAAGCTCCCCGGGCTTGGCGGTGGCGATCCGGGTCAGGACCCGTTCTGCGTCGCCTTCCCACCAGCGGTCCGGGGTCGGCGGCTGCGCCACCACCACCGTGCGGGCGCCTGCGGTCCGGGCGACCACCACGCCGTCCACCGCGACCCCGGCCGGGGCATGGGCCCAGGTGCCGGGCTCCGGCCACACCAGATCCTGGTCCATCGACCACGCCTGGTCCGGGGCCAGGGCCACGGTCACCGCCTGGAGCGACGGCTGGGCCGAGAGGGGGATGGTGCCCTGGGGCAGTTCGCTGACCACGACGGCGGTGCGCGGGCGGTCATCCCGGTTCACGACCGTGGTCCGCAGCCGGTAGGCGATGCCGGGCTGAGGCGCCATCACTGGCAGGGCCCCTGCCGCATCCTTCACCAGATCCGCCGCGGCGTAGAGCCGGCTGCTGACCGTGAACAGCGGGGATGCCGCAGTGGCGGTGGGACCCAGGCGCTCTTCGAGCCGCCAGCCCCGGCGGTCCACCAGCGCGATGGCCGCGAGCCAGGCGGATGGGCTGTCACCGATCGCATCAAGCTGGTCGCTGGTCCCGGTCGCAGCCAAGTCGTGCCAGAAGGGGCTGGGCGGGATCAGATACCGATCTGCGTCGCGGACCTGCCACCAGTTCCGCTCGATCCAGGCCGAAGTCAGGGCGGGGGTGCGGTAGAGGTCGGGAATCGCGGCAGGGGCAGGGATGTCATTCGCTTCCCCCGCGAGTTCTTCCTTGTCCGCCATAGGAGGCGGGGCGGGTCGCGGCGCGGGGGTCGCCATCCGGGCCATCTCCATCGGCGCAGCCGGATCCGATGGCTTGTCGAAATGTTGGGACGCCTGCTCCGGTTCCCGGGGCACGCCTTCCACCGCTCCCAGCGCCTGTTCGATCCACGCATCCACCGTCGCCGGATCGCTGGCGCCCCCTTCATCCGCCAGGGCCCGTTGCTCATCGACGCCTGCGCTGCCGCCCAGGGCCCGGGCCAACAGCACCCGCTCCGCGGCGTTGAGCCGGGCCCAGCGGGCCGGCTCCCGCCAGCGCGCCACCGGGCGGCCGAGCAGCACCTCATCCACGAGTTCCGGCTGGAGTTTGGAGCGCAGGAACGGCGCCACCACCCGGTCGAACCACGGCCGGTCGTGGTGGTACAGGAACAGGTGCAGCTCATGGCCCGCATGCAGGCCGTAGAGCCGCCGCTTCTCGGCCTCGGGCAGCTCAGCCCAGCGGGCCAGGAACGACCACACGGCGAGATCGACGCCCTGGGCCTGGCCCAGGGCGAGCAGATCCGCCACGCCCTGGATACGCCGCTCCCGGCGCACCGGGTCCGCGGCGGTGGCGGGGCGGATGGTCCGCACCAGGGTCGCCGGGGCATCCACCGGCAGGGCCGGGCGCATGCGCCGGTCTGCGGTGACCAGGGCCGTCGCCGGCAAGGGGATCTCCAGGGTGTGGCTGCGCCGGTCATCGGCGGCGATCAGGACCACGCTGCGGCATCCGGGCAGGCGGTCGCGGGGGATCCGCACTCGACCATCCGCGTCCGGGACCAGATCGAGCACCATCGGTGCGGCGGCGGGCAGGTAGCCGAGGTCCGGGCTCAGGCGGACGTAGTGCTCGCTGCCCTTGCTGCCGCCGAACTGGCCGACGGCCCGCTT
>CAMCAC010000001.1 GCA_945872305.1 Candidatus Kuenenia stuttgartensis | reverse complement strand
CCGCCCAGGGGGTGACCGCCACCGGCGAGAACACCCAGGCGGTGGCCTTCGGCCGCATCGTCGTGCTGGCGGTGAAGCCCCAGGTGATGGCGGCGGTCATGCCCGAGGTCGCCGCCGCCTGGGCCGCGGACAAGATCCTGGTCTCGATCCTGGCCGGCACCCCGAGCGCGCGGCTGGCGTCGTTCCTGCCCGCCGGCAGCCGGATCGTGCGCGCGATGCCCAACACGCCCCTGGCCATCGGCCAGGGCATGGTCGGGCTCTGTGCCGGCGGCGGTGCCACCGCCGACGACCTCGCCCTGGCCGAGGCCCTGTTCGCCCCGAGCGGCAAAGTCGTGCGGGTCGCGGACGAGTCGCGCATGGACGCGATCACCGCAGTCAGCGGCAGTGGCCCCGCCTATGTCTTCCGGGTCGCCGAGGCGCTGGTCGCGGCCGCCAAGGACCTCGGCTTCACCGACGCCGAGGCGGAACTGCTGGTCGGCCAGACCATGCAGGGCTCCATCGCCTATCTGCTCAAGGAGCGCTTCGAAGCCGCCCGCCTGCGCAAGGCGGTGACCAGCCCCGGCGGCACCACCGCCGCCGCGCTGGCGGTGCTGGAGCAGGCCGGCTTCGACGCCCTGTGGTCGAACGCCCTCAAGGCCGCCGAGGCCCGGGGTCGGGAGCTGGCGAAGGCGTGAGCGAGACCTACCTGCTTGGTCTGCCCGGCACGACCCACGCCCATGCGGGGATCGCGCCGGGGAATGTGGCGAGCGCGGCACACCGGGACCGGCCAGGAAGCCCCCGGGCGGCGGCGCTGCAGGTGCTCGCCCTCGCCCGCCGGCTGCACGAGCGCGGGGTGCCGGTGGCGCTGCTGCCGCCGCTGCCCCGGCCGGACCCGGACTTCGTCGCCGCCTGCGCCCTCGGCCCCGGGCCGGATCCGGACGAGCTGTGGAAGGCGGCGGGATCGTCGGCGTTCATGTGGGCGGCCAACGCCGCCACCGTCATCCCCGCCGAGGACCGCGGCGCGGACCGGGCCTTCGTCCTGCCGGCGAACCTGTGCGCGACCCCGCACCGGGCCCTGGAGGCCGCCGGGCGCACGGCGCAACTCAGGGCGATCCTCGACCCCGCCCTGGTCGAGGTGGCGGACCCCCTGCCGGCGACGCCGGCCCTGGCGGACGAAGGCGCCGCGAATCACCACCGGATCCTCTGCGGCGGGCGTGCGGTGCATGTGGTGGTCCACGGCCGGGAGCCGGGTCTGGATCCCGCCGCCGGGCCGCGCCGGATGCCGGCGCGGCAACCCCGGGCGGTGGGCCAGGTGCTCGCCCGGCGGGCCGGCGTGCCGGTGGTGGCGGTGCGCCAGCACCCCGACGCCATCGACGCCGGCGCGTTCCACAACGACGTGGTCATGGTCGGCCACCGGGATCTGATCCTGGTCCACGAACGGGCCTGGGTGGACCAGCCGGCGGTGCTGGCCCGGCTCGCGGCCCTCGCCCCGGGCCTGCGCGCCGAGGTGGTCGCCGAGGGCGATCTGCCCCTGGACGCGGCGGTGCGCTCCTACCTGTTCAACGGCGTCCTCATCGACCACCCGGGCGCCCCGTGGATGATCGTCCCCGGGGAATGCGCCGACCCGGCCACGGCCATGGTCCTCGCCGGCCTGCGTGACCGCGGCGCCATCGCCGGCTGGGACTGCGTGGATCTGCGGGAGAGCATGATGGGTGGCGGCGGCCCCGCCTGCCTGCGCCTGCGCGTGCCCCTCCCCGTTGCGGCCATCCGCCCCGGATACCGCCTGGATGCCGCCCGCATCGCTGCGGTCGAGGCGGTCGTGGCCCGCTGCTGGCGCGACCGCCTCGCCCCGGCGGATCTCGCCGACCCCGCCCTGCCCGGCGAGGACGCCCGGGCCCGGGCGGCGCTGGCGGAGGCCCTGGGCATCGGTGCCTGATCCATGGCCGATCACCCGGATTCGGAAGCGGCCTCCGCTCCAGGTCGACGGTGCATCGGGACCGCAGAGAGGACCTGCGTGAGGGCGGCGGGAACGATCGGCTTGGAGATGTAGTCATCCATTCCGGCATCCAGGCACGCTTGGCGATCCCCGTCGAGGGCGTTCGCGGTCATGGCGATGATCGGAATGCGCACGCCCTCGGCGCGCAGACGTCTGGTGGCTTCGAGACCGTCCAACACCGGCATCTGGCAATCCATCAGGATGAGATCGACGTCTCCCCGGGCGACCCGTTCGATGGCGGCTTGGCCGTTGACCGCCACCTCGGCCTCGAATCCCAACTTGCGCAGCATCTGCACCGCGACCCGCTGATTCACCGGGTTGTCCTCTGCCACCAGGATGCGGACCGTGGACGGCAGGTTGGCGACAACCCTCGACGCATCCTTGGACGGTCGGACCGATGACGGGGCCAACGGGGCCGGCATGTCGAAGATGAACACGCTGCCCGCCCCCGGGGTGCTGCTGGCGGTCACCGAACCGCCCAGGAGGTCGGCCAAGCGGCGGCAGATGGCCAGGCCCAGGCCACTTCCGCCGTAGCGGCGCGTGATGCTGGCATCCGCCTGGGTAAAAGGCTGGAACATCCGGCCCAGGGTCTCGGCATCCATGCCGATGCCCGTGTCGCCCACCGCGATCCGCAGCCGGTCATCCCGCCAGTCGACGGCCAGGGTGATCCGCCCCCGTTCGGTGAACTTGACCGCGTTGCCAAGAAGATTGAGCAGGATCTGACGGACCCGGCCAGGATCGGTGGTGATGGCCGGGGGCATGGGCTCGGCCTCGATGCGCAGGTCAGGCCCTTGCCCTCGGCCTTCGCCCTGACCATGGCCAGGACATCCGTGACCAGGACCTGGGGATCGACCGGACGGGCTTCGAGCTGGATCTTGCCGGCTTCGAGGCGCGACAGGTCGAGGATGTCATTGATCAGGATCAGCAGGTGGTCGGCGCAGGTCCGGATGGTGGCCACCGGATCCCGCTGGTCCTCGGCCAGGGAGGTGGCATCGAGGAGGGTGGCCATGCCGATCACCCCATTGAGCGGCGTACGCAGTTCGTGGCTCATGGTGGCCAGGAACTCCGACTTGGCACGCAGGGCGTCCTCGGCGGCGTCGCGGGCTTTCGCCACCGCATCCTCCACCGCCTTGCGCTGGGTCAGGTCGTGCCACACCACCAGCAGTGCCCCCTTGCCGCCGAGCCGGACCGGGGTCAGGGTGACCTCGACCGGGAAGTCGGTGCCATCGGTCCGGCGATGCGTCCATTCGAAGCGGTGGAACCCCCGCTCCCGGGCGATCGCATCCATGGTCATGCATTTCTCCATGGACCGCTGCCCATCCGGCTGCAGCTCCGGCGACAGGGCCGCAGGATGCAGGCGGAGCACCGCCGACTTGTCCGGGCAGCGCAGCATGGAGATCGCCGCCCGGTTGCAGTCGATGATGCCACTCTCGTCGAAGATCAGGTGCGCGTCCGAGGACTGCTCGAAGAGCACCCGGAAACGCTCGTCCGCGGCCGCCCGGGCCCGGGCATCCCCGAGCATGGTCTGCCAGCGGTGCGACCAGACTCCCAGGAGATGGGTGAGCAGGGCCGCGATCGACAGGAAGGCGGCCAGGGCCACCAGCGGGGATCGGTAGCGGTCGGCTGCAAGGGGGCCGTGACCCGCATTGGTCGCCAGGACCAGTCCGACGGCCAGGACGATGTACCCCACCGCCACCGCGTGCGGTCCACCCCGGGCCCCGAGCCAGACCAGTGGCAGGAGGGTGAGATAGGCGGTCGGCATCCACCGCCCCAGGTCCATCGGATCAAGGCCGACGACCACGGTGGTGGCGGCCGTCGCGAGGAGCGGAGCCGCCAGGGTCCGCCCGGTGACCCCGGGCAGAGCGCGCACCATCAGGAACGGCGCAAAACCGACAAATCCCAGCGCATCCCCGATCCACCAGGTCGCCCATGCCTCGCCGCGGATCGCCAGGGGCAGGTGCACGATGTGGACAAGGGCGGTGACGCCATTCATGGAGCTCAGCAACGCCCCGGCGGCAGCGGCCAGGAACAGCCACCAGACATCGCGGATGGCTCCCATCTGCTGGTCGTAGCCGACCCGACGCAGGATCTCGGCGGCCACCAGCGGACCGGCGGCGTTGCCCAGGGCGATCCACGATCCCAGGGCTACCGCCGTGCCCGGATCGTCACCCTTGCCGAGCCCATTGAGGACATTGCTGGCGGCGGCGGCGAGGAGCACCGGCCAGACCATCGTCCGGCCCCAGCACAGGATGGCGGCCAGGGCGATCCCGGTCGGGGGCCAGATCGGGGTGATCGCATCCGCATGGGTGGCCAGGAGGAGGCCCAGCTTCGCCGCGGCGAGATACCCGACGAAGACCACCAGCCAACGGAAGGACGGACGCATGCGGGGCACTCTACCCGACTGGATGCCCCCGCGCCAATCATCCCGCCCGACCCAGGCACGCCGGAGATGCATGGGCGGATCCCGTGGACCATGCCCGGCGGGGGAGGAGGCGTCCGCGGGGACGGGGACCGGTGGCCGATCGCACCCTAAACCTCCCATGGCCCCGCCGCGCTGCCCCTGTCCCCGCCCCCCTCCCCAAGGTGTCATTTTCCGGGTATGCTGGGCATATGTCCAAAGGTGCAGCCCTCGATGAACGCCTGATCCAGGCCCTCGGCCTGGCCGAGCAGCTCTTCACCCTGGCCGGACCGGTGGTCAACGGCCACCATCCGCTGCTGGGTGATCCGATGTTCGCCCTGCGCACCAAGGAGACCCAGGAGATCATCTACCTGGAGCGCCGCTACGTCTTCGACAACCAGGTGTCGGTGAAGGCGAACATGGGCGAGGGCGAGCGGCTGCTCCTGTGGATCGTGCGCCAGGCCCGGCCGAATCCCAAGGATCCCACCGGCCCCCAGGTGGTATCGCTGTACGCCAGCGAGTGTTTCTTCCTGAGCGACTGGCGCGAGTTCCAGCGCTTCAAGGTGTTCCTCAAGTCGATGCGCATCCTTGATGCCCAGGCCCGCCAGTGGCTCGAGGCGCACCACGCGGAGTTTCCCACCATGGCGGTGACCGCCGAGGGGGTGGAGCGGATCCTGACCAACCTGAGCCGGATCAGCGAACTGCCGGATCTGGAGGGCAGCGGCCAGAAGAAGGACGGCATCGAGCGCCTGGCCAAGACCTACTCCGTGGACCTGCTGCCGGTACGCTCGGCGGCGATCCTGCCCGGGCTCCTGCTGCGCCGGGACCGCCAGGAGCGCTTTGTGCTGTTCCGCCTGTTCAGCTATGTCGAAGACCCGGCCGGGGCGACGTCCCTGGTCGCGTTCCTCACCGCCATGGCCTATGCCACCAACGACAAGGCCGCCACCGAGGCGGTGAAGGCCCTCACGGGACCACGGGAGCTGGCCCGGGTCCTGGGCGCCCTGCGCACCGCCATCCTGCGGGCGGACCTGGGACCGGCGTGACCCCCGTCTCGCCCTGGGACGGGGCGCCGCTGGCGCCGGACCCGGAGGCGTTGCCGGATCCCGGAACCCTGGTCCCGCCGGGGGATCCCGCCGCCCTCGACCGGCTCGCCGCCGCCTGCGCCGCCACCTCGGCCCGGGCCGCGGGCATCGCCCTGCTGGTGCGCGAGGCGGGCAAGACGGTCGCGGATGCCACCGCGGAAATCGATCTGCTGCCGCGCAAGATCGCGGTGACCCGCGAAGCCCTGGCCCTGACCCCGCCGGCGACGGCGGATGCCGGCGGCGCCCCGGCGGTGGGCTGGCGGCCCCGGGGCCTCGCCCTGGCCCTGGGGCCATTCAATTTTCCCCTCCATCTGCTGCACGGGCTGGTGGTGCCCGCCCTGGCCACCGGCAATCCGGTGATCGCCAAGGTCAGCGAGCGCACCCCAGGGCTGGCGGGCTGGTATCGCGCCCGGATCCACGACGCCGGGCTCGATGCCAGCGTGGCGGTCACCGCCACGGATGCCGCCGGCGCCGCGGCCCTGCTCACCCATCCCCGGATCGCCACCGTCGCCCTGGTCGGCTCCCGGCGCAGCGCCGCCGCGGTGGCCCGGGCCCTGGCGGACCGGCCCGAGGTCGCCACCGCCTTCGAGATGGGCGGGGTGAATCCCGCCCTGGTCTGCGCCGATGCGGACCTGTCCCCCGCCGCCACCGCCATCGCCGAGGGCGCCTTCCGCATGGCGGGCCAGCGCTGCACCGCCACCCGCCAGTGCTGGGTGCCACGCGGACGCTGGCGGGATCTCGTGGACCTCCTCGACCGGGAGCGGGAGCGCTGGGCGCCCACTGGCACGCCCGACGGTCTCCTTGGGCCATTGATCAGCCGCGCCGAGCGGGACCGGGCCCGGGACCGCCTGTCTGGGATGCCGGGAGACTGGGAGCGGCGGGGCGGCGGATCCTGGGGCCACGCGGGACTGGACCCGGCGCTGCTTCTGGCCGGGGCGACGCCCTGGCCGGATCTCGACGAGGAACTGTTCGCGCCGGCGCTGGCCGTGCATGCCTACGACGACGAGGACGCCGCCGTCCGCCGACTCGCGGCGATCCCTCAGCGCCTGGCGGCGGCGGTGTGGACCGGTGACCGCCAGCGCTTCTGCGCCATCGCCGCCCGGCTGCCCTACGGCCAAGTCTACCACGCCCGGGGCACCGCCGGGGCCCGGGCGGACCTGCCCTTCGGCGGCTGCGGCGCGAGCGGCAATGGCCGCCCGGCGGCGCGCAGCGCGGCGCGCATCTTCGCCGACGAGTGCGTGGTGTGGTGAACCCTGGCCCGGCAGGCCGGGAGCGTACGGTCCATCCATGCCCCCAATGACCGTGGTGCGCCCGGTGCGGGCCGATGATGCCACCCCGCTCCAGGCCCTCGCCGAGGCCCTGGACACCGTGAACCTGCCGGCGGATCCGGCGGCCATCCACGAGATCATCGCCCGCTCAGAAGCCGGGTTCGCCGGCGACGGCACCGGCCGGGCCCAGTACACCCTGGTCGCGGAGCGCGAGGGTCGCCTGCTCGGCACCGCCAGCCTGTTCGCCCGCCACGGCACCCCGGACGATCCGCATTACGCTTTGGCGGTGGAGCAGCGCACGGTGGTCAGCCAGCAGCTCCACGCCGGCCGCGAGCGCCGGGTGCTGCGCCTGGTCATCGACCAGGAGCCGTGGACCGAGCTCGGCGGGCTCGTGGTCGCCCCCGCCGCCCGGGGCCAGGGCCTTGGCAAGTTCCTGGTCGCCGCCCGGCTGCTCCTGATCGCCATGCACCGCGAGCGCTTCTGCGACCGCTGCATTGCGGAATTGCTGCCCGCCCGGGACGCGGACGGCGGCAACGCCTTCTGGGAGGCCGTGGGCCGTCCGCTCACCGGCATGGACTACCAGCGCGCCGACCGCCTGTGCCGCAGCGGCAAGGAATTCATCGACGCCTGGTTCCCGCACCAGGAGTTGGTGGTCGACCTGCTCCCGCCCGCCGCCCAGGCCCTGATCGGCGTCGAGGGCCCCGCCACCGCGCCGGTGCGCGCCCTGCTCCACCGGGCCGGCTTCCGCTTCCTCGGCACCGTCGATCCCTTCGACGCCGGCCCCCACGACGGCGCCGCGGTGCGGACATCCTCCCCATCGCCCGCAGCCGCCGCCTGGTCCGCCTGGACCACCCGCCGGAAGGCAATCCCCCGGACCAGGTGATCGCCACCCCGGACCACCGCTTCGCCCTGGTCCCGGTCGGCACCCACGGCGACGGCGCCCGCATCCCCCATGAACTCACCCTCGGCCTCCGCCCCGGCGACCCGGTGTGGACGATGCCCTGGGATTGGTGACATGCCGCTGATCCATCTGCCGCCCGGAACCATCCCGCCACCCATGGCCGCGATGCCTCATACCGCGGTGGTCGCCGCCGGGGTCGCCGTCGATCCCGGTTGGCGTGCGGCGGTCGCCGCATGGCTCGTGGATGGGGGATGCCGGTGGATGCTGGCGTGGGGAACCGATGCCTCCGCCTGGGATGATGCGGTGGACTGGGTGGTCCTGGAGCGCTGCGGATTCGCGGACATCCCCGAGGATCGCATGGTGATGACCACCTGGCATGATGATGAACCCCTGGACGAGGTGCTGGACTTCGCCCACGCCGTCGGTGATGGCGAGCGCCCGGTGGTCCTGGTGGACATCCATCCGGATCCCCGGCCGTGGATCGCTGCGGCGATCACCGCACGCGATCAGGCCTGAGCGACTAGGACCATTCCCCAGGAACTCGCCCTCGGACGACCCGGTGTAGACGATGCCCCGGGGATTGGTGCGGCGCCGGCGGATGGCGAAAGCCCGACGACCATGCCCGATACGAGTTGGCCAGCGTGTCCAGCCAATCATCATCACGGGCAACCCCCTCGGGGGTGCGGAACCACCATCCGAGAGGGCCAACGGCCCGACCCACAACAGCCCAGGGCAACGCCCTGGGTCGTGGAATCGGCATAGGATGAGCCCTGAAGGGGCGGCCTAATCCCAGACGTACCGTTCGTCGAAACCCACGCCATGACGCTGCAAAAATCTGCGGTATTCGTCCTGGAACGTGGCCCGCTGATGATGCTCCTGCTGTCGAGCGATATAGTCACGGACGAGGAGTACCTGCGATTCGCTTACCGAGAATGCTCCGTAACCCGCCTGCCATGAAAATCCCGAATGGCCGCCTCCCTGGGCCTTGGCCCACTTGGATGAACTGGTCTTGACGGTTTCAACGACCTCGCTGATCGCCTTGGTCCGCGCCAATTCGAACAGGATGTGGATGTGGTCCTCCACTGAGTTGATGAGCACGGCAGGGCAATCCATGTTTTGCAACACGGTTGCCATATAGGCATGCAGCGCATCACGCACATCATCCGCGATGAGTGGTTCTCTGTGCTTCGTGCTGAACACCAGATGGATGTGGATGCGGGCAAGGGACTGGGGCATGGATTGGATCGCCCCTTCAGGGCTCGGACATTTCGCAACCGTAATCCCAGGGCGTTGCCCTGGGCTGGACGTGGATCGGGCCGTTGGCCCTCCAGATGGTTGACGCTGAGATCACAGCAGGGAGCGGGCAGAGGGCAAGTCTACGCCAGAGCGTTGCCCTGGGCTACTGATCTGGCCCTTGCGAGCGGGCACCGCCCTGGTCATGCGACGCCACCATCGGCGAGATGGGAGCGCGGCCCTGCGTCCGGGTACCGCCCTGGTCATGCGGCGCCACCTTCGGCAAGAGGGGAGCGCGGCCATTGCGTCCGGGAACCGCCCCGGTCATGCGGCGCCGCCTTCGGCAAGAAGGGAGCGCGGCCATTGCGTCCGGGAACCGCCCCGGTCATGCGGCGCCACCTTCGGCGAGATGGGCGCGCGGCGCATGCGAAGGGCCAACGGCCCGACCCATGACAGCCCAGGGCAACGCCCTGGGGTGGGGTCCACAATCGAGGGGAGCCCTGAAGGGGCGACCAAACCGGCAGGACACGATGGGTTGGCCTTAGCATGGCGACTTTCGTTCAGCGGAACGGGCCAGTGGCCCGCACGATGGAGGCCCCTGCTTCCATCACACAACCGTGCACTCAGTGGGAACCGGGCGGTTGGGCATCCCTGGAGTGTCAGCGCCGGATCTCCACCTCGCCGGGGCCGGAGACGGTGGCGAGGAGGGTGGTGGCGTCGGCGGAGCGGCGGACGGTGATCCGTTCGCCCGGGGCGCCGTCGGCGAGGGCGGTGGCGGTGCCGATCGCCTCGGCACCGCCGATGCGGACCACCAGACGCACGGTCTGGCCGGTGCGGACCAGGGGCGCGATCCGCAGGTGGCGGGCAAGGACCGGAGCGCCGGGGGCGAGGGCGGTGGTGAGCAGGCGGCCGGCGGCGAGGGCGGGATCGGCGAGGGTGTCGTCACGACCGGGGATCACCGGGATCCAGGCGGTACGCAGGTCGCCGGGCTGGATGACGGCATCGCGGACCAGGGGGCGCTCGGCGACCAGGGCTTCGCGGGTGCGGCGGATCTCGACCTGGACCAGGCGGCGGTCCACTTCGATGCCGTCGGCGAGGACGCGCACCCGCAGGGCCGTGCGGCCGGCGGCGGGGCCGAGGGGCTCCGCCACCAGGGCGGCGCTCGCCCCCGCGGGGACCCGGGCGGCGGGGGGCAGGCCGAGGAGCGTGGTCTCGATGCGGTCGGCGCCGGCGTCTGCGGCAACCCGCGCCAGGGCGGCGGTGGCGAGGGCGGCCGGGGTGATCCCGTCGGCGCCGCGCTCGACGCTGCACACGCCGCGCACGGTGGCGCCGGCGAGACGGGGATCGGCGCTGCGCACCACCCGGGCGTCCACGGTCCAGCGGCCGATGCCCGCGGTGGACAGGAGCGGAATCGCCGCCAGGTCTGCGGCGGCGCCGGGCGCGACATCGCCCAGGCGCACCACCGGGGCGGCGACGGTGGCAGCGGGCCGCAGGTCGAGGTCGAGTCCCGGCACCAGCGCCGCCAGGCAGGCCAGCACGGCCAAGCGCCCGGCCGCCGGGATCATCAGCGCACCAGCTCGTTGGCGGTCTGGAGCATCTGGTCCGCGGTCTTGATGGTGCGCGAGTTCATCTCGTAGGCGCGCTGGGCCATGATCAGGTCCACGAGTTCGGTGACGATCTCGACGTTGGCCTTCTCAAGGTAGCCCTGACGGAGGATGCCGAAGCCGGCGGAACCCGGGGCGCCTTCCTGGGGCGTGCCGCTGGCGTCGCTCTCCTGGAACAGGTTGCGGCCGATGGCGAGCAGGCCGGTGGGATTGACGAAGCGCGACAGGGCGATGGTGCCGATGGCGCTCTGGCGGCCGTCGATGACCGCGGAGACCTCGCCGGTCTCGCCGATGGTCACATCGGTGGCGCCGTCCGGGACCTGGAGCTGGGGCTGGAGGATGTACCCGTCCGGCGAGACCAGGGTGCCGTTCACGTCCAGGCGGAAGTCGCCGGCCCGGGTGTAGGCCTGGCTGCCGTCCGGGAGGTTGACCCGGAAGAAGCCATCGCCGTCCACCGCGATGTCGAGGTTGCGGCCGGTGGGGTCGATCTGCCCGCCGGTGAACACCCGGGTGGTGGCGCTGACGTCGACGCCGGTACCGATCTGCACCCCGGTGGGATTCTGGGTGTTCGCGCCGGTCTGGGCCCCCGGCGTGGTCATGGTGTCGTAGTACATGTCCTGGAAGTCGGCGCGCTGGCGCTTGAAGCCGGTCGTGTTCACGTTCGCGATGTTGTTCGCGATCACGTCCACGTTCAGCTGTTGGGCGCCCATGCCGCTGGCGGCGGTCCACAGGGCTCGGGGCATGGCGGTTCTCCTGGTTCCCGGGGGGTCACATGCGGACGATCTCGCCCAGCTCGCCGCCCAGGTTGGCCTGGGTGGTCAGCGCCTTCTGGGCGGCGTCGTGGCGGCGTTGCAGTTCGATCATCTCGACCATCACCGCCACCGGTTCGAAATTGGCTTTTTCCAGGCGGCCCTGGTGGACCAGGGTGCCCGCATCGGCGTCACGCACCGTCTGGCCGTCGGGCCGGAACAGGGTGCCGTTCACCGCGGTCATGCGCCGGGGGTCGTCCACCTCGACCACGCGGATGCGGTCCACCGGAGCCGGCGGTCCGCCGCCGGCGGTGCCGGCGGAGATGGTGCCGTCATCGCCGATGATGATCTCGTTGGCATCGCCGGGGATGGTGATCGGACCGCCCTGACCGACGAGTTGCAGGCCGGCGGTGTTGCGCAGGCGGCCCTGGGCATCGCGGTCGAAGTGGCCACCCCGGGTGAGGTGGTCCACGCCGTCCGCATCGCGCACGGTGAGGAAGCCGGGCCCGGTCAGGGCCACATCGTAGGGATGGCCGGTGGGTTCGAGGATGCCCTGGGTGAAGCGGTGGGCGCGCTGGTCATGGACCACGCCGGCGCCGCGGTCCCGGGCGATGGTGTCGCGGCCGGCGGCGACCCGGCCTTCGGCCTCGAGCACCTGGGCGAAGCCCTGGCGGAGCGGGATCTCCTGGCGATAGCCGGGAGTCTGGACATTGGCGAGGTTGCGGGCGACGGACTCCAGGGCCCGGCTCTCGACGAACATCGCACTCGCAGCGGCGTAGACGCCCTTGGGCATGGCCTGTCGCGGAACCGGACGGTCCCGCGCCTCCTGGCGATGGGGACGCGAAGGGGGTGCCAAAGCCGGTTGCCGGCCGGGGGACGGCGGGATCCTGGGCCGCCATGCCACGCCGGGTCCTGATCATCGGGGGCGCCCCCCTGCTCACCGTCGACGCGGTGCGTTTCCTGAGCGTGCGGGCGACCGGCGACACCGCCGTGCGACTGGCTGAGGTCCTTGCCGGGGAAGGGGTTGCCTGCGACCTCCTGCTCGGGGTCCTGGCCCGGCCCGAGGTCTCCGCCGAGCGCTACCGGGAGCGCGCGGACCTGGAATCCGCCCTGGCCCGGTGGCTGTCTGCCCACCCGGATGGGGTGGTGGTGATGTCCGCGGCGATCAACGACTACCAGGTGGCGGGGGTGGCGAGCCGGCGCGGCGATGTGGTGTCCGACCACGCCCCTGGGGCCAAGGTCCCCTCCGGCGCCGACGAGGTGGTCATCCGCCTGCGCCCCGCGGACAAGGTGATCGACCGCCTGCGCGACTGGGGCCACCGGGGTCCCCTGGTCGGCTTCAAGTTCGAAGCCGCCGCCACCGTGGTCGCCAGCGCCGCCGCCCTGCGCGCGCGCACCGGCGCCGCCGTGGTGGTGGCCAACAGCCTGTGTGGGTCTGTGCAGACCCTGGTCGAGGACCGAGTGACGGCATTCTCCGACCGTGCGGCCCTGCTCGCCGCCCTGGCTGGGCGGATCCGGGACCTGGCCCGGGACTGACCCTCAAGCCCCGGGGGCGGCGGCCGATGCTGTTGCCGGTGCCCTATGTCCGACCTTGATGAGAGCCGTCGCAATGCCGCCGAGCACCGGCTGGTTGCCGTTGAGCAGCGGCTCGTCGGGCTCCAGGAGATGGGCTGCGACATCAGCCGCCTGCGCGCCAGGCTGGCCGAAGCCCGGCTGTCGCTGCACGCCCATGACCTGACCGCCTGCGATGGGATCACCGAGGAAGTCCTCGCCGGGGCCCGGCGCATGGCCACCGAGGCGGGCCAGCCCGGGACCGAGGTCCGCCGGCGCAGCGATCGCCGCTGGCGCACCCCGGCCGAGGGCACCCCGGTGCCACCCAGCCCCGCCGCCGCCAGCGAGCCGGCGGTGGCCGGCTTGGCGGACCGCCTGGAACACCAGCTCGCCGCCTTCCAGACCGCCTCCGCGGCCCGGCTCGAGGAGCTGGCCCAACGGCTCGACGAGCGGCTGGCGGGATTGCCGGCGACCCTCGACGGCCGGCTCGCGGCCCAGCTCGCCAGCACCGCCGACGAATTGCGCGAGGAGTGGCGCCATGACCTGGCCCGGGCCGAGCAGCGCCTGCGGGCGGCGATGGCCGCGGACCTTGCCACCCAGCGGGAGGGCGCGGCGGCACTGATCCGCGGGTTGGATGCCCGGGTCGATGAACGGATGGCGGCGGCCCCGGACGCGGCGGCCCAGGCCCTCGCCCCGAAACTCGACGCCCTGGCCGGGGCCCCGGCAGCGGTCGAGGAGCGGCTCGCCGGCCGGCTCGGCGAGATCGCCATGGCCCACCACCAGGCGGTGGCGGAACTCGGGGCCACCACCGCGGACCTGAGTGGCCGGCTCGACGGGGTCGACGGAGAACTCGCCGCCCTGCGCCAGGCGGATGCCCACCTGGGCGGACGCATCGATGAGGTCGCCGCCGGCATCGAGGCGATCAATGGCACCACCGCGGGGATCGAGGATCGGCTCACGACCCTCGACGCCGGCGCAGCGGACCTCGGAACGCGGCTCGGCGGGTTCGACGGAGAACTCATCGCCCTGCGCCAGGCGGATGCCCACCTCGGCGGACGCATCGATGAGGTCGCTGCCGGCATCGAAGCCCTCAAGGGCGCCGAGGCTGGCCTCGGCGAGCGGCTGGCCGAGGAAGCGGGCCGGCTCGCCCAGGGCCAAGCGCACCTCGATGGCCGGGTCGCCGAACTCGATGCCCGGGGGGAGGCCATCGCCCGCCGGCTCGACGAGGTCGCCACCGGCGAAGCGGTGCTGGACACGGTGGAGACGCGGCTGGCGGGCATCGGGCTCGCCCTCGACGATCTCCGCAACGGAGCCGCCGCCCTGGGTGAGCGCCTGGAGCACTGCGAGGAGATCGGCACGGAACTGCAGTCCCAGGGCGAGGAGGCCGGAGCCCGCCTGGGCAACCTGGAGGAGACCGTGGCCGGGCTCCAGGGCCGTCTCGACGAGCGCGAAGAGGACCGTCCGGCCATCGACAGCGAGGCGCTGGCGGGCCTGCGCGAGGAACTGCTCGCCCGCATCGAACAAGGCCTGGGTGCCCTCGCTCCGGTGCGCCACGAGGCCACCGGCGTGGTCGCCAAGGCCGTCTCGACCCTGCCGACCCGGGAAGACCTGCAAAAGCTCGGCGATCAACTGCGGGCGGACATGGACTGGAAGCTCGAACGGCTGTCGGCGGAGCAGGGATGGGTGACGGTCAGCGATGTCCAGGCCCTGCTGCGCAGCCATCCGGGCGCCATGAGCGCGCCGCAGCCGGGCACCGGAGCATTTCCCCGTCTCGAAGCCGCCCTCACGGAATTCGTCCGCCAACTGGCCGAGCAGCAGGAGCGCTTCCTCGCCGCGGTGGGTGCCGGGGCCACGACCGCGCGCCTCAGCGCCGCTCCCTCCGCGGCCGCACCACTGGCGTCCGATCCGGCACCGGTCGCCGCGGATGCCGTCTCCGAGGAACTCATGGCCGCCCTCGCGGCCATCCCCGGCGGCGACCCGGTCGGCGATCCGCCCACGGTGCCGATGTCCCTGAACGACATGCTGGGCGGCCAGCCGTCCGGCAGCGAGACCGACGAGATCGCCGCCGCCCTGTCGGATGGCGAGCCGGCCCACCACGATGTCCCGACCTCGTCCATCCACGACGAGGAGACCCGATTCGGACTCGAGGTCCACCACGATGACGAAGGCTCCGCCGCAAGGGTCGTCGACCGACCCATCCCCGTGGAACCCGCCGTGGCAGGGTTGGCCGACGCCACCGATCCCATCTCCGCCACCGACCTGACGACCATCAGCGCTCCGGCGGTGCCCGTGTCCGGCATCGCACCCGCTGACGACGCGACCGACCCCGAACGCCTGCGCCGCATGATCCGCGACCTGCTGCGCGAGATGCCGCCCGCCCCGGTGGCCGGAGCCGACCTCAAGCGCGCCCTCGGCGAGTGGCTGGCCGAGGAACCGGCCCGCACCGCCATCCTGGCGGTGGTCGCCACCGAGGCGGTGAAGAACCCCGGCGCCCTGGCGGAGCTCACCGGCCTGCGCGCGTTCCTGCGCGGCGAGGTCGAACGCGCCCTCGCCGCCGCCCAGACGACGGCCGCTTCGTAAGGCGGCGCACCGCGCGCCGTCGCGCACCGCGCGGCGGGTCGGCTTGACCGCGCACCCGGGCCGCGACCCTGCGGCCATGCGCCTGTCCGCCGTGCCGCTGCTGTCTCTCCCCATGCTGCTCGCGGCGGCGGATCCCACCGTCACCCTGAGCGCCGGCTCGACGGGCCTCGACGAGCGCCTGCCCCTGGTGCCGGCGGTCTTGACCATCGCCCGCAGCGGGACCACCGCGACAGCGCTCACCGTCCGTCTTCGCGCCACCGGATCCGCGAGCGCCACCGGCGCCACCGGCCCCGCCGTGCCCGACTGGCGTCTGGTCAGCACCAGTGCGACCATCGGTACCGTCACATTCGCCGCAGAGATCGCCACCATCCCGGTGACCATCCCATCCGGCGCCGCCACCGCGGCGGTCCAGGTCCTGCCGCTGTGGGACTGGCAGATCGAAGGCACCGAGTCCGCGTCGTTCACCATCGGCTCCGACCCGGCCTACACCGTTGGCAGCCCGGCAGGGACCACCCTGACCATCCTCGACGGCACCCCGACCGTGACCCTGGCGGCGATCGGTGGTTTGTCCGAGGCCGCGCCCGCCGCCACCGCCTCCCTGGTGGTTTCCCTGGATGCGGCGATCCCCGAGGACCTGGAGGTGCATCTCGCATTCTCCGGTAGCGCTACCAGGGGCAGCGATGTGGTGGACCCGGGCTCCGTGGTCCTGGTCCCCGGTGGCCTCACCGCCGCCACCGTGTCGATCTCGGTGCTCGATGATGTGCTCCGGGAATCGGACGAGACCCTGGTCGCCGCCCTCGCCGGCAGCGACCCGATCCAGGTCCCCGGCCGGGCCTACCGCTTTGGTTCGCCGGCGAGCGCCGCGATCACCGTGCTCAACGACGATGGGCCGATCCAGGACGTCGTCTCCGTCACCGGGAGCACGGCCATCAACGAGCGTGTGGGATCGACCGCCGCAGACATCGTCCTGCGCCGCTCCGCCACCGCCGCCGGCGATCTGGTCGTGGGTTGGACGCTGGCGGACGCCACCCAGGTGCTGATCGCCGGCGCACCGGCTCCCGCCAGCGGTACCACGTCGTTCCCCGCCAGCGCCACCACCGTCGCCATCCCGGTCAGCGGGAGCCCGGATCAGGTGGTGGAGCCGGCGACGCCGGTGCTGTTCACCATCACCTCCGTCTCCTCCGCCGATGCGGTGATCGGCAGCGCGACCCGGGCGACCATCACCGTCACCGACGGCAGCCCGGCCCTGACCCTGGCGGTGTCGGGTACGGCGGGCGAGACCACCGGCACGCCGGCGATCCTGACCGTGGCCTATGCGGGACCGGCCTCGCCGTTCGCCCATCCCTTCACCATCGCCTACACGGCGCTGCCGTCTCCTGTCAGCAATGGGAGCGGGACCTGGGCCGCCGCGGCGTCCGGGGCCATCGCCGCCGGCAGCACCTCCGCCACCATCGCGGTCACCGCCATGGCGGATGGGCTCGCCCATCCAGGCTGGTCCCTGCGTGCGGTGCTGACCCCCGGCCCCGGATCCACCGGCTCCGGCACCGTCGCGGTGGCGGTGGTCGACGACGCCCCGGTGGTCACCGTCGCCCCGGTCGCGGATGCGGACGAGGACGGAACTCCGGGCGGGTTCAGGATCGCCCTCGCGCCGCCGGCGGGTCTCGGAGGCGTGGTCCTTCGCTTCGCGGTGTCCGGTAGCGCCGGGGCGGGGACGGATTACGTCGCCCTGGCGGCGACCCGGGCCGTGGCCGCCGGCGCCACCGAAGCGCTGATCCCCGTGGTGCCGCTCACCGACGCCCTGCCGGACGACGGGGAGACGGTCATCCTCACCGTGCTCACGGATCTCACAGATCCCACGTACACCACCGGCGCCACCGCCGCGGCGACCATCCGCATCCGCGACCGGATCCCCGGTCTATGGATCGAAGCGGCGGTGCTCGGCATCCAGGAAGGCGCCGCGGGCACCGGCTTCCGGGTGGTGCGCTCCACCACCGTCGGAGCCCTCGTGGTATCCGTGGCGATCACCGTCAGCGGCGCCACCGCCGCGGACAGCGCGGACATCGCTCCCCTATCGGCTACGGTGGCGATCGCCGCCGGCGCCACCGCCGCGGCCATCCCGGTCACCGCCCTCGACGACCGCCTGCCCGAGGTGGACGAGCGGCTGACGATCGGAATCACCGCCCCGGCAACCGCTGCCATCACCCTCGCCGCCACCGCCGCCATCACCATCGTCGAGCGTCCGGCGGAAGCCGGAATCATCCTCGTCGAGCCCGGCCGCGAGGGCGCCACCGCAGCCTTCACGGTCGCGCTCAACGAGGCGCGCACCATCCCGGTGGTGCTGCCCTGGAGCCTGTCCGGCAGCGCCGATCCGCTCGCGGACCTGGTTGCCGCCGCCACCTCCGGCAGCATCACCATCGCCGCCGGGGCCACCGAAGCCAAGGTCGCCTTCACCATCGCCGACGATGTGCGCATCGAAGCCGAGGAACAGCTCGTCCTGACCATCGCCGCCACCACCGGCATCCGCATCGGCGGGAGCGCCAGCGCCGCCGCGCGGATCTCCGACGCGACCCCGGTCGTGACCGTGCGCCGGCTGGCGGACGGGGCCGAACCGTCTCTGCCGGCGCGTTTCCGCATCGCCTATGCCGGTGGCGCCCTCCCCCGTCCGGCGACGGTCGGGGTGATCGCCACCGGATCCGCGGTGGCGATCCAGACGGTGGCGGGCACCCAGGTGATCCCCGCCGGGTCCACTGGCATCGACCTGCTCGTGATCCCCGTGGACAACACCACCGTGGCCACCGGCGCCCGGGTCGTGGTCGAGATCCGCACGGTGGATGGCTCCGCCCGCGCCGCCGGCACCGCCGCCGCGGCGATCCTGGATGACGATCCACGGACCTTCGCCCTGGCCAACGAACCGGATGCGGTGGTGGTCGCCGCGGGCAGCCCCTGGAGCCACCGCATCCTGGTGGTGGGCAGCGGCCATACCGCTACCGGCGCACTGATTGCCACCTTGACGGCTCCGCCGGGAGGCAGCCCGCCGCCGGCCTGGCTGGGCATCGCTGCCCCGGTGCGTGATGGTGGCGGGACCGTGGCGGTGGATCTGTCGGGCACTGCCGCCGGCGCCGGCCCGGTCCGGGTGCGGGTGCTCCTCACCCATGATCCAGATGGGGACGGCGACGCTGACGGCATCCTGGCCGTGGACCTGATCCTGGTGGTGGTCCCCGCGACCACGGGCGGAGGCTGATCATGCGCGTCCCGACTCTTGCGCTGATGGCGGCGGCCCTGGTCACGGCCGGCTGCGGCGGCGGTGGCGATGACTACGTGCCGCCGCCGGATCTGCGCCCGGATCCGCCGCCGCCGACCGCCGCGTCGGTGCGGCTGGACCTGAGTACCGGCCGGCTGCTCGACGGCGCCGCGGAGATCCCCGGCGATGCGACGAGCCTGTCGTTCCGCGCCGTGGCCGCGGGCACCATCACCGTGTCGGCCCTGGATGCGGTGGTCGCGGACGGATCGCCCTCCACGACCCGGTCGGCGGTGGTCGCCGCCGGCTGGCTCGCCACCACCGAGCTGACCCGGGGCCAATGGCGGGCCTTGGTCGACCGCACCGCCGCCTCGGTTCCCCGCGAGCCGTGGTCGGTGCTGCCGGCGGAATACCTGGGCAGCGCCGGCGATGCGGCGCCGGCCACCAACCTGGCCTGGTCCGACATCACCGCAGTGCTCGCCGCCTGGAATGCCAGCCAGCCCTATCGGCTGGCGGTGCCTGATGGCGCCCGCTGGGAGGCCGCCGCCCTGGCCGGTGGCGCGGGACCGTGGCCCTGGGGTGCGGATCCGGCCCTCGCCACCACCTTCGCCGTGGTCGGACCGGCGACCGCGACCGGGCCCGGGGCGGTGGGCGCCCGGCCCGCGGCGGCCAACGGTCTGCGCGACTGCGCCGGCAACGCCTGGGAATGGGTCCGCGATGGCGGCCCTGCGGATGGCCCGGTGCTGCGTGGCGGCTCCTGGTCCGACCCCCTCTTGTCCGCCCAGGCCGGCAACCGCCTGGACTGCCCGCCCGGGGTCCGCCACCCCGCCGCCGGCGTGCGCCTGCTCCTGGAGACCCCGTGAAACCCATCGCCGTCCTGCTCCTGTGCTGCCCCCTGGCCGCCGCCGAGGGCACCCTGCGCCAGCCGCTGCCGGTGACCGACGACCTGACCCTGGTGGTGAGCCTGGCGCCGGCCCTGCGCAGCGGCTCCATCGACGGGATCGATGATGGCGTGAGCCCGGCCTACGATCTGCGGCTCGACGGCGAGAGCGACATCGGACCCGGAGCGACCCTGCGCTGGACCCGGGGTTGGTGGGATGGCGACGGCTGGGGCTGGCTGGCCGGGATCGAAGGCAGCGTCGTCGCCGCCTCCGGGGAACTGGAACCGGAGGCCGGCGGCAGCCGCCAGGACCTCGACATCGCAGTGGCCGCCGCCGGGCCGGTGGCGGGGATCGGTTGGCGGGTCAGCCTGGAAGGTCTGGACCACCCGGGGGACGCGCTCGAGACGAACCTGCTGATCCACCTGAAGGCCGGCGCCGGCACGGCGAGCATCGATGAGGCGGGTTCCGGAGCCGGGGTCGCCTTTGGCGCCGGGGCCACCTGGGGCGCCTGGTGGACCGGCTGGCACCGCTGGAAGGTGGGCGTCGAAGTCGGTTACGAGTGGCTCCGTCTCCAGGACGTGGCCTGGGACAACACCGACGACAGTTCGTTCACCTTCTCCGGCCTGGTCGCCGGCGCCGGAGTCGGCTGGCGCTTCTGAACCCCGGCCCGCTCCTCAGCCCGGGCGGTGGCAGCGCAGCTCGATGGCACCCCCGCGCTGCGGGGTGACGGTGAAGCCGACCCCGGCCCGGCCGCCACCGGCGAGGGCATAGCGGGCGCTGTGATCGCCGTGGAACGCCCGCAGCCGGGCAACGCCGTCCGCATCCGTGACCACCGTCTCGCGGGTCCACCACTCCTCGCGCAGCAGTTTCCGCACCCGCTCGTAGGTCGGTGTCGGCTGATGCGACGAGGTGGGCAGGCCGCCGCTGTTGTGGTCGGAGCGGAAACCCATCTCGCCGGTGATCCCGCCCCAGAAGAAGAACGCCGCCACCGCGGGATGGGCATAGGCCACGGTGATCAGGTTGGCCACGTACTCGGCCTTCATCCGCGCCACCGTCTTGGGATCGAGGCCCGCCTTGTCGAGGTGGCCGGTGCTCGCCCAGAACTCGGTGTAGTGCAGCGGCACGCCCGCCTCGGCGAAGTCGTCGAGGATGGCGTTCTGCTCCGCCGGGGTGATCCATCCACCGGTGTGCGACTGCATGCCCAGGCCGTCCGCGGGGCAGCCGCGCTCGCGCAGGGCGCGGAACAGGGCCTTGAAGCGGTCGCGCTGGCGCTTCGCGGTGACCAGGCTGCCGTCCGCGGCGCGCAGCTCCCGGCCGGGGGCGTCGACCTCCATGCCGTAGTCGTTGATGACGTAGCAGGCGTCGGGGTCCTCGTCCCGGGCCCAGCGCATCACCGGCTCGACATAGCCGAGGATCGCGTCGAGATCCTCCATATGCGGCCAGTGGCGCTTTCCGAGGTTGCGCAGCGCGGGCTCCCACATCGGCTCGTTGACCACATCCCAGATCGCGACCTTGCCGCGGAAGCGCGCCACCAGGTTGCGCACCCGCGCTTCGAGGAAGACGAGCTGCGTCTCGTAGGGGTAGCGCTTCACCCAGTCGGGGATGCCTTTGGGCACCGGCCAGAAGATCGGATGGCCCTTGGCGACCAGGCCGTTGGCCCGGGCCCAGTCGACCTGCCAGGCGAAGTCGTCGAGGCGGTCCTCGCCCTGGAACTCCTGATGCTTCGGCCCGTCGTTCTGCGGCCGCTCGCTCCAGTAGCTCAGGCAGTTGGAGGCGTTCAGGCAGTCGGTGAAACGCTGGGTGTAGTGACGGACCCGGTCGCTCCCACCCTGGCCGTAGCGGTGCAGGGTGGACAGTTCCCACTGCTGGTCGCCCCAGGGGAAGGCGGAGCGCTGCTGCTCGATGTCGAGCCGCAGGCCGGCGAGGGGCCGACCATCGTCGCCCACCGCCCGCAGTTCCACATCCGCCATGCGGATCCGCCGGATGCGCGCCCGGGCGGCGTCCAGGTCCGGGGCGATGGCAGCGGGGTCGTAGCCGCGGCTGGCCTCGTCGAGCAGCTTCCATTCCTCGCCGATGATCGGGTCGTTCATGCGCCCCATGCTCACCGTCCACGCCCTGGGCCAAGTGCAGACCTCGTGCCGGGCCGTCTCGACAGCGCGGCGAACCCGATGCATGCTCGCCCATGCGCCTGATTCCCAACCTCATCCTCCTTGCCGTCGGCGCAGCCCTCCCTGCGGTGGAACTCGCTCCCCGGCTGGGACTGGGCGGGCATGTGGCCGCCGGGGTGGATGCGGATCTCCAGCAGCCCGCCGCCCCCGGCCACCCCGGCGGCCGCCACGCCGGCGAGAACGACCTGGAGGTCGATTTTTCCGCCGAGGCCCTGGTCTTCCTCAACGCCCGCTATGACGGCTTCGCCCTGCGCGCCGATGTGGTGCTGCACGACGAGTCGCCCTACCAGGAGGAGGACTCCGCCGGCGACCTGCACCGGGCGCCCCCGGTGCGGGTTGAGCAGGTCTTCGCGGACTGGAGCGCGACCGAGCACCTGACCGTGCGCGCCGGGCGCTTCCGCACCACCTGGCTGGGCTGGGAGGGTTTCCACGTCACCTCCCTGTGGCGCGCCCGGCACAGTGCCGCCTGGGACTGGAACGTTCAAAACCACAGCCTGGGACCCAACGAGCCATTCGTCACCGACGGCGTGGGCCTGCTCGTCGCCGGCGACGACCGCCGGTGGGGCATCGAGGGCTACGTGGCGGATGACCTGCTCGGGTCGACCGACGACCGCTCCGGCACCGACCTGGCCACCGGTCTGTCCCTGTGGGCCATGGACCCCGCCCTGGGGCGCATCGAGCTGGGCATCGCCCACGATCCCCGCTCCACCGCCGGCCCGGACGGCGGCGGGGTCCATTCCCTGGCGGCGGATCTGAATGCGGACATCCGTGCATTCCAGGAGCACGGCTGGTTCCTGGCCGCCGAGGCCCAGTACCACCACCACCCGGACCTCACGGTGGGCGGCGAGACCTTCGGCAGCGATCTCGTCCTCCTCGCCATGGCCAACTACGCCTTCACCCCGACCCTGTCGGCGACGCTGATGGTGGACTGGGTCGAGCGCGGGTTCGAGGCGGACGACAACGAGCAGCTCGAGGTGGCCCTGGCGCTGCTCATGCGCCCCCATCCCCGGGCCCGGTTCCACGTCGAGGCCAACGCCATCGACGAGGCCGCGGACGATGCCGATTCCGTGGGCGCGAGCATGGTCGTGGCGGTGGATCTGCCGTGATCCGGCAGGCGGGCCACGCCGGCCCATGACGGACGCCCGTCCCAGGGCCTCGCGGCCGCCTTGACCCCGTGGGCTGGGCAGCGGATGCTGCCGACCATGCCAGCCAAGCGTGTCCCTCCCGCCAAAGCCGTGAAACCCCGTCCCCGGGCCGCTGCGGCTGCGAAGCGTGCGGTGAAGCCGCCGCCCGCGGCACCGGCCGCGGTTCGACCGACGAAGCTGCTCAAGCTCTCCGGCGAGGTGCTTGGCGGGGCGGACAGCGTGCTCGATCCGGCGGTGGTCGAGCGGGTGTGCCGCGAGATCCTGGCCGGAGCCGAGTCCTGCCGGGTCGCCATCGTGGTCGGTGGCGGCAACATCCTGCGCGGCGGCGCGGTGCGTCACCGCTCCGCGGATCCGACCCGGGGCGACTACCAGGGCATGCTCGCGACCCACATCAACGCGCTGGCCTTGCAGGACGGCATCGAATCCCTGGGAGGGCGGGCGGTGGTCTTCGGGCCGCACGCGATCCCGAATGTATGCAAGGCCTATGACCGCACCGCCGCGGTCGCCGCCCTGGCGGACGGCCAGGTGGTCATCTTCGGTGGCGGCACCGGCCATCCGTTCTTCACCACCGACACCACCGCGGCCCTGCGCGCCGCCGAGGTCGGGGCCGGGGAACTGCTCAAGGCGAGCAAGGTGGACGGCATCTACAACGCCGACCCGCGCAAGGACGAGACCGCGACCCGCTTCACCTTCCTGACCTACGACCAGGCCATCGCCGGCCGCTACGGGGTCATGGACATGGCGGCCTTCGCCCTGTGCCGCGAGCGGACGATCAGCATCCGCGTGTTCGACATGACCCGGCCCGGCGGCATCACCGCCGCCCTCGGGTCCAAGCCGCCGGGAACCCTGGTCGGCGCCAATCCCCTCTGACCATTCCCCGCTAAGGATACCGCCATGGCCCTCGACGCCGAGATCACCGACGCCAAGACCCGCTTCGACAAGGGCATCGCCGCCCTCGAGCATGACTTCCGCGCCATCCGCACCGGCCGCGCCACCACCGCCATCGTCGACGGCGTGCGGGTCGATGCCTACGGCTCCCTGATGCCGCTGTCCCAGTGCGCGAGCGTCAGCGTACCCGATGCGACGACGATCATGATCAAGCCCTGGGACAAGGGCCTGCTCAAGGCCATCGACCGCGCGCTCACGGAGGCTGCCCTCGGCATGAACCCGCAGAATGACGGCCAGGTCATCCGCATGATCCTGCCCCCGCTCTCCACGGAGCGTCGCAAGCAGCTCGCGGGCCAGGCCAAGGAGGCCTGCGAGAAGCACAAGGTCGTCATGCGCAACGTGCGCCGCGACATCCTCAAGGGCATCGAGAACCGCGCCAAGGCCGACAAGCTTCCCGAGGATGTGGTGAAGAAGACCAACGAAAAGGTCACCGACATGCTCAAGGCCGCCGAGGACAAGGCCGAGAAGCTGCTGGCCGAGAAGACCAAGGACATCATGACCGTCTGAAACCCGGGTTTCGGGCCCGCTGCATGCGCGTCGCAGGTTTGGGGTTCACGTCGCCGTCACCGGAACGAGAGCGAAGCGGGCCCGGAACGGGAAGCCCTCGCAACGAGAGCGCAGCGAACCCGGAACCAGCCCGCTCAGCGGGCGGCGTCCTCGACGGCGGCGTCGAGACCGAGGTCGAGGCGGAAGAGCCGGTCGAGTTTGAGGACCTGGAACACGGCGCGCAACGATGTGGAGAGGTTGGCGATCAGGAGCCGTCCGCCCCGGGTATGCATACCCTGACGCAGGCTGATGATCGCGGCGATCTGGAGCGAGGACAGGTAGCCGACGCCATCCAGATCGACCACCGCGCGGAGTTTGCCGACTGCCGCCAGCCGGTCCGCCAATCCCGGCAATTCCTGGGTCCGCTGCGGGTCGCAGCGGATCACGGTCACACCGGCTCGGTCGGTCAGGTCCACGGAGGCATCATGGGATCCCCGAGCGCCACTCCAAGGGGGCTGGCTTGACACCGGCGGAAATAGATAACGATCGTTAACATGAGCTCCGATCCCTGGCTCCTCCGCGCCCTGGTCCGCTGTGCCCTCCGCCTGTGCTTCCGCCTCCGCGTCGAGGGGACCCACCGCGTTCCTGTCCGGGGCGGGGTGCTGCTGGCGGCGAACCACCTGTCCCTTCTCGACGGGATCATCCTGTGGGCCTTCGCCCCGCGGCCGTCCCGTTTCCTGGTCTGGGCCCGCTGGGTCCAGGCGCCGGTGATCGGATGGCTGCTCCGCCGTGGCGGGGCCATCGCCATCGACGAGACCGCCGGCCACCGGGCCTTGGCCGGGGCCATGACCGCGGCCACCGACTGCGCCCGGGCCGGCCAGGCGGTGGGCATCTTTCCCGAAGGGAAGCTGAGCCGCAGCGGCCAGCTCGACCGCTTCCAGGCCGGATGCGAGCGCATCACCAGTCGGGCCGGGGTCCCGGTGGTGCCGGTGGGTCTGCATGGGCTGTGGGACATCCCGATCGTGAGCCACTCTCCGCGGCCCTGGTGGGGATGGCGTTGGAGGCCGGTGGTGCGGATGCGCTTCGGCGACCCGTTGCCAGCCTCCACCACCGCGCCGGCACTGCGCCAGGCGGTGGACCGGATCGTCCACGATCTGGGCATGGCGGCAGTGGCCGCGGACCGGCGAACCCTGGGCAGTGCCGCCGTGGCGGGACTGCGGGCGAACGCCTTCCGCTTGGCGGTGATGGACGCGGGCGGACGGCTCACCGGGCTCCTGGCGGCGGGTTTGGCGGATGCTCTGCGGGTGCGGCTGCGACTGGCGGCGGACGAGGACGCCCTCGGCATCGTGCTTCCGCCGGGCCGTGGCGGCATGCTGGCGAATGTGGCCTGCGCCTGGGCCGGGCGGACGGCGGTGAACCTGAACCATACCGCCGGTGCGGCCCAGCTCGCGGCGATGTGCCGCAAGGCCGGCCTGCGCACCGTGGTCACCAGCCGGATCTACCGCCAGAAGATCAAGCTGCCGGAACTGCCGGTGCGGCTGATCGACCTGGAGGAGATCCTGCCCGGCATCCCGCGGATCGAGATCCTGGCCCGGGGCCTGGCCCGGCTGCTCACCCCGGCGCCGGCGGCGGATCCGGATGCGGTGGCCTGCCTGGTGTTCACCAGCGGCAGCACCGGCGAGCCCAAGGGCGTGGAGCTGACCCACCGCCAGGTGCTCGCCCAGTGCGATGGCATCGCCAGCGCGTTCCGTGCCCGCAGTGACGACCGGGCATGCAGCCCGCTGCCGTTGTTCCATTCCTTCGGCCTGGTCCCAGGGCTGTGGTTCCCCCTCGCCAGCGGCCTGCCTCTGGCGGCCCAGCCGGATCCCAACGACGGCGCCGGGCTTGCGAAACTGATGGAGACGCTGCGCCCGACCCTCCTCATGGGCACACCGACCTTCGCCCGCGGCTGGATGCGGCGCATCGAACCGGCCCAGGCCGCGGCCCTGCGCATGACCATCCTCGGCGCCGAACGCTGTCCGGGCGAACTGCGCACGGCCTGGCGCGAGCGCTACGGCTCACCGCTCCTGGAGGGCTATGGCTGCACGGAACTGGCCCCGGTGGCGACGGTGAACCTGCCCGCGTTCACCAAGGGCCGGGTCACCGAGGAGCGCAGCCGCGACGGCTCGGTGGGCCGCCCGCTCCCGGGCGTACACATCGCCGCCGTGGATCCCGAAAGCGGCCGCGTGCTGCCCCCCGGCGAGGAAGGCCTGCTCGTGGTCTGGTCGCCCTCCCGCATGCGCGGCTATCGGGACCGTGACGACCTGACCGCCGCGGCCCTGTGCGACGGCGGCTACCGGACCGGCGACCGCGGCCGCGTCGATGCGGACGGCTTCGTGACCATCACCGGCCGGCTGTCGCGCTTCGCCAAGATCGGCGGCGAGATGGTGCCCCTGGATCTGGTCCAGGAGGCGGTCCAAGGCGCCCTGATCACCGCCGGCGCCACCTGTGAGAGCGCCGTCACCGCGGTCCCCGATCCGACCAAGGGCGAGAAACTGGTGGTCCTGCACACCGGCTGGGACGGTGATTGGGAATCCTTGCTCGCCGGACTGTCGCTCGCCCCCCTGTGGAAGCCCCGGGCCAAGGACGCCAAGCGCGTCGACGCGATCCCGCGCCTGGGCACCGGCAAGATGGACCTGGCGGGGATCGCCGCGTTGGCCCGATAGATTGAGCAGACGCCTGCGGCGGGCTGGCGCAGAGGCGCAGAGGGGTGCAGAGACAAGCAGGAATGACCGGCACGACCTGCCCGCTGGCCTGCCTCTGCTGGCTGTCCTCTGCGCTCCTTCGCGTCTCTGTGCCCGGATCGAGGCGTCTCCCTCGGTTGGCAGTCCTCTGCGGCCTCTGCGCTCCTCCGCGTCTCTGCGCCCGGATCGAAGGACGCAGAGACGCAGAGGAAGCCTGAGGCTCAGACCACCAGGTTGACGATCTTCCCCGGCACGATGATCGCCTTTTTCACCGGCTTGCCGGCGAGGGCGGCGACCACATCCGGGTGGCCGAGGACGGCGGCTTCCAGGGCGGGGCCGGTGAGGGTGCGGGGCAGGCTGATCTTGGCGCGGACCTTGCCCTGGATCTGCACCGGGTAATCGGCCTCGTCCGCGGCGATCTGCTCCGCGTCGTAGGATGGCCAGCCGGCGGCGTTCAGGCCCTCGGCGTGGCCGTAGGCGGCCCACAGCTCCTCGGCCAGGTGCGGGACCATGGGGCCGAGCAGGCGGATCAGAGTCTCGATGCCGGCGCGCAGCACCGCCGGGCTCAGGGCCGCGGGGTCGAGCTCGTTCGACAGCTCCATGCACGCGGCGATGGCGGTGTTGAAGGCGAAGTCCTTCTCCAGGGCATCGGTGCAGCGCTTGACCGTGGCGTGGATCTTGCGGCCCACCGCCTGGTCGGCGCCGGACAGCTCGCGCACATGGCCGGCGAAGGCGGGCACGGCGAGCAGGCGGTCGCGCTGCTCCTGGGCCAGGACCCACACCCGCTTGAGGAAGCGGTGCGAGCCCTTCACGCCGTCCTCGCTCCACACCACATCCAGCTCCGGAGGCACGTTCGAGAGCACGAACAGGCGGCAGGTGTCGGCGCCGTACAGGTCGACCAGGGCCTGGGGATCGACGGTGTTCCGCTTGGACTTGGACATCTTCTCGACCCGGCCGACCAGCACCGGCTGGCCGTCGGACTTGGCCACTGCGCTGACCACGCGGCCCTTGGCGTCGCGCTCGACCTCGACCTCGTCGGGGTAGAAGTACTGCTTCTTCCCGTCGGAGCCCTCGCGGTACAGGGTCTCCATGCACACCATGCCCTGGCAGAGCAGGCGCTTGAACGGCTCACGCACGCCGGTGTAGCCGAGGTCCGACAGGGCCTTGGTGAAGAAGCGGGCGTAGAGCAGGTGGAGCACCGCGTGCTCGATGCCGCCCACGTACAGATCCACCGGCAGCCAGTGGTCGACCCGGGCCCGGTCCAGGGGCGCAGCGCAGCCGAGATCATCGCGGCGGTTGTCGTGGCAGGTGAAGCGGGCGAAGTACCAGGACGACTCCATGAAGGTGTCCATCGTGTCGGTCTCGCGCCGGGCCGGCTCGGGGCCGGTGGGCCCCTTCACCGTCAGCGGCGAGCCGTCGTTGGCGGTCACCGCCCAGGTCGGGTGCCGCTCCAGGGGATTGCCCTTGCCATCGATGGCCACATCCATCGGCAGCGCCACCGGCAGGTCCTGCTTGCGGACCGGGGCGATGCCGAGGGTGTCTGAGTAGGTGAACGGGATCGGGTTGCCCCAGTAGCGCTGGCGCGAGATGCCCCAGTCGCGCAGGCGCCAGGTCACGACCTTGCGGCCCTTCTTCATCGATTCGAGCCAGGCGGTGATGGCGCCCTTGGCCTCCTCGGAGGCCACGCCATCGAACTGCGCGGAGCCGGTCATCACGCCGGGGTCGGTGTACGCCGCCTCGGCCACGGGCTTCGCCTCGCCGGCGGCGGGACGGATGACCTCGATGACCGGCAGGCCGTACTTCACGGCGAACGCATGATCACGGTCGTCGTGGGCCGGCACCGCCATGACCACGCCGGTGCCATAGTCGGCGACCACGAAGTTGGCGGCGTACAGGGGCACCTTGGCGCCGGTGGCGGGGTTGATGACGAAGGCGCCGGTGGGGCAGCCCTTCTTCTCGGCGGTGTCGCCCATGCGCTCCTGGGCGCTGGTGGCGCGGACCTCGGCCTTGAAGGCCTCGACCTGGGCCCGGTGGCTGGCGGGGACGATGCGATCCAGGGCCGCGTGCTCCGGGGCGATGGAGACGAAGGTGACACCGAACAGGGTGTCGGGCCGGGTGGTGAACACCGTGAGGGTGACCTCGGGATGGCCGTCCACGGCGAAGTCGATCTCGGCGCCCTCGCTGCGGCCGAGCCAGTTGCGCTGCTGGGCGAGCACCGCGTCGGGCCAGCCGCCCTGGAGCTGGTCCAGGCCCTTGAGCAGTTCCTCGGCGTAGCTGGTGATGCGCAGGCACCACTGGGGCAACTCCTTCTGGATGACCGGCGTGCCGGTGCGCCAGCACTTGCCATCGACCACCTGCTCGTTGGCGAGCACGCAGTTCAGCCCCGTGGACCAGTTCACCAGGGACGACTTGCGGTAGACCAGCCCGCGCTCGACCAGGTCGAGGACGATGTCCTGCTCCCGGGCAGCGTAGCCGGGGTCGGAGCAGGCGAACTCGCGGCTCCAGGCATAGCTGAAGCCCATGCGCTGGAGCTGACCGCGCATGTGGGCGATGTTCTCGTAGGTCCACGCCTTGGGGTGGGCGCCGCGCTCGATGGCCGCCTGTTCCGCCGGCAGGCCGAAGGAGTCCCAGCCCATCGGGTGCAGGACCTGGAAGCCGCGCATGCGCTTGTAGCGGGCCACCGCGTCGCCGATCGAGTAGTTGCGCACATGGCCCATGTGCAGCTTGCCCGACGGGTACGGGAACATCTCCAGGACGTAGTAGCACTTGTCCCGGGGCACATCGTCGCGGACCTCGTGCAGGCCGGCGGCATCCCAGCGGGCCTGCCAGACAGGCTCGATGGCGGCGGGGTCGTAGACGGGGGCGGCGGTGCTCATGGCGGGGCGGGATGGTGGCCCTGGCCGGCGGGAGGGAAGACGGTTCCCGGGCCATTCCCGGCCCCCACCGGGGCCTAGCCGGTCACGCTGACCATGGCCGCATGGTCAGCCTCCACCGTCGCCAGGGGCGTGGCGATGGCCAGGCGGCCCCGGGGAACGGCGAGGGTGCAGGTGCCGTCGGCACCGGTGGTGCCATGGACCAGGGCCTTCCACCGGGCCAGGCGGTCGAGGAGGACCTGGCCGGCACGGTTGGGCTGGCCGCCGGCGTCGGTGAGGGCGGCATCATCCTTCAACCAGTGGACCTGCGGGTGGAAGCCCCAGAGCATGAAGACCTCCACCGCCGGGTGGTCCCAGGCGGTGTCGAGGAGGATGCCCAGGGCCTCGGCCCGCTTGCCCAGGTCCGGGGTCTTCACGCTGACCTCGGTCAGGTGGATGGGCAGGCCGGTGACCGCCAGGCGGTCGAACCGGCGGTGCATCTCGGGGACGATGAGCGGACCCCGGCCCTGGCGCTCCGGACGGTCCGCCTCGGCGGCGGCCGCCGCCGCATCCACCACGCAGCGCTCCGCGGCGTGCTCCTGGATGCCGATGCCACCCACCGGGGCGCCCTGGGCCCGCAGGCCGGCGATGAGCTGGAGGTAGCGGCCGAGCTTCTCGTCGCTGTCCAGGATCCCGTATTCGTTGACGAAGAGCGGTGCCGAGTCGTAACGTTGGGCGGCCTGGAGCAGCCGTGCGGTGGATCCCACGCCGAGCGTCCCCTCCAGCCAGCCACCGTCGAGCAGCTCGTTGCACGCATCCCAGCAGGTGACCCGGCCGCGCCAACGCAGGGTGGCATCTCCGATGCGGTGATAGACCGCGGCCATGATCTGCGGAGCCGGCAGGGCTCTCACCCAGGCCGGGACCCAGCGGGCCTTGTCCCAGGTCAGGCAGTGGCCGCGCACGGCGATGCCGCGCTCGTGGCACCAGTGCCACAGGGCCTCGGCGTCGGCCCAGCGGCCGGCCCAGCCCTCGGGGTCGGTGTGGTACCATTTCCACTCGTTCTCACCCACCGCCACCTGGCAGACCGCTTCGGCGAAGGCCCGGTAGCCGGGGCCCAGGACCGGATCCGCCCAGGCATGGTGGGCCAGGCAGGTGCCGACCGCCAGGGGCAGGGTCCGCGGGGTCGCCGTGACCGGCACGCCGGGCCGCGGGCGGCCCTGGGGATCGCGGACCGTGACGGTGAGCGGAGCGAGCCGGGGATGCATGTGCACAGGCTCACCGCCGCCGCACCGGGTCCAGCCGCTCAGCGGAGGGAGGCTTCCTTGGCGGCGCCACCCGCCGGGGTGACGATCACCCGGGCGAAGCGCGGAAAGCGGTCGCAGCCGACGCTGGCGCTGCCGGCGATGACCGGCGGCCCGCCATCGGTGTGCGGGAAGCCGAGGGCGACCCGGCGCAGGGGCTTGCGATCCTGGTCGTAGAGGACGATGGCGACATCCGGGCTCGCCTCGGCGGCGGGGCGCTGGAGGACCAGGCGCACACCCACGGTGGGCTGGGCCGCCTCGACCGGATCGACCCGCAGGGTCATGGCGTAGCGGCCGGCGAGGGCGATGGCGGAACCCGGGGCGACCTCGTGCATGGGCAGGGCCTCCAGGTCATCACCCAGGGCCTCCTGCAGGTTGCTCGCCGACAGCCGGGCCAGGTAGCGGCCGATGGCCTGGTCCGCGGCTTCCAGGTCGCCCTTGGCCTTGGTCAGGGAGGTCTGCACGCGGTCCCGGTCGCTGCGCACCATGGCCAGTTCCCCGGCCAGGCGATCACGCTCCTCGCCGATCCGGTCCAGGCGATGGCGCAGGGCCACGGTGTCATCGCGGACCCGGCCCAGGCGCTCGTTCTCCGCCTGGAGCCGCTCGACCCCGGCGGCGAGGATCCGCGCCACGCTCTCCTGGCGGCTCGAACCCTGGGCCAGTTCGCGCAGGCGGGTGCGCAGCTCATCGATGGTCACCGCCGAGGTCAGGGCGCGGTCGTCGGCGGCGTGCAGGCGCAACGCTTCGAGATCCGCGGCCCGGGCCCGGGCCAGGGCCTGATCGCGCTCCGCGGCGGCCTGGGCGCCGGTGGTGCGGACAAGGCGTACCTCCTCCCGGGAGGCATCCGCATCGGCGACCGCATCGGCAAGCCGCTGACGGGTGGCCGCGAGCTCCGCCAGGGTGGCATCGTGCTGATCCGCGAGCTGGCGGACCTGGCCAGCCAGGGAGCCGTCGGTCTCGCCGCCACGCGGGGCCCCCCACCAGCCGGCGCCGGCTGCCAGGGCGGCGACCGCCACCAGGCCGAGCACCGGTCGCCACGGACGGCGACGCGGCACGGGGGCGGCATCCGGAATCCGGGCGGCGGATGTGGTGGTGGCGTGGGAACGGTCCACGCTCACCGGCGGCGCCGGCTCGTCGGTCACCGGGGCATAGGTGCGGGTGCGCTCCGCATCCGGATCCGGATCCGCCAGGCCGCCGGCCACCGCCCCGGCAAGGGCGAGGGGCGCGGGGAATGCCTGGGTCTCATCGGGATCGCCGGTCCGCGGCTCAAGGCCACGGACGCCGTCGAAGCGGGTCAGACGGTTCCAGTGGAAGCGGCCGATCCGGGCCCCCTCCAGATTCAGGCCGGTGCAATCCGCCGCCCGCAGGTCGGTGCCCTCGACCAGGGCGCCGGCGGCGTCCGCATTCGCCAGCAGCGCACGGCCCAACCGGGCATCGGACAGGTCGGCGCCGCGCAGGTGGGCGCCCGTGAGGTCCGCGCCGGTCAGGTCGCACCGGCGCAGACAGGCGCCAGAAAGGTCCGCCCCCGCAAGCCGGGCGCCGCGCAGATCCGCATCGCGCAGATCCGCCCCCGCCAGATCCCGGTCGCTCAGGTCCATGCCGGCGAGCCGGGCGTGGGCGAGATGCGCCTCGGCCAGGGATCCGATGATTAGAGCCTGTTCGACCAGGGCGCGGACATAGCCATCGCCCTTGCGCACCCGGGGGCTGTGCCACAGGCAGTGACCGCTGGCGGTGGCCGGGTGGGGGCAGCGCCGGGCCGGATCGCGAAAGGTGTGGGTGCAGGCGGACATCAGTGCCCCCCGCCATGGCCCGCCGCGGGCGCATGGCCGCTGGGCGCATGGCTCCCAGCCGGCTCCCGGGCAGGGGCGGCATGGGCGGCGGCGGCGTGGCCGCCGGCAGCGTCCGTCGGGGCCGGGTCGGCGACAGCGCCGGAATGGGTATCCGCGCCACCGTGTCCGCCGCCCGCCGGGGCCGCACCGTGGCCGTCCACGGGCTCCGCCGCGCCCCCACCCAGCCGGAGGGCCCGGCGGCGGAGGTCGTGGATGCGCGGGCTGTCCGGATCGCGGCGGTAATAGGCGGTGGCGTGGGCCAGGGCCCGGGTCGGATCGATCCGATGATCGGCGTAGATCAGGGCGAGCAGGAAGTGGGTTTCGAGGTCGACCCGGCTGGTCGCATCGTCCGCCTCGCCGGTCACCTCGCGCTCGAGGTGGGTGATCGCCCGATCAAACTCGCCGATGGCGAAATGATAGGCGCCGAGCAGGCCGTTGGCATCGGGATAGGCGGCGTCCTCGGCCAGGATCCGGCGCAGGTCGTCGCGCATCGCCACCCGGCGTGGCGGCTGGCCGCGGTTGAAGTACTGGGCCCGGGCCCACAGGGCCGCCAGCCGGCTACGCCCGTTGGCCACCTCGACCGCGGTGGCGAATGCCTGGTCGGGATCCGGCTGGGGCTGGCTGCGCACCCCGGCACGCAGGCGGCGCTCGTCGCACAGGCCGAGGTTGATCCAGGCGTCCGGCCGCTGGCCGTCGAGGGCGACGGCCCGCCCCAGGTGGGTGCGGGCCCGCTCGAGCGCCCCGGGCCGGTCTCCCAAGGGGCCGAGGTACAGGGTGCCCAGATTGAAGTGGGCCGCGGCGTGACCGCCATCCACCGCCAAGGCCTCTTCATAGGCCCGTCGGGCGTCGTCCGGGGCGCTCAGCCGTTCGTGGGCGGTGCCGAGATTGAACCAGGAATCGGCGGCAAAGGCCGGCGTCCCCGAGGCGGCGCGGGCGGCCTCGCTGAAGCGGGCCACCGCAGCCGGGAAATCCTCCTGGCGATAGGCGATGATCCCCAGGTTGTTGAGCACATCGGCGTTGCCCGGGCTCAGCCGCTGGGCCTCGTCGTACCAGCGGCGGGCATCGTCGTAGCGGCCCTGCTGCTGGTGGGTGAGGGCGAGATTGAAGATGGCCTGCAGGTTCGTGCGATCGATGCTGATCGCACGCTGGAACATTTCCGCGGCGGTGTCGAGCCGGCCCTGGACCAGGGCCTCGTTGCCGAGCAGGGTCAGATGGCCGCTCGATCCCTCTTCGAGTTGGACGAGATCGGCCCCGGCCAGGGCGCCGGCAAGCAGGACGGGGGCGAGCCAGCGCACGGCAGCACCTCAACGCCCGTCATCGCGGGTGATGAAGGCCTCGGCCAGGGCGTCGGGATCGGCGGAGTAGTTTCCTTCGGAGATCTGCTTGCGCAGGGCCTCGACCCGGTGGGCCTGGACCGGGTCCATGCCCTTGAGGCGGTCCACAAGGCGGGTGACGGCAGCCTGATCCAGGCCGCTGACCTGGGCTTCATCCGCCGCTCCGGCGGCAGTGCCCGGGGGACGCGTCGCCGCCGCCCGCGCCGCGTCGTGTTGACGCTTGCGGTGGAGACGATCAGCAGAACCGAGATCGTTGATCTCCATGGCGTGGGGTTCCCGATGGTACTATCGGCGGGGATGGCCCCCACTTGAGCCCGGCTTCCGGGATCATCGTGGAGGGTCTGCATGGACCCAGGTCCATGCAGACCTGTTTTTCAGACTTTCTCGAACTTGATCACTTCGACCGGGCAGCCCTCGGCCGCCTCGATGATCTGGGATTCCAGATCCGCGCCGACGCTGGCGGTCAACGGCAGCTTGGATGCCAGGTTGGGATCCGAAGCGCCGTCCGGACGGACCTCGGCGCGGATCACGCAGGAGTCCTCGGTGACATGGAAGACTTCGGGACAGGCGGTCTCGCATGCGTTGCAGACGATGCAGCCTTCTTCGATCCAGACTTTGGTGACAGCCATGAGTGACTCCGTTGGATGGGGCATGTACGGACACGCCGGACCCCGGCAAGTGTGCCGGGGTCCAGCCTTGTCGCGCATGCCGGCCCGTCGAGCCGGACATGCGCGCCGCCTATGGCCTGGGACCCTGTCCCGGATCCGAGGAGGGCCGGTGACCGGAACCGGGTCCAGCGGCCGGATGTGGAATCAGGGACGGTCGTCGCGCTTGCCCTGACGCTCCTCGCGCTTGCCCTGGTGCTCCTCGCGGCGTTCCTCGCGCTTGCCTTGCTGGTCCTCGCGGCGCTCTTCGCGCTTGCCCTGATGTTCCTCACGGCGCTCCTCACGGCGCTCCTTCCCGGCATCCCATTCCTCACGGGACAGCGAGCCGTCCTTGTTCACATCGAGACGGCCGAACACATCCCCGTGCTCGGCACGCATCGCTTCGCGGGCCGCGCCCCGCTCGGCCTCGTTCAGCTGGCCGTCCTTGTCGGTGTCGTACTTCGCCAGGATTTCGCCCTTGCGGGCCTGCATGGCTTCCTTCGCGGCGGCCTTCTCGGTGTCGTCGAGCTGTCCATCCTTGTTGGCATCGAAACGCTCGATGAGCTTCTGCCGCTGCTCGGGGCTGAGACGGCGCTCGCCGGCCTTGCCGGGCTTCTCGCCGACATCCTCGGCGGCGAAGGCGGGGAGGGTGGCGATGAGGGTGATGAGCAGGGTGGTACGCATGGCGTCCTCCGGATCTGGGGCGGGCGGCATGCCCGACGCCGATCCGTCATGCACCCAGCGTACCATGCGATCCGGGCTCCGGCGCGTAGGGAAACCCCGCACCGGCCCCGACCGTGGCGGATCCGCCGCCACCCGGCAGCATCCCGGCCCGTGCGCGACCGACTCGTCTCCTGGCTCCTCCTCCGCGTCCTCAACCGCTTGGCGGCGGACACCGCCTGCCGGATCGGCGGCGGCCTGGGCGTGCTCGCCTGGCGCCTCGGCATCCGCCGCCGGGTCGCCCAGGACCAGCTGACCGCGACCCTCGGGCTGCGCGGCCGGGCCCGGGCGCGGACCCTCCGCCGCAGCTATGCGACCATGGGTGCCTCGTTCCTGGAATTGTGGACCGTCGGAGGCCCTGACGGTCCGGAGCGCCATGTGGAACTCCTCGACCCAGGCTGGTGCGACCGGCTCGCCGGGGCCGGGGGCGTGGTCTTCGCGACCCTCCACCTCGGATCCTGGGACATGGCGGCCCACGCCTGGGCCGCGCGCTACGGTTCGGTGACCGCCTATGCCAAGGAGCAGCACGATCCGGCCGTCGATGCGGCCACCAACCGCCGGCGGGCGGACCTGGGGATGCGCGTCCTGCTCGCCCACCGCGGCGACCGCACGGCGGCGGTGAAGGCTCTGCGCCTGCTCCGGGACGGTGGCGGGCTCGGCCTGCTCGCCGACCAGCGACCGGCCCGGGGCGAGGGCGCCGAAGCGGATTTCCTCGGCCACCGCCTGCTCGTCCAGGCCGGACCGGCGTTCTTCGCCCTGCGCTCCGGCGCATCCCTGGTCCCCGGTTTCGGGCTGCGCCGGCGCGCCGGCCGCTCGGTGGTGTGGATCGGCCGGCCGCTGACCGGGGCGGATGAGAACGATCTGCGCCAGAAGTCCTGCGACGGGATGTCCGCCTGCATCGCAGCCTTCCCCGGCCAGTACTTCTGGCAGCATCGTCGTCTGCGCGGCGAGCCGCGCACCGACCGCGCCACGGACTGGTGCAAAGGCCTCGCCTGGTTCCGCTGAATGTACATCGACATCCTTCCCAACGACAACCTGCCGGAACCGGCGATGGCGACCTTCACCATCACCGGCCCGGCCATCGCCGTCCGGACGGTCCGGCTCTGGCGTGACGACCGCTGGGCATGGTGCGCGATCACCGGATGGTCCGAAAACGGTCCGGTCCCGGCCCTGTTCCACCCGATCGAGGAGAGCGGCGACGGACCCGCCCGCCTGCTCACCGGCGGCGAGCATGGCCTGCGCCTGGCGGAGACCGCCGGGCCCGACGGGGCACCCCCCGCCTGGGACGTGGCGGACCCGTCCCAATGGGCGGAACCGTTCATCATCCTGACCCCTGAGGCCGAGGTTCGTCCGGCCTGAACGGGGTGATGCATTGGCATGAAGCACTTTGCACATCGCGGATCCCTGGGGTAACCTGACACGGTCCACCACGGCTCCGCCGACCAGGAGCAGGACCCGGGCTCTTCTTCGGTATTCCGCCTGCACCGCGGGCGCACTACCGACCCCGCCTCCCGGTCGCCCATGGGATCCGCATGCGCCTCCTCGCCTGCTTCGTCATCGCCACCGGCCTGGCCGCCGCCGACACGGTGACCCTGCGCGCCGACCACTACCCGCCCTTCAACGGGGATCCCAAGTCGGATCGGCCCGGCCTGATCATCGAGGTCGCGACGGCGGTGTTCACCAAGTCGGGCATCACCGTCGACTATCAGGTCATGCCGTGGACCCGGACCATCGACGAGGTCACGGCAGGGCGCATCGACGGTGCGGTCGGCGCGGAGCCGGAGGGCACCCCCGATCTCGCCTTCCCCGCCGAGGCCTCGGCCTATTGGCAGCCCATCTTCGCGACCCCGGCGGACAGCACCTGGACCTACAGCGGCCCGGACAGCCTGAAGGGGCTGGCCGTCGGCGTCGTCCAGGACTACGACTACGGCAAGGATCCCCAGGGACATTCCTACAGCGAGTGGTTCGCCGCCAATCCCCAGAAGGTGCAGAGTCTCAAGGGCGACAAGCCGATCGAGCTCGCCACCGGCCTGCTCGCACGCAAGCGCATCGACCTGTTCATCGAAGACTGGTCGGTGATCCAGGCGAGCGCCGCCGCGGCCAAGGTCGATCCGGCGGCGATCCGCAATGCAGGCACCTCCGGCGAAGGCTACCCGCTGTTCATCGGCTTCAGCCCCACGGATCGCGGCCGGACCCTGGCCAAGACCCTGGGCGATGGCATCGCGGCGATGCGTGCCGACGGTTCCCTGGCACCGATCCTGGCCCGCTACGGCGTCACTGACTGGAAGCGCTGACATCCCATGCGCCGTTCCGGGATCACGGTCCGCCTGCTCTTCACCAGCCTGGCCCAGGGGGCCATCGTCCTGGCCGTCGCCGGGGCCGTCCTCGCCTGGTCGGTGGCCCAGGATCGCGAGCGGGCCCTGGAGCGTGAGGCGCACGGCATCCTCCAACGTCTGACCCAGTCCCTGGTCGAGCCGGTGTGGAACGGCGATGCCGGACTCGCCCGGTCGGTGGTCGATGCGGAAATCGCCACCGGTCCCATCGCCGCACTCCATGTCATCGAACCCACCGCCAAAGCCCCCCTGGTCGCCCGGACCAAGGGACCGGAGGGTCCAGCGGATGCCGACCCGAAACCCGCCGCCGGCGGCCTGACCGCCGAGGTCCGGCGCGAAGGCACGGTCCTGGCCACCATCCACATGGCCGTCGACCGCTCCGCCGTCGCCGCCGAGCTGCGGCGGCTGATCGCCTGGACCGCGGCCGGCGTCATCCTGGCCACCGTGGTCCTCGCCTTGGCACTGGTCCTGGCCCTGCGCCGGACCGTGGTGGCACCGCTCCTGCGTCTCGCCGACGGTCTTGATGCGACGGTGGCGGGCGCACGCCAGGTGGCCGGATCCCTGGATGCATCGTCCACCACCCTGGCGGACTCCGCCAGCCGTCAGGCAGCGGACCTGGAGACGATCAATGCCACGATCCGCGAGAGCGTGGGCCGGGCCACCGCCACCGCCCGGGAAGGCCGGAGCGCCGCCGAGGCCGCCGCCGCCGCCCGGGATGGGGCCGGCGAGGGGCGCCGGGCCGCCGAGCAGGCGATCGCCGGACTGTCCGCCCTGGTGACGGAGATGCGCACCGGCTTCGACGGGGCGGTCGCCACCACCCACGAGACCCGGGCCATCGCGCAGACCATCGACGATATCGCCTTCCAGACCAATCTCCTCGCCCTCAATGCCGCTGTCGAAGCCGCCCGGGCCGGTGAGGCCGGGGCGGGATTCGCCGTGGTCGCTGATGAAGTGCGCAACCTCGCCAACCGCAGCGCCGAAGAGGCCCGCCGGGCCGCCGAGCACATCCACGCCAGCGAAGAGGCCGTGGGCCGCATCCGCATCGCCGCCGAGGCCTTCGCCACCCGTTGCCTGGCCGCGCTGGAACGGGAGCTCGCCCCCCGCTTCGTCACCGGTGCCGAGACCGCCGAGCGCCTCCGGGTCGCCCTCGACGGCGTGAGCGGCGCGGCGGATGGCCAGGCGGCGGATGCGCGCCAGCTCGCCGACAGCGTCGCCGCCATCGACCAGGAGACCCAGAGCACAGCGGCGGTCGCGGATGCGACCCGCATCCAGGTCCAGGATCTGGGCGACGGCATCGCCGATGTCCAGCAGGCCGCCGAGGATCTGCGCCGCCTGCTGCGCGGCGGCTGAGACCCGGTCAGTCCAGCCTCTGCCGGGCCGCCAGGCGCGCGTAGGCGCCGCCCCGGGCCACCAGTTCGGCATGGGTGCCGGATTCGAGCACCGTGCCCGGCTCCGGGTCATCCTTGCCGGCGATGACATGGATCCGGTCCGCATGCTGGACCGTGGCCAGCCGGTGGGCGATCACCACGACGGTGCGGTCCTTCATCAGTTCGGCCAGGGCGAGCTGCACCTGGTGCTCGCTCTCGGCATCCAGGGCGCTGGTCGGCTCGTCGAGCAGGAGCACCGGCGCATCACGCAACAGGGCCCGGGCGATGGCGACCCGCTGGCGCTGGCCGCCGGACAGACGGCCGCCGCGGTCGCCGACCCGGGTGTCGTAGCCGAGGCCGCCCTCCAGGGACAGGATCGCCTCGTGGACGTGGGCCCGGCGGGCGGCCTGTTCGATCTCCGCATCCGTCGCTGACGGCCGGCCGTAGCGGATGTTGTTGCGGATGGTGTCGTCGAACAGGAAGGCCTCCTGGTTGACGATGGCGACCTGGCGCATCAGGCCCGCCTGGTCGAGGTCGCGCACATCGACCCCATCCCAACGCACGGCCCCGGCGGTGGCGTCGCGCAGGCGCGGGATGAGGTCGAGGATCGTGGTCTTGCCGCCGCCGCTCTGGCCGACCAGGGCGGTGGTCCTGCCCGCGGGGATGTCGAGGTCGACCCCGCGCAGGACATCGCCGGCGTCGGGATGGTAGCGGAAACGGACTCCCTCCAGCGTGATCGCCCGGCGGGGCGCCGAAGCGGGCTGCGCGCCGGGCCGGGTGGCGATGGCCGGCTGGCGGTCGAGGATCTCGAACACCCGGACCAGCACCGGCTGGCCTTCGATGATGTCGCTCAGGGAGCGCTGCAGTTCCCGCACCGCGGTGGCCATGCGGCCGACCGCCGCGAGCACCAGCACCAGCGCCACCGGTTCGATGCCGCCGCTGCTGAACAGCCAGGCGCCCACCGCCATGCCGACCGCGAAGACCAGGAAAACGCCGCCCTCGGTGACCGCCTCGCTCTGGGCCCGGGTGCGGGCGAGCTTGAGGTTGTCCTTGGCGAAACGGTCGTTGGCGACGCCATAGCGGACCATCTCCTGCTCGGCGGAGCCCATCGACTTCACCACCCGGATGCCGGCGGTGATCTGTTCGAAGTCGGTGAAGACCTTTTCCTGGCTGACCCGGGCGACCTGGCTGCGCCGGCGGGTGCGCGCGGCGAGCCGGGCCGCCACCGCGCCCAGGGGCAGGATCACCGCCATGAGGATCAGGCCGAGCTTCCAGTTGATGATCACCAGGGCGCCGAGCAGGCCGAGGATCTCGAACGGGCGGATGAGCAGCCGGCCGGCCATCACCCGCATCATCCCGCGCATGCGGTCGAGGTCCGAGGTCATCCGCGCCAGCAGTTCGCCCCGGGCGAGCTGGTCGTGGAAAGCGATCTCCTGGGCGACCAGGTGGCCGACGAAGCGGGCACGCAGGTCGCGCATCACCTCGTTGGCCAGGGCCTGGCCCGAGTACCAGGCGATATACGCGGTGCCGGCGGCGATCGGGGCGATGGCCGCCGCCTGCCAGGCGGCGGTCTGCATGCCCGCCATGGCGGCGGCGATCACCGGGCCCGCCTGCTCGGGGGCGACGTGGCCATCCATGGCCGCCTGGACCGCGGACCAGCGCTCCCACAGCACCTTGGCGAGATAGAGCAGCAGACCGCCGACACCGGCATGGAGCGCCGTGGACGCGGTCATCACCACGAAGCGGACCCGGTGGACCCAGGCCAGGGCGACCAGCCGGCGCAGTTCGTGCCAACGCAGGGCCGGCCCCTCGGCCGCAGCGCTCACTTGGGCAGCAGCACCGCCAGGTGCGCCTCCAGCTCGGCCTGACGCACCGGGTCCATGGCCCGGCGTTCCTCGCGCAGGCCATCCGCCTCGGCCCAGGCGCAGATCGTCCCGTGGGCCTGGACCACCGCATGCCAGGCCCCGGGCTCGATGACGTACCAGGTCTGGGGCAGCATCGGCAGGGCCACCACGGAGCCGTGCTCTTCGCCGCGGCCGGCGAGCAGGAGCAGCGCCGCGCCCTGGACCACGGTACCCGCCTGGCGGCCGCCATGGTTGCGGGTCAGGTCGCGGACGGTGCCGGGGATGCGGCCGTCGCTGGGATTGGTCAGGCCGAGCTTCCAGCGGCCGTCGCCGCCCTCGGCCACGCTCACGTAGCCCGGCTGGCGGCTGCGCCCGACCACCACCTGGTCGGTCACCGCCCGTTCGAGGATGAACGGATGGCGCTGCACCGCGAGGGCGATGAGCCGGGCCACCACCGCCTCGGGCGGCATGCCGTCGGTGACCAGATGCACCGCGTCGTCGGCCATCATCAGGGCGCCGACCGCCCGACCACGGTCACGGGCATCCCGCTCCTCGATCTCGGCAGCGATCGCGTCCAGGCTGGGCAGGTCACCGCGGCCCTGGGCCGTCCACTCCGCCAAGCGCCGCCGGGCCCGCTCGACCGGGGTCGCGTCCAGGTAGACCTTCAGCTGGGCGTCGGGGCAGATGACCGTGGTCGCATCGCGGCCCTCGATCACGCAGTCCCGGCCGCGGACCAGGGCCTGTTGTTGGGCCACGAGGTGGGCCCGGCAGGCGGGATTGTCGGCGACCCGCCAGATCTCGCGGGTGGTCTCCGGTGAGCGGATGCGTTCCCGGGGCATCACCTGGCCGTCCAGACGGACCTGGCCGGCGGCATCGAAATCCACCGTGCGCCCGGTCACGAACGCCGCCACCGCCGCCGGATCGTCGCGGTCCACGCCGGATGCGAACAGACCCACGGTGCTCGCCCGGTACATGGCGCCGGTGTCGAGGAACAGGATCCCCAGGCGACCCGCCAGGGTCCGGGTCACGGTGCTCTTTCCGGCCCCGGCGGGGCCGTCGAGGGCGATCACAAGCGGACGAAGGGCCGGGCCACCGGGAGCGGTCATGCCCCGTGTTGTGCCCCATCCCCCGCGGGGGCAACCGGGTCCGGCAGGCGTTCCAGCCGCTTGCCGACGCACGGCCCGGCCAGGCAGTCGCCGCTCTCCGGATCGAACAACGCCGCGTGCATGGAGCAGATCAGCAACCCGTCGTCGGTCAGGCAGCGCCCGTCACCCCAGTCGAGGGGGATGCCCAGGTGTGGGCAGCGGTTGCGGAAGCGCCGCAGCGAGCCGTCATCCAGGCCGACACGGATCGCCTGGCCACCATCCGGCAGCGGTTCCATGGACTGGCTGGGCGGCATCTCCGCATCCTGTCCCGGTCAGCGCCGGGGCCACGGATCACCGGGCATCAGGGCACCGGCGGCAACTGCAGCCCTTCCCGGGCACGCAGCCGCCAGCCCAGCCCCACCCGGGTGGGGGCGCCCGGCGGGATCGACAGCTGCCAGCGGAGCAGACCCGGTTGGACCACGGTCCAGCCCGGCGTGGTGGCCTCGTCCACGCTCACCGTCACCTCCTGGGACCGGCTCACCGGCATGGTCAGGTAGACTGCCACCGGGATGGGGGCGCCGCTGCGGTTCCAGATCCAATGGTCGGTCCCCTGACGCTGCCGCCCGGGCCCCTGCTCCGCGGGATCGACAGCCCAGGCCGGCGAGCGCCCGAGGTGGAGGCGGTCGTCGGCCCCCACTGCGAGATCGAGCTCCCGGCCGGGGGCGGCGAACGGGTGGCGGGCCTGGGCCAGGACCGCGCCATCCTCGACCACGGCGAGATCGCCGGCCAGCAGCGGCGCGGCCAGGCGGAGCCGGATCCGGCGCACCGGGCTCGGCCCATGGGCCGGGATGAGCGCCCGTTCGTCGGTGACGATCGCCACCGGATCCTGGGCCGGCGGCAGCTCGACCCGGTCCTGGCCGGCGGGCAGCGCGATCACACCGACCGGCCACGCCCAGCCGAGTTCCGGGCCCGCCACGGGGGAGGGCTCCCGGTCCGCGGCGGGAACCGCGACCTCCACGGCCGCCATGTCCATGACGCTGCCGGCGGTCAGGGCATCCACGGCGGCCGACGGAGCGGCGGGCTCCGCCGAGCGGGCCGAAAAGCCCCAGGACCCCACGCTCGATCCGCTGCTCACGCCCCGCGGATCCGCCACCTGCCGCCCGGACAGGCGCAGGTGCGGCGGCTCGCCTCCGTCGCCTGGGGCCAGGGCCGGATCGGTGCTCACCCGCACCGGGATCGCCGGCAGGCCGAGATCCGCCGGCTTGATCAGGCTCCACCACCGCTCGCACCGGGCCCCGGCGGGCGCCAGCACGATGCGCGAGCGCGCCTCCCAGCGCACATCGCCATGGCGGGCATGGACGACCACGGGCCCGTCGCCATCGACCACCAGCAGGGTGTCCGCGCCGGGCCGGACCAACCGGGACCAGTCCGCGGCCAGGACCTCGGCCGACAGGGACACGGGCTCCGCCAGGGCGGCGAGGGCGAAGGGATCCCCGGTCACCGCATGGGCATCGATCCGGTCGCGCAGGGCCGCGATCCGCCGATCGATGGCCGTCCGGTCCGCGTCGACCGCCGCCCGGGCCGCCATGGCCGCATCGAGCACCGCCGGAACCCCGGCGGGGATGGGGTCCGCCTCCAGCCACCGGCGCAAGCGCCGGTCCCGGGCGGCCCATGCGGCCTCGTCCACCGCCAGGCGGCGCAGGGCGGCGGAGACCGCGTCCCGTTCCGCCACCAGCTCCGCCAGCTCCGCCGGCGGTTCCGCCCGGCGGGGGCGGGACTCCTGGTGCCACCGCCGGGCGCCGGTGACCAGGACCCCCTCCCAGCCGGGCTCGACGCGCCAGGTCCCGGGCGCGGACAGGTGCCAGGTCCCGGTGGCGCCATCCGGATGGACGGTGAGCCCGGCCGGAGCCGGGAGCGCATCCAGCGCTGCGGCGGCGGTACCGGCCGCGAGCGCGACGAGCAGACGACGGACGGTGGGGCGGCTCATGGCCGTTCCTCCAGCTGGGGACGGAGATCGGGCGGGTAGACCAGACGATAGCCGGCGGTCGCCGACCCGCCGTCGGCCAGGGTCCAGCGCCAGAAGGGATCCGTCCGCAACCGCTCGGGCTGGGCCCTGCCCAGGGGCGGATCGGTGATCTCGTAGCGGATGCGGTCGTCGGTGGGGACCGGCATCGGCTCCACCACCTCGACCTGGCGCCCGGCGGGGGCGTGCACCGAGAACGCCAGGGCCACGGTCAGGGTGCGGCGGGTCCAGCCATCATCGCTCGTCTCCACCGCGGTCCGCTCCACCCGCACCGTCTCGTCCCGGCCCAGATCAAGGATGGCCCCGTCACCTGGACCGATCCACGGCAGCCGGCCCGGAGCCAGGGAACGGCCATCGACGATCCGCACGAGGGGACCTTCAGGCAATGCCTCGGGGAAAGGATTGGCGAGCGACAGGCGCCGCCAGGCGATGGGATCCGCCAGCGGCACCGCCCGCCACGCCAGCGTCGCCGCCAGCGGCGTGCGATCGATCTCCACGGCCTGCATGCCCGGGACCAGGGTCACCGCGCCCGTCTCCCAACGGACCGGCCAGCCCTGGGCCAGCCGGTCGATCGGGAGCTCGGTCACGGCGACGCGGGCGGTCCCTTCGTCCGCCCGCCCATCCTTCTTCCCGCGCACCTGATCGTAGCGGTAGTAGGTTTCGAGGACCAGGCGGGAGCGGGCGAGCACCGCCTCGTGGTCGCGGCCGCCGGTGGGGAAGGTGTCCCCGGGCCAGCCCACGAGCAGATCGCGGACCTTCCCGTTCCAGGCCGACCAGCCGGATCCGCCCCGGGCGAAGAACGCCAGGCCCGCATGGTGGACGAGATCCATCCGGCCCGCCTCGATCCAGGCGGGGGCCCGTTCCCACCAGGGTGGCAGCGGACCGTCCTCCCCGAGGACCGCCGCCACGCTGGCCGCCGCCACCGGACCGGCCTCGCCGCCCGCCGCCGCGAGGCGCCGCGGCAGGCCGGCGAATCGCGCCGGATCCAGGCCCGCCTCCGGATCCGCGGCGGCGATGGTCTTTGCCGCCAGCACGAGATCCGCCACCGCCACCACATCCCCCGCCGCCAGGGCCGCATCCACGGCGCCCCGGTCGACCCGCCGGGCAAGATCCGCGGCCCAGGACCGGACCAGGGGGCGGAGATCCGCATCATCGGTCATCGCGAGGGCATCGGCCAGGGTCCCGGCGACCAGGGCGGCGGTGCCGAGGTCCTGGCTGCCCGGCCGGATGCGGCCGAGCCAGGCCAATCCCTTGGTGATCGTCGTGCGGTACGGGTTCGCCACCCGGTGGTCGTAGCCGGCGCCAAGGAACGCCTGGAGCACCAATGCCGTGGACTGCGGACGGTCGGCGCTGCGATCCCCCCAGGAACCTTCGGGCCGCTGGCTGCGCACCAGCCGGCGGATGCTCATGTCCACCGCGCTTTCCGAGCCCTGGAGCAGCGCCGGAGTGGCGAAGCCGGCCACGGACTCGCCCACCCCGATGGTCGGGATGGACGGCGGCGCCAGGACCAGGCGGCGATCCGGGGCCCGGCTGCGGCAGACGAGCCGGCCGACGGCCAGGGGCGCCGCACCATCCCACCGCACCTGGGCCAACCGCACCAGCTGCGCGGCCCCATGCCCGTCCACCTCGATCCGGTAGGACGGGGTCCAGGCCAGCCCGGGCAGATCGCTGACCACCCGCACCGCCCGGCCGGCGCCGCCGGGGATCTCCAGCGCCGCAGGGACGACCCGCTCGACCGGACCCTCGGCGAGCACCCGGTCCGCGGCGGCCACCGCCGCCTGGGCGGCCCGCCGCCCGGACTCGACGAGCGCGAGCCGGTCGCGGACCAGGGCCAGCCGGGCGGCATCGCGCTCCGGCTCCGCCGCCGCGGTTGCGGGCTGGGCCAGGAGCCCGCGCAACCAGCCATCGTGCAGGGCGGCGTGCTCCAGGGCCGTCAGCGCCTCCTGACGCGCGCGCAGGGCCGCATCATGGCGGGCCAGGGCCGCCGGGTCCGCCGGGACCCGACCCGCCGGACGCCAGCGCCAGTCCGCCGCCGCCTGCTCCGCCAGGGTCACCGAGCGGATCCCCGCCTCGGGCACCGACACCGTGGCGTCGTCGGCGGGCAGTGCGCCGGCACGCTCCGCGACCGCGCCATCCGGACCGATGTCCAGCACCCGGATCGGCAGATCCGCCCCCGTCAGGACCGGAGCGAGCAGGAGCAGGGCATGGACGCGCATGGACCGAGCATGCACCCGGACCCGGAGCCATCCAGGGGTATCCCACCCCGGGGCGGGACCCGCCTCACCACACGGGCGACGGGCCGCCGTCGGACATCACGGCAATGACAGGACTGCCGGTCCTGCCGTCGCGGCGGGACCGGCCTGCGGCGCCGGATTCCACTTCCCGCCAACCAGGACTCGGACGGTACCAGGACATGCCACCGGTCCGCCACCGCACTCGCTCACGCGTCGTCACTGGGCACGGATTGATGGGACTCCACCCATCGTCACGGATCATCCAGCGCTGGGCGATCCCACCCGGGCGACCAGGCTGAACCATGGCACCGACAACCCGATGCCCGGGATGCGGCCGCGGTCGGTCCGCAGGTCCTCGACGGCGCCGGCGGCGCGCAGGGCGCGCAGACGGTCCGGGCCGAGGTGCACGCCATCATGGCGGAACCAGCGCGGCCAGAACCAGCGGGTCCAGGCGCCATGCCGTTCCGGATCCCCGCCGTCGCTGCCGGACACCCAGAAATCCACCACGCCGATGACGCCGCCGGGGCGCAGGTTCGCCAGCGCCCGATCCAGGGCCGCCCGCCAGGGCGGGATCATGGTCAGCGAATAGCTGAAGAACACCGCATCGAGGGGGCGTGGCGGCACCCACACCGTGGCGTCCGCCTCCACCGCCTCGACCCGCTCCCAGCCGCGCGCGGCGATGCGCTCCCGGCATTTGGCGAGCAGGGGCGGGCAGAGGTCCACCGCCCACACCGGGCCAAGCCGGTCCAGGTGCGGCCCCAGGCATTCGAGGTTGCGGCCGGTACCGCAGCCGATCTCCGCCACCGCCGCCCCGTCCGCGAGACGGGCGGCGAGTGCAGCGACCATCCCGTCCCGGCCATGCAGAAGCCCTTCCCGCACCGTGTCGTAGCGGTCCGCCTGGGCCGCGTAGAATCCGGACAGTTTCTCCTGGTGGGTGCCCTGCCGCGGCATGCCGCGGACCATGCGCCAGGCGGTGGCCGCATCCATGTCAGCGCACCGCGGCGATGTGGAAGCCGCCGTAGGTCCCGACCCGGTCCTTGGGATGAAGGGTCTCCGCCAAGTCGGTGTGGAAGTGCAGGTGCTCGGCCAGGGGCCGGCCATCGACCCGGATCGCCGACTGCCAGGACGGCTGGGGATGGGCGCTGCGCCAGATCATCCGCGCCCCCGGCGCGGCCCGACGCAGGATGTGGGTCCACTCCTCATCCAGGGCCTCGGGATGATGCGCCCCGAGCCAGTCCTGGTGATCCAGGAGCACGAAGCGGTCGATCGCCTCCGGATGACCGGCAAGGAACCCGGTCATGGTCCCGGTGTGGGTGCGCACCCGGTTGCCCAGGGTCCGCTTGAGCGTGTTCCATCCCTCCCGGCGCAGATATTCCGGGCAGTTCGCGCGGGTGTAGCGGCCGCGCAGGTACACGGTCCAGAAGTAGTTGCTGGCGATGGGCAGGGTGGTGAACACCCGCCGCAGGCTGCTCAGGATGAAGCCGGCCACGCCATCGGGGTGGGCGCGCTCGACCTCGGCGGTCTGGGCGGTGGGCACCCCGAGCAGGCTCATGGTCGCCTGGCGGCGGACCAGCCAGGGCAGGAATCCGGACCACAGCGCCGGCTCGACCCGGGTCTCCCACACCGCCCGCTGCTCATGCAGGTCGGGGGCATCGAGCAGGGCCTCGATGGCCCGCCGCCGCCCGCGATCGGCTCCGATCCAGGCGCGCATGCCCCGGGCCACCAGCCCGCTCAGGCCGTGATCGTAGAACGACTGGCGCAGGCCCCGGCCGCTGAACATGCCGATGTGGCGATCCCACCAGCCCTGGGCCCAGGGTGAGAGGTCCGGGCGCAGGGCGTCGTGATAGACGTCCCGGAACGCCGGGTGCCAGCCCTCGCCGAACAGGCGGAATCCGTCGTCGTGGGGCAGCCGGCGGATCGCCGCCAGCTTGAGGTCGAGCAGGGCGTTCTGCCGCGGGTTCATGTCCACCGCATGGACCGTGGCCCCGCACAGGGCGTAATCGAGGGCGTTGCAGCCGGCGCTGGTGATCACCGCCACCGACTGCCCGGGCTGCAGATCGAGGGCCACCCGATCCAGGGCGGGATCCTCCCAACAGGCATTGTAGAGCAGGCTGCGGCTGTGCAGGGCGGTGAACAACCGCTGATGCAGACGTTCGCGCACCGGTGGGCCGGAACGCGGCCGGGCCGGCATGGGGCTGATGGCGATGGCCTCGGCTGCGGATGTGATCATGGAGGCATCAGGTAGGGCATCTCCGTGAAGACATCGGGAAGACGGCGTGAACGCCCGATTGGCCCGGGTTGTCCAGGGCCCCTGCCAAATTCATCATGTCTTCACAGTCCCGTGCATCCTCCTCGGCATGGACAGCGCCGGTGACGCCGCCCGTCGATGCCGAGCGGTGGATGACCGCCTCCCCTGCGGCGTCCTCCGTGAACGGTTCCTGGGCGGTGGCGGACCCGAGGCGGTCCCCGTCGCCCGCAACGGACACTGCACCCACCTGCTCTTCCGCCACCAGTTGCTGTCGGCCTTCGCCGGACGCTACGGCTTCGCCCTGCTCCAGGACCGGCCCCTGGGCCAGTGGATCGATGCGATGCGGCTCGCCCCGGCGGTACGGATCCCGGCAGCAACGCCCCTCGCGGAGGTGCTGCCGATGTGGCGGGACCGTGATGCGGCGCAGGCAGGGGGGCTGGTGAACGACGATCCCGGCGAACCGCTCGTCCTGACCTACCCCCTGCTGGTCGAAGCATTCCTCGCCCAGGCCGCCCGCCGGGAACGGGATCTCATCGCTGCCCGGGACCTCGCCCTGGCCGGCGTGCGTGCACGCAGCCAGTTCATCGCCACCATGCACCATGAGCTGCGTACGCCGCTCACCGCCATCCTCGGCTTCTCGGAACTGCTCGCCGGCACCGATGATCTGCACGAGGTTCACGACAGCGCCGCCCAGATCCACCGGGCCGGTTCGCACCTGCTGTCCCTGGTCAATGCGGTGCTCGACATCTCGACCCTCGAATCGGGATCCATGCGGATGGAGCGGCACCCCATCGACCTGCGCCCCCTGCTCACCGATGCGGTAGGAATGATCTCGCCGCTGGCCCGGGACAAGCGGCTTGCCCTCGACCTGACGATCGAACCGGATCTGCCCCCCGTGATCATGGGCGATCCCCGCCGGCTGACCCAGGTGCTGGTGAACATCCTGGGCAACGCCTGCAAGTTCACCGACCAGGGCGGGATCCGGTTGCATGCCGCACTGATGCCCGACCGATTGCTCACTCTGGAGGTCACGGACACCGGCTGCGGCATCGCCGCGCAAGACCTCGCCCGGCTGTTCACACCGTTCGTCCAGGTCGATGCAACATCCTCACGCCGCCATGAGGGCAGTGGCCTGGGCTTGGCGATCTCCCGCCGCCTGGTCGATGCCATGGGCGGGCGGATGGAGGTGGACAGCGTCCCCGGGCAAGGCTCCTGTTTCCGCGTGGTGCTCCCGCTGGCGGCCGGTCCACGGACCAGGGCCGGCCGCGACAACGACGCAGCCCAGGCGGCGGAGATCCCGCCACCTGGGCTGCTCACGGCCTGACCGGACCCGCCGCCCTGGTGGCAGCGGGTCACGGTGGCGGTTCGTCAGTTGCTGCCGGTCGGGGTCGGATCGATCTCGTAGATCACGGTGGTGCCGCTGATCTCGTGCGCGACCAGGAGCAGGGCCTTGCCGTTCGGGCTGCTGGCCGCCGGGATGAAGGCGAGGCCCTCGGGCGACACGTCGCCCGAGGTGCGGACATACTGCACGAACTCCGCCGCATCGGGGACGGTGACATCGTACACCATCACGCCGCCGGTGCGCTCCAGGCCGATGAAGGCGTAGGTGCGGCCCTCGATGGTGCCGGTGGTGACACCCTCGGGCTCGGGGCCCTTGTTGTCGCTGCGGGAATCGAAGCCGCCGCCGTCATTGTTGTAGCCGGTGCCCAGGCGGTTGGCCGTGATGCGCTCAAAGTCGTTGCCCGAATCGAAGACCAGGGATCCGCTCTCAGACCAGATCGAGAACGAGCGCGCACCATAGGCGTAGCAGCGGTCGAGGTCGCCGTCGCCGTCGGTGTCGCCGCTGGCGGTGGTGATGTTCAGACGGCCGAGATCGGCATTGCCGGTCAGGCCCCGCAGCGAGACGGGATTGGCCGCATCCAAGGTGGCGCCGCCGAGACGGGACTCCTCGGAGAAGCCGGCCCAGTCCGCCCGGGCGTCACCCTCGTTGCCGGTCACCAGGTAGGTGCTGCCGGCGACCGTGAATGCGGCGATGGCATCCGGCTGATACATGCCCCACACCGGCACCGTGCGCAGCCGGGCCACGCCGCCGCCGCCGGAGGTGCCGTTCACATCCCGGTCGCTGGGATCGATCTCGTTGCCGATCAGGTCATGGCTCTTGTACCCGAGCGGCCGGATCGCGACCACCGTCCCGGTGGCGATGTCGATCTCGGCGATGGCGTTGTTCTCCTGCAGGGTCACGAACGCGGTCCCTGAATCGGCGCTGACGGCGATGTACTCGGGCTCCAGGTCCTGGGCCACGGTGCTCGGGGTGTCGCCCGGATCGGTGGTGTCACCGTCATCATTGGCATCCAGGCCACCGTAGATGCGCACCCCGGCGGTGCGCAGGGCGGCGGCGCTGGCGTTGAACCCGGCGAAGCCGACCTGGGTCACCCGGCTGGCGAAGCTGGTGCCGGCGGTGACCGTGGCGGGCATGGCGATGATCGACACGGAACCCTCGGGATCGATGACCGCATAATCCTCGGGCTCACCCTCGTTGGCGACCAGGACCTTGGTGCCATCCGGGGTGAAGGTCAGCATGTCCGGCAGGGCGCCGACCACCGCCTGGGCGAGGATCGCACCGGTGCCGCTGGCGGAGAGGAAGGCGACCGTGCCCGAGGCGGTCTTGTCCGGGGCCTCGATGGCGATCGCCACCAGCCCGCCGTGGACCGCCACGGAATTGATGCCGCCGCCGTTGATCGGCGCGGCGGTGATGTCGACCTGGCCGACCTTCACCGGGGCGGTGGCGCTGGCCAGGCTGACGATCTCCAGCAACCCGTCCGTGGCGTTGACCACGAACATCCGCTTGCTGATGGGATCGTAGGCGACGATTTCGTTGGATGAACCGCCGCCGGCATAGGTGCCGACGGAACGGAGGTGGATGGAGCCGTCGCCGTCCTGACCACCTGGGCCAGTGGGTCCGGTGGGACCCGCGGCGCCATCATCGCCGTCGGATGCGCAGCCGCCGGCGAGCAGGGCCGCGGCAAGCAGGGTGGTGGAGAGCAGGGTGCGGGTGGTGGGGATATGGGGCATGGGACGGTTCATGCCCCGGCCTGTGAACGCCGTGTGAAGTCATCATGAAGACGGCGGGCACCGAGGACGCCTTCACCACCGCCGTTCCGGAAGCCCCGGATCCAGATGGTCGCGATAGGCGTCGTGGCCGGCCACGATCTCCAGACGCGATGCCTCGATGAGATGGACCGCGGTGGCGATCATCTCCTCGCCCGGCAGGCCGGTCAGGAGGAGCACATCGGCAAGGCTGCGGTGGCCATCCGCCGCAGCCAGGACACGATCCTCGGCGGAATCGATGCCGGATGCCGGCACCATCCGGCGCACCGCGATGCGACGGAGGAATCCCGTGTCGGCGTGGTCCCGCACCAACCCCGACTGCCACAGATCGCGCAGGGCGATGGCGACCTCCGGTTGGGCGGTCCGGAAACCCTGCACCAGTTCCATCACCGTGTGCTCGCCATCCACGTGACCGAGCAGGTTCCAGGCCAGGCGGCTGACCCGGGTGGTCACGAGCCGGGAATCGTGGACCCGGTGCAGCACCGTGTCCGGTCCGGGCAGCCCGGCGAGGGCTCGGCCGATCTCGTCCTCCCAGCGGGCCGCCTCCAGGAGCAAGGCGGGCAGTCCCTGGGTCACGTCACCGACCGAAGGCACCTGACCGGCCAGGAAGAGAAACCGGCCATGACGCCAGCCCAGCAGGGAGATCACCACCTGGTCACCGGAGGCGGGCGGACACCGCGCCGACACCACGACCCCCTCATGGACGATCACCGCGGCGGTCTGGGCAGGCTCCCCGCGCTCCAGGGCCAGATGACCGCTCCGGCGGCTCCGGGCCAGGAACTGGAGCACATCCGCCAAGGGATATTCCTCCAACTCGCCCTGGAGCGGGGCGCCGGTACCCGCGGTCTGGGTCCGGGTCAGCCGACGGATCCGGCTGGTGTCTCCATCGCTGGGCTGGGCCATGTCAGGGCCGTGACTCCAGCCATGCGGTGGCGTGGACGAGCCAGGATTCCGCATCGGCGGCAAGCCGGTCGGCTCCTGGTCGCAGGGAGGTATCCATGATCGATGCTTCGAGCCGGTCGAGGGCGGCAAGGCGCTCCCGGCGGGTGATGGCATCGATCCGCGCCGCGAGTTCCTCGTTCCGGGCGCCGGCCCGGGCGGCGCCGACCAGGGACTCCGCCGCAGCGGTCCAGCCCGGGTCGGCGAGATCCCTGGCCCGCTCCCGCAGGCGTGCATCCGGGTCCGCCGCCACCGGCCCGGCCACCGTCACCGGTGCTTGGACCGGAAGCCAGGTGGAGCCTCCCTCGCGCCACAGCCGCACCGACGGACGCCCGGGGCGATGCAGATCCAGATGGTCGGCGTCCGTCCACACCGCCTGGGCGGCGAAGCGGCGCTCGCGCACCGACCGGCCCGGGGTCAAGGCCGTGGTGCCCTCGGCGAGATCCAGGACGAGGGCCGGACCGATGGCGCGGACCGCCCGCGGCCGCCACTCGGCCACGGCGCCGACATCGTCGGTCCAGAGCAGGAGATCCCCGCCCACCGCCAGGCCGGCGCCGGAGTCGGAACGCCAGATTCCGCTCCAGGCCGCCGGCAGGGCCGGGGCGGAGACCACCGTCGGCACCGGCGCCGGCGGGTGCGGCCGGGCGGACTGGCACCCGGCGGCCAGGACGGCGGCGAGGACGAGAACGGACCGCTGCCGGTTCACGGCGCCGCTCCCGCCACGGCGGCGAGGTCGCGGATGCGCTGGCGCAGTTCCGCGGGGTCCGGCTGCTCCGCAAGCGTTGCCCGGGCGAGGGCGAAGGCTTGGCGACGCAGCCGCTCCAGTTCCGCCGCCGGGATCGCAGGGGCGGTCGCCACCGGGACCGGGGCCGGGACCACCGCGACCGGGGCCGGGGCCACCGCGACCGGGGCGACCACAGGGGCCACCACCGGGGCCGGGGCCGGGGCAGCGGTCGGAGCCGTAACCGGGACTGCCACTGCGACCGGAGTCGGGGCTGGGGCGGGAACCGCGGCCGCGGTGGAACCCAGGTACACCTCGGCGATGCGCGGGTGTCCTTCGATGGTCGCGAAGAGGCTGCCGGTGGTGCGCTCGGTCACCCGGCGCCGGACCACCGCGAGGACCGGCTCGCTCAGCGGGACATACCCCGCCTCCTCGACGAGTTGCCGGGAGTCCAGGGCCAGATCGACGAAGCCGCGCACCTCGGGCCGCTCCATGGCGGTGGCGGCGATGTAATAGAACAGGGGACGGGAGAAGGGGACATAACTGCCATCCTCGATAGCAGCCCGCGACGGGGCCACCGGGCCGTGCCCGGCGTCGATCGGGATGGCGCGGAGCTGGGCCTGGTTCTGCTGGTAGTAGGACCAGCCGAAGTAGCCGAGGGCGTTGGCATCCCCGGTGAGCACCGCCACGATCTCGTTGTCGTCCTCGCTGCCGGTCCACACCTCGCGCACAGCCCGGGCCTTGCCGTTGACCACCTCGGTGAAGAAGTCGAAGGTGCCGGAGTTGCGCCCGGGACCGACCAGGGCCACCGGTGCCGCCGGGAATGCGCCGCGCACCTGGTTCCAGGTGGCCACGGTGCTGCCCGGCTCCCACAGGGCGCGCAGTTCGGCCACGGTCAAGTGGTCGACAAAGGTGTTGCGACGGCCCACTGCCACGGTCAGGCCATCGAGGGCGATGGGCACCTCCAGGAACCCGATGCCGGCCCGACGCAGGGCATCCACCTCGTCCGGGCGGATCGGCCGGGATGCGGCGGCGATGGCCAGCTTGCCGCCGATGAAGGCGCGCAGCCCGGCGCTCGATCCGGTGACCTGGATGTCGAGGGCGGTGCCGGTGCGGGCGGCATAGGCCTCGCCCACGGCCAGGCTGATCGGGTACACGGTGCTCGATCCGTCGATGCTGATCGAGGCACGGTCCGCGGCCGACAGGCCGGTGGCGATGAGGATGAGCAGGGGCGCGAGGCGTGGCATGGGTGGCTCCGGTCTGGCCTTGTCGTCGCGTCCATGAAGGCTCGGTGAAGATGTGGTGAAATCCCCTGCCTCCGGTTCACGACACCTTCATCTTTCCTTGCCGCGATCCTCACCGGCAGCGGGAGGCTCGCATCCATGCGTCCCGGTCCCGTCCTCGCCGCCATCGATCTTCCCGGCCTTGCCGACTGGAGCGAGCTGGGCCGCGACGGCGAGGCGATCCGCTACGGCGCCCGCCTGGGCGGCCGCCCGGTGCTCGTCACCCTGCGGCCACGCATTCCGGCCGTGGATGCCATGTCCTCCGCCTTGACGGCGGCGGCGGCCCTTTCCCCATCTCCCAACCTCGTGCCGCTCCTCGGCTCCGGCGTACACGAAGATGCCTGCTGGACGGTGCAGGGCCGCCCGGACGGGGAACGCCTGGACCGGCTGCTGTCGGCATCGGCGCCGGCGACGGCGGACGGGCTCGGCTGGTGCCTGGACCTGTGCCGGGCCCTGGAGGTGCTGCATGCGGCCGGCATCGCCCACCGAGGAATCGGACCGACGGCCGTGTGGTGCGATGGGCAGCAGGCGGTGCTCGCGGACCTGGGCGTGTTCGCCGACGGCGGCGATCCCTCGGCCGCCACCACGCGCGCCCCGGAGCAGATCCTCGGCGAGACCGGCGATACCCGCAGTGATCTTCACGGGGTCGGGGTGATCCTCCTGCGCCTGGTGACCGGGGCCTGGCCGGTGACGGTCCGGTCGCGGGCGGACCTCGACGCCTGGGCCCGGTCACCGCTCCCGGAATCCCTGGTCGCCGGTCTCGCGCCCGGCATGGCGGCGGTGCTGCGGCGGGCCCTGGCGCGGCACGCGGACGACCGCTACCCGGGCGCGGCGCAGCTGCGCGAGGATCTTGAGCGGCTGGCCCACGGGTTCTCCCCCCTGCACGCCCGGCCCGCCGGCGGCGGAGCCAGGGCCCCGGGCATGACGACCATCGAGCACCAGCGCCGCCAGTCCGTGGTGGGAGCGGCCTCGACCGTCGTGCCGGTGGTCCGACGCGGACCGCGCTGGCCCCTGATCGCCGGCGGCCTGGTGGTCGTCGGGACCGTCGCAACCGTCTTCGCCCTGGGTTCCGGTGGCGCCGACCCGGTGACGCCGCCTCCATCCACTCCGGCGCCACCCCCTGCGGCCGCGGCCTCCGTGCCTTCGGCCCGACCGGCGGGTCCAGCCTGGGCAACCGCCGCCGGTGAGGACGCCCACGGACCCTGGGCGGATCTGCGGATGGTGGATCGCACCGTGCGCCTTCGCCGCATCGCCGCCGCTCCGATGCGCATCGGATCCCCGGCCGACGAGCCAGGACGGCAAGCCAACGAAACGCCGTTTGAGGCCGCCCTGTCCGCCCCGGTGTGGATGCTCGACCGCGAAGTCGACCAGGCCCTCTACCGCACCGTCACCGGCAGCAACCCGAGCCAGTTCCCCGGTGACGACCTGCCGGTCGAGAATGTGACCTGGGACGATGCGATGGCCTTCTGCCAGCGCCTTGAGGCCCTGGTGCCGGGCCTGGGTGCACGGCTCCCCACCGAAGTGGAATGGGAGATCGCCTGCCGGGCCGGGACCGAGGGTCCTTTCGCGGTCGAGCGGATGTGGGATGCGGCGAACGCCGAGCGCACCCGACCGGTGGCGATCCTGCCGGCCAATGCCTGGGGCCTGCATGACCTGCACGGGAATGTGATGGAGTGGACGGTGGATGCCTTCGCCCCGTATCCGTCCCGGCCGGTGGTCGACCGGCGCATCTCGAGCGGCGCACAGCGGGTCGCCCGGGGCGGCGCCTGGAGCACCGAGCGCGCCGACGCCCGGGCAGCCCGGCGCTTCGGCCTGATGGGCCGGGCCCACCTGCCCTACCTTGGTTTCCGCTTCGTCGCCGCGGACGCGCGCTGAGCAAGCTCACGGTCCCTGGTCGGTCCACACCACCAGGGGCCCGACCACCGGCCGGGCTGCGAGCACCCGCCCGTCGGCGCTCCAGGCGATGCCGACCACCGCCCCACCGCCCACCGGCAGGCGCAGCACGGGCAGTCCGAGATCGATATCGAGGAGCACCACCTCGCCGTCCTCCTGGCCCACCGCAACCACGCCCAGGTCCCGGGAGAAGGCCACCGCCGTCACCGGCTGCTCGACCTCCAGGTCCGCATGGATGGTCCCCTCCGGCAGGTCCCAGATGCGCAGGCGACGGCCATGGGCCGCCGCGAGCATCCCGCCATCCGGGCTGGCGGCGAGCCGTGACGCGGTGGCGGCGAGGGCCAGCAACGCCAGGGGCCGCTCCGGCCGTGCCACCACCACCTGGGCCCCGACCGCCGCCGCCGCCCAGCCGGTGCCGGCGGCCACCGCGGTGGCCCGGCCCGGCAGGGAGTGGTCGGTCTCCCTCCACCGCAGGAGCGGCCCGGCCACCGCCGCCACCCCGTCGGCCCCAAGGGCGATCCGCTCCGCCGATGATGGCCGTAAGCCGGCGATGCGCCCCGCTGCGGTCTCACCGAGGGCCAGCCCGCCCCCATCGAGCAGGACCGCGAACTGCCGACCGGAACCCTCGCCGGCCACCGCCCGCACCGCCCGGGGCAGGGCTGCCGCCCGGGTATCCCCGCGCAGCCCCACCAGCCGGACCCCGCCATCGTCCTCGACCAGGAGCACCCCCTCGGTGGCGGGGACCAGGCTGCCGGCACCGGCGGCGATCCGGCGAGGCATGACCCCGGCGAGCCGGGCGTCGAGATGCCGCCAGGTCCAGTCCCGGGCCTCGCCGGGAACGGCGTCGAGGGCGGCCCGGGCACGGTCCGAGCGGTCCGCCTCCAGCCCGGCGGCGGCCTGGGCCATCGCGGCGGCGGCCCGGCCACGCTCCACCTGCCAGGCCTGGGAGCGGGCGCCCTGGACCAGCATGCGCTCCCGGCGCCGGCCCTGCTCCGCATCCGCCCGCCGGCGCTCCGCGTCGGCCAGCGCCGCCTCGGCCCGTACCCGCTCGGATTCCGCCGCCGACCGGGCTCGACGCTCCGCCAGATAGCCGAACGCCAGACTGATGGCCAGGAGCAGGCCGGCGACACCCGCCACCGCCGCCGCCGAGCGATGCCGGCGGATCGCCCTCGCGATGTCGTCCCACCAGCCACCGTCATGCGCCTCGACCCCACGGTCGTCGAGGAATGCCTGAAGATCCGCCGCGAACGCCAGGGCCCCCGGGTATCGGTCCCCGGGCTCCGCGGCCAGGGCCCGGCGGCAGATCGAGACCAGGGCCGCCGGCACCGGCCGATCCTGCCAGTCCACGGTTGGTCCCACGGCCTCGCCCCGGGCCGCCCGGCGCACCACCGACGACGCGGTCGCCCCGGTCAGGGGCGGCCGACCGGACAGGATCTCGCACAGGGTCGCCCCGAGGGCGAAGACATCGCTCGCGGGCCCGACCCGGTCGCGCTCGCCCCGGGCCTGCTCCGGGGGCATGTAGCACGGCGTCCCGCAGACGGTGCCGTCGACGCTGACCTCGGGGGCGGCATCCAGCCCGGCGGCGGCGGCGCCCTCGGGACCGGCGCCCTGCATGCGCGCCAGACCCCAGTCCATGACCAGCACTTCGCCGAAGTCTCCAAGCATGATGTTGGCCGGCTTGATGTCGCGGTGCACGACCCCCCGGCTGTGGGCGAAGGCCACCGCCTGGGACGCCTGGACCAGGATCGTCAGCAGCCGGCGCAGGGACCACGCACGGTGGGTACCGGGGTCCACCGGGCGGGCGGCGATGATCTCGCCCAGGGTGCGGCCCCGGACCAGCTTCATGGCGAACCAGGGCCGCCCGTCGGCGGCGGTGCCGAACCCGTGGACCGGGACGATTCCGGGGTGTTCAAGCTGGCCGGTGATCTGGGCCTCGGCCAGGAAGCGGGCATGGCGGCGCTCGTCGCCCATGCGGGTGAGCAGCTTCACCGCCACCTCGCGGCACAGGGCGGTGTCCAGCGCCTTCATGACGGTGCCCATCCCGCCGCGCCCGAGCTCCTCGACCAGGTCGTAGGGCAGCCGGGTGGTGCGAACCTCGGCGGGTCCGATGCGGATGGCCGAGGAGTCCCCGGAATGGCCGCCCGTGGTACGGGTGCCCTCGGAGAGGTCGATGGTGGCGTGGGGGTCGTGACGGGTGCTGGACACGGTTTCTGCCTGGACCGGCGCACCCTGGCCCGGGGCATGAGGACCATCGCAGGGATCGATGAAGATCCCGTGAATGCGGATGATCAGACCAGGAGACGGCGGATCTGGGCCGAGATGATGTCGATGATCACCACCGTGATCACGATGATGATAAGGACGGCGCAGGCCATGCCGTAATGGAACGAGGCCATCAGGTCATGCAGCACCATGCCGATGCCCCCGGCGCCGACGATGCCGATGACGGTCGCCGATCTGACATTGGATTCGAAGCGGTACAGGGCGTAGCTCACCCACATGGGCAACACCTGGGGGATCACGCCGAACACGACCTCGCCGAGCTTCGACGACCCTGCTGCCCGGACGCCCTCGACCGGCCGCGGATCGATGGATTCGACCACCTCGCTGAACAACTTGGCGAGGATGCCGGTGGTGTGGACGAACAGGGCGAGCACCCCGGCGAACGGTCCAAGACCGACCGCGACGATGAACAGAAGCGCGAAGATCAGTTCGTTGATGGCACGGGCGGAGTCCATGAGGCGGCGGATCGGATGATGCACCCACCACGGGGTCAGATTGGCGGACGACAGGAGGCCGAGCGGCACCGAGGCGACCACTGCGAGGAAGGTCCCCCACAGCGCGATGTGCACGGTGACCACCATCTCCTCGGCGTAGTTCCGCCAGTCGTGGAAATCCGGGGGGAAGAAATCCGATCCCATGGTGGCGATGTTGCCGCTGTTGGCGACCAGGTCGTAGGGCCGCATCTCAGCCCCCTGCCACGCCCAGGCCATGACACCGGCGAAGGCGAACAGGCCGAGCCATCGGACCCATCCGCGCCAGCGTGCCCCAGGGGGATCGAGACGTTCCCGCAAGGGATCCGGAGAAGTTCCAGGCGCAGGCACGGACAGGTCGTTCATGGGGTGCTCCCCACCCCGGGGCGGGCGTGACCGCCCGACCCGGGATGGCATGTCATCACTTGGCGGCCTGGACCTTCAGGGCCGCGAGCTGCTGGTCGATCTCGGCAGTCTTGGCCTGCTTCTCGGCGGCCGAGAGCTTCTCGTCCGCGGCGATCTCGAGCTTCTTCTTGGCGAACTCCAGTTCACGGATCGGGATGAGCTGGCTGTTGTCCGACGCCCGGAAGCCCGACCACTTGCGGGTGGAGAGCTTGGCCCGCTCGGCCTCCGTCTTGCCGTAGGTGATGAAGAAGTCGCGGATCTTCGTCTTGAGATCGGCGGGCAGATCGGTGCGGTAGACCATCGGGTCGCTGGGGATCAACGGCGATTTCCAGACGATGCGCAGCTGGGCCACCTTGTCCGGAGCGGTGCTCTGCATGCGCTCATGGACGTCGCTGGCAAGCGTCGCGGCATCGACCTGCTTGTTGACCACTGCCAGGGCGTTGGCCTCGTGCTTGGCATTGGTCAGGCGCTTGAAGTGCTTCTTGGGGTCGATCCCGCGCTGGGCGAAGATATAGTAGCCGGGGACCAGCGTCCCCGAGGTGCTGTTGGGATCGCCCATGCTGAAGGTGATCCCAGGGCCCTTGGCCAGCACATCCTCGATCGAGGTCAGCTGGCTCTCGGTGTGAGTGACCACATAGGAGTAGTAACCTTCCTGGCCTTCCATGTTGAGCACCTTGCAGAACACCTCGCCGCCGGCGCGGTCCACGGCACCGATGGCGCTCTTGTTGCCGTGCCAGGCGATATCGACCTTCTTGAAGCGCATGCCTTCGATCACCCCGGCGTACTCCGAGGCAAAGAATGCCTCCACCGGCATGCCGATCGCGGCGGACAGGTCGGCGATGAAGGGCTCCCAGCTCGGCTTGAGAGCGACGGTGGACTCGGTGCTGATGATCCCGAAGACGAGCTTGGTGGGCATGTCCTCGGCAGCGGCGGGCGCCGCGGCGAGGGTGAGGGCCAGGATGGTGGCACGGAAGGGGTTGGTCATGGGGGCTCCTAGGGAAGAGGGGGCGAGACGGGATGAGGATGGATCAGGCGGGCACCGGCATGCGCCGGGACGGCTGTTCCGCGGCGGATGGCCGGCACAGGTCGCCAAGCGCATCGTCACCGCCGGCGGCGTGGAACTCCTCGCCGTAGATGGAGCGGAGGGTGTCCGGGCACAGGCCGGATGCGGGGCCGTCGTAGACCACCGATCCGTCGCGCAGGGCGACGATCCGCGAACAGAACCGCACGGCCCCGTCGATCTGGTGCAGGGAGATGACCACCGTGGCGCCATCCTGGCGGTTGATCCGGGCGAACGCCTCCATGACCAGGCGGCAACTGGCCGGATCAAGGCTCGCGATCGGCTCGTCCCCAAGGATCACCCCTGGACGCTGGACCAGGGCCCGGGCGATGGCAGCGCGCTGCTGCTGGCCTCCGGAGAGCGTGCCGCTCCGCTGCCAGGCCTGGTCGAGGATCCCGACCCGTGCCAGCGCATGCAGCGCGACCATGCGCTCCTCGTCCGTGAACAGGCCCAGGGCCACCCGCCAGGAGGGGATCCGGCTGATCATGCCGACCATCACATTGACGATCACCGGCAGGCGGTCGGTCAGATTGAACTGCTGGAAGACCATCCCGACGCCCGCGCGCGTCGCGCGGACATCCGGGGCAAGGCGGCCGTCCCGCTGCACGGTCCGACCTCCAACCATGATCGGTCCGCTGCCGGCATCGGCCACGAGCAGACCGGCCAGTGTCCGGAGCAGGGTCGATTTCCCCGATCCGCTCGGTCCGATCAACGCGACCATCTCCCCCGGGGCGATGCGCAGGTGGACATCCTTCAGGGCGCGCCGGTGGCCATTCATGCCCCGGAAGGTCCGGCTGACTCGCTCCACGGTGATGTCGCTCGGCTGCAACCGATGCTCGGTGTGGACCGTCGTACGTGCCGCCCGCCCCCGCACCTGCGGGACGGGACGCCCCGCCCGGGTGCGCTCGTTGGTGCTGGTGGATTCCGGGATGGCGGGGACGGTGGCCTGCATGCCCCGACAGTGACCCTCGGGTGTGACGACTGGATGAAGATTCCGTGGATGTCCAGGGAAGGTTCGCAACCGGATCCACGCCGACCGCACATGGGATCTTCATCCACGATTCACAGGAGCCCCTGATGCTCCCCCCATGACCGACACCACGATCCGCATCCGCCACGCCGAGGAGGGGGATTTCCCCGAGATGGCCCGCCTGCTCGGCATCCTGGAGCCGGACGGCCGCGCCGCCCCGGACCCCGAAGAGCTCGCGGTGCTGTTCCGCCGGCTCATGGCCTTCCGCGGCGCCTCGGTGTGGGTGGCGGTGGACGGCGACGCCGTGGTCGGCACCTACAGCCTCATGGTCTTCCCCACCCTGGTCCACGGCGGTGCCGGCGAAGGCATCGTCGAAGCGGTCGCCGTCGATCCCGCCTGCCAGGGCAAGGGCGTCGGCGCGGCGATGATGCAGCACGCCATGGGCCTCTGCCGCCAGGCCCGCTGCTACAAGCTCGCCCTCTCCTCGAACGAGGCCCGCACCGGCGCCCACGCCTTCTACGAGGCGATCGGCTTCCAACGCCACGGGGTGAGTTTCCGCGTCGAGCTCTGAGCCGTCGGGCGGGAAAGCGACACACGGAGCGCACCACGCCGTGGTGCGCGGACACGATGAAACATCTCACGTCGGATACTTGCACCGCGGAGCGGTGCGCTCCGTGCCCCATGCCATCACCCTGAACTGTTCGCTCCGGGTTCGATACCAAGTCGCCTATGGTACACACCCGGAGCGCACCGCGGAGCGGTGCGCTCCGGGTCCGTCACGGCACCGACCGCTCCCGGATCCCCCGCGCCACCACCGCCAGCGCCACCACCGACACCGCCGCGGACGCGGCGGTGAGCCACAGGGCACCGAGGCCCCAGGCGGCCAGGGCGGCGGCGAAGGCGACCGGGGCGGCGGCCTGGGCGAGGCGGGCGGGGACCATCAGCCAGCCCTGGCGGGCGCCGTAACCGGCGGGACCAAAAACCGCCAGGGGCAGGGTGCCCTTGGCGATGGTCATGATGCCATTGCCGGCGCCGTGCAGGATCGCGAACGCCGCCGGCCAGCCGGCGACGGCGAAGGCCGCCGCGCCCGCGGGATGCCCCCAGGCGGCCCAGCGAGCGGCGGTGAGCGGATGGCAGCGGCGGAGCAGGGCGGCCTCGCCGATCCGCGCCGCCACCTGGCTCGGACCGACCAGGGCGGCGCAGGCCACCGCCAGGGCCGGGGCCACGCCGCCGGCGGCGAGCAGCGCCGGCAGGTGCGCCGCCATGGCGGTGGTGATGAACCAGGTGGCGGCGAATACGGTGGCGAGCAGGGCCGCGGCGGCCCGGGGCGGCGGCGGCAGCGGATCCGTCGGAGCGTCGGGATCCACGACGACCCGGGGACCGGGCTTCGGCAGTCCGAGATGCAACGGCACCGCCACCAGCAGATGGACGGCGATCCACGCCCAGCACGCCCCAGACCAGTCCCACATGGCGGCCCACCACGCGGTCAGCGGCCAAGCCACGGTGCTGGCGAAGCCCGCCACCAGGGTGATGCCGGTGATCACTGCGCGGGCCCCGGGTCCGCGCAGCCTCACCGCGGCGGCGAAGGCCGCATCGTACAGGCCGCTGCCCATGGCGAGCCCGAGGACCACCCAGGCCACGGTCAGCCGCACCGGGCCGTCGGCGCCGGCAAGGAGGGCGAGCCCCAGGGCCGCGAGCCCGCTCGCCGCGACCAGGGCCGGCCCGCCGCCGGAGCGGTCGATCCACGCCCCCGCCGCCGGTCCGACCGCCGCGGAGACCACCAGCGCACCGGAGAACGCCAGGTGCACATGCAGCGGTTCCACCCCGCAGGAGGCGGCGATGGGCGCCGCCAGGATCGCCGGCAGGTAGTAGGTGGATCCCCACAGGATCGTCTGGCCGGTGCCCAGGCGCAGGGCGAGCGCCACCGTGCTGCGATCCATGGCCATGCCTACGGGTCGTGCGCGCGACCTGGGCGGATGCAAGGCTTCACGCCATCTTCATCGTCCACTGGCTGGGAATTCACGACGGATCCGCATCGGTCCCGCTAGCCTCGACGGCATGCCCGAGGATGTCGAACTGGTGGAGGCCATGCGCCGGGAGCTCACGCCCCTGGCCCCGGGCGAGCGACTGCCGGCCGAGGCGGAGTGGGCGGAACGGCTCGGGGTGACCCGCCACCGGCTGCGCCAGGCGGTGGACCGCCTCGCCGCCGAAGGACTGGTCGAACGCCGACGGGGCGTGGGCACCGTGGTGGCGCCGCCGCCGATCCCGTACCGCATCGGCGATCACACCCGCTTCACCCTCAACCTGCGGGATCTCGGGCTGGCCCCGGCGAGCCGGCTGCTCGGCGTGCAGCGCACCGCCGCGGATGCGGACACCGCCCGGCGGCTGCGGCTGGCGGCGGGGGCGCCGGTGTGGCGCATCGCCACCCTGCGCCTGACCGGCTCGACGCCGATCAGCACCATCGTCCACCACCTGCCGGCGGAGCCGCTGCCGGATCTGGACCAGCGTTTCGAGGGCGGCTCGGTCCACGACTGCCTGCACGGCTACGGCCTGCGCCTGCGCCGGCTGTCGACCTGGATCTCGGCGGTGCCCGCCGGGCCCGACGATGCCCGCAGCCTGCGCCTCGCGCCGCGGCTGCCGGTGCTGCGCATCCGCACCCTGAGCGGCGATGCCCAGGGCCGCCCGTGGGAATGGGCGGTGACCCGGGCCCGCGCCGACCGCCTCGACCTGCACCTGGAGTCGTGATGGATCCCGAGCTGAATCCCGATCTCGCCGCCGCCCCCCGGGCCGAGGCCCTGGCCGTGGCGGCACTCGTCGCCGCGGGGCGCCGGGTCGAACCGGTCACCGTGCCGGCGGAGGGACTGTGGCTGCTCCGCCTGGCGGAGCCGGTGCGGGACGACCGCTTCTTCGTCGGCGAGGTCCCCGCGGCCCAGGCGGCGGTGGAGCTGCGCGATCCGGTCCTGGGCGCCTGCCGCGGCGGCGCGGTGCTGCTCCACGGCGACGCCGAGTGGGCCGGGGCCCTGGCGGTGTGCGATGCGGTGGCCCGGGCCGGCTGGCCCGGCGCCCACGAGGTGGAGGCCCTGCGCGAGCGCGGCCGGGCCGCCCGCCGGGACCTGGCCCGGATGCGTGCCGCCATCCGCGAGCGGACCCGGGTGTCGTTCGCCGAACTGGGCCAGGAGGACGCCGGATGATCACCCTCGACCACCCGTGGCGGGCCGCCGGCCAGCGCGAGGTCTTCCGCCACCTGCTCGACGCCATGGCCCGGCCCGGCTCGCGGCATGATCTGTCCCCCTGGGCCGGCGGCAGCGCCCTGCTCGCGGTGCTCGCCTGCCTGGTGGATGCCCACACCACCCTGCACGACCGCGACGGCCTGCTGTCGGAGCTGGACGCCTCGCGGCTCGGCGCCGGCCGGGCCGACGCCGGGGTGGCGCGCTTCATCCTCGCACGGGGCGCCCGGGTCCCCGGGGACCTGGCGCCGGACCGCGGCACCCTGCTCCAGCCGGAGCGCGGGGCGACGGTGGTGCTGGCGGTGGACTATCTCGACGGCGGCGCGCCGCTGCACTTGCGCGGGCCCGGCATCGATGGAAGCGCGACGATGGCGCCCCGGGGCCTGGATCCGGCCTGGATCACCGCCCGCGCCGGCTGGTGCGCCCATCCCCTCGGCGTCGATTACATCCTGGTGGACGCCGGGCGCGTCACCTGCATCCCGCGGACCACCGCGGTGGAGGCCTGACATGGGCTATGTCGCGGTCCGCGGCGGCGAAGCCGCCATCACCGAGGCCATCCGCACCCTGGAGCTGCTGCGCACCGCCGGCGCCGCGGATCCGCTTGGGGTCGACCAGATCCGCGACCAGCTCCGGCTGCTCGTGGACCGGGTCATGGCCGAGGGCGGCCTGCACGATCCCCAGCTCGCGGCCCTGGCGGTGAAACAGGCCTTCGGCGATCCGCTCGAAGCCTCGTTCATCCTCCGCGCCCACCGCAGCCACCTGCCGCGGCTCGGCGAGACCGCGGCCCACCGGGGCGATGATCTCCGGGTGGTGCGTCGGATCTCGTCGGCGTTCAAGGAGATCCCCGGCGGCCAGGTGCTCGGGCCGTCCACCGACTACCTCCAACGGTTGTTCCGCCGCGAGCTGATCGATGAGTCCCCCGAGGCCTTCAAGTCGGTGGTGAAGGACTGGTTCAAGGACCTGCCCGACGACGCGGTGCCCGCGACCTTCCCGAAGGTCCTCGACCTGCTCCGGGCCGAGGGCCTGCTCGACGACCAGCCCGCCGGGACCGAGGCGGTGGACATCACCCGCTCGACCCTGGCCTTCCCGATCCCGCGCCCGGCCCGGCTGGCCCACATGGCCCGGGGCGAGACCGGCGGGCTGCTCGCCATCGCCTATTCGACCATGCGCGGCTACGGCTACCTGCACCCGACGGTGGCGGAACTGCGGGTCGGCTGGCTGCCGGTGCGGCTGCCCCATCCCCTCACCGGCGAGCCCGTCGAGGCCGGCGAGGTGCTGATCACCGAATGCGAGATCATCGCCACCCACGAGGCCCACCAGGGCAGCGACGGGCCGCCGCGGCTGTCCCTCGGCTACGGCGCCTGCTTCGGCCACCAGGAGACCAAGGCCATCGCCATGGCCATGTGCGACCGCGCCATGGTCAGCGGCGAGCAGCGCGGCGCCCGCCACCCCGCAGAGGATGCGGAGTTCGTGGTCTGCCACATCGACGGCATCGAAGCCATGGGCTTCTGCAGCCACTACAAGTTGCCCCACTATGTGACCTTCCAGAGCGACCTGGAAAATCTGCGCACCAGCCGGGCGAAGATGCAGGCCGCGCCATGAGGCATGCGATGGCCTGCGGCCTCCCGCCCTCCTGTAAGCCTCGAATCCATTCCCGCCTCCTCTGCATCATGACAGCAACGCATGATGAACGTCAGCCCTCGCCTCGATGGCCTGCGGCCGGCCACAGGAGGGCGGGAGACCGCGGAGGGCCGCGGAGGGATCCTGCCTCCACTCCTCCGCGGCCCTCCGTGTCCTCCCGCCCTCCTGTAAGCCTCGAAGGGATGCCATGACCAACGACGACGATTTCGGATTCCTCGATGCGGTCGCCGTGCGCGAGATCCGCCGCGGGCTGCTCAAGGCCCTGGCGATCCCCGGCTACCAGGTGCCCTACGCGAGCCGGGAAATGCCGGTGGCCCGGGGCTTCGGTACCGGTGGCATGCAGGTGACCCTCGCCATCGCGGTGCCCGGCGACCAATTGAAGGTCATCGACCAGGGTGCCGACGATTCGGTGAATGCGGTGGCCCTGCGCAGGTTCATCGGCAACGCCTGCCCGGGGATGGCGACCACCACCCGGACTGCCGAAGCGACCCTGATCCAGACCCGCCACCGCACGCCGGAACGGTCCCTGGTCCCGGGCCAGGTCATGGTCTACCAGGTCCCCTACCCGGACCCCCTTCAGATCGTCGAGCCGAGCGAGGCGGAGCGCCGGCGCATGCACGCCCACGGGGACTACGCCCGACTCTGGGTGAAGCTCTATGAAGACGTCGTGCGCTACCGCGAGGTCGCCCTGTCGAACCGCTACCCGGCCCGGGTCCACGGCCGCTACATCATCGATCCCTCGCCGATCCCCCGCTGGGACCTGCCCAAGCTGCACCGCAGCCCGGTGCCCCACCTGTTCGCCGCCGGACGCGAGAAGAAGCTGTACGCGGTGCCGCCCCACACCGACGTGGTGCCCCTGGCCTTCGACGACGTGCCGTTCGAGGTCGAGCGCTTCGCCGCCGCGGACGGCGGCCGCCACCGCTGCGCCCGCTGCGGCGCCGGCGACACCTTTCTCGACGAGATCCCCCTGCCCGACGGCACCCGGCGCTGGCAGTGCAACGACCAGGACCGCTGCGACGAGCGGATGGAGGCGATGGCATGAGCGATCCCGTCCTGCGCGTGCGCGACCTCACCCGCATCCACGGCCCCGGCTGCCCGCGCTGCCGGGAACTGACTGGCGACCACCATGGCACCAACATCTGCCCGGTGTGCGGATCGGTGGTGGCGGTGTCCGGGGTGTCGTTCGACCTGTGGCCGGGGGAGATCCTCGGTCTGATGGGCGAGAGCGGCAGCGGCAAGAGCTCGGTGGTGAAGCTGCTCCACCTGGACGACCGGCCCACCGCCGGCAGCGCGGTGTTCCGCGACCGGGACGGCGCCCTCCACGATCTGGCGACGGTGGACGAAGCGGTGGCCCGCCGGCTGCGCGACGGCCGCTTCGGCATGGTCCACCAGAACCCCCACCTGGGGCTCAACTACCGGGTCAGCGCCGGCGGGAACATCGCCGAGCGGCTGCTGTGCTCCGGCGAGCGGCGCTTCGCCGCGATCCGCGAACGGGCCCTGGCGCTGCTCACCCGGACCGAGATCCCCGCGGGTCGCATCGACGACCAGCCCGGCCGCTTCAGCGGCGGCATGCAGCAGCGGCTGCAGATCGCCCGCGCCCTGGCGCCCCAGCCGGAACTGCTCTTCCTCGACGAGGTCACCACCGGCCTCGACCTCTCGGTCCAGGCCCGGATCCTCGACCTGATCCTCGAGATCCAGCGGGAGCTCGGGGTGGCGATGATCGTGGTCACCCACGACCTCGGCGTGGTCCGCCTGCTCGCCGGCCGCACCCTGGTCCTGCGCCACGGCCGGGTCGTCGAGAGCGGCCTGACCGACCAGATCCTCGAGGATCCCCAGCATGCGTACACCCAGCAGCTGGTGATGAGCGCCCTATGAACGATCCCATCCTCACCGTCACCGACCTGCACAAATCCTTCACCCTCCACCACACCGGGACCATGATCCCGAGCGTGGCTGGGGCGTCGTTCACGGTGCGGGCGGGGCGGTTGACCGCCCTGGTCGGACCGAGCGGGGCCGGCAAGAGTTCGGTGCTCAAGTGCGTGTACCGGACCTATCTGCCGCAGCGTGGGACGATCCGCTTCGCCGCCGCGGACGGGGCGATGGATCTGGCGGCCTGCGACGAGCCCACCGCCCTGCGGATCCGGGCCCGGGACATCGCCTATGTGACCCAGTTCCTGCACTGCCTGCCGCGCCAGCCGGCGGTGGATGTGGTGGCGGAGCCCCTGGTCGCTATCGGCGCCGGCCGCGCCGCGGCCCGGGCGGCGGCGGAGGAACGTCTGCGGGAACTGGACCTGCCGGAGCGGCTGTGGGGGATCCCACCGGCGACCTTCAGCGGCGGCGAGCGGCAGCGGGTGAACCTCGCCCGCGGACTCGTCCACCGGCCGCGGCTGCTCATGCTCGACGAACCCACCGCGAGCCTGGACCGGCGCAGCGCCGAGCTGGTGGTGGCGGCGATCCGCGCCGCCAAGGCCGACGGCGTGGGCATCCTCGCCATCTTCCATGATCCGGACCTGGTCGCCGCCCTGGCGGACGAGGTCGTCACCCTGCGCCGCCCGGAGGCCCCATGCGCCGCCTGATCTCCCATGTGGACCTCGTCCTGCCGGATGCGGTTGTCCATGATGGCTCCCTGCTGATCGAGGACGGCATCATCCGCTCCATCTGCCCGGTGGCCCCGGACATCGACCAGGAGCTCGACGGTGGCGGCGCCCGCTGCCTGCCCGGGCTGGTCGATCTGCATTGCGACGCCCTTGAAAAAGAGGTTGAGCCGCGGCCCCGGGTCGCCTTCGACCACGGCTTCGCCCTGGCGAATTCCGACCGCCGCAACCTGCACGCCGGCATCACCACCGTGTACCACGCGATCTCCTTCGCCGGCGGCGAATGGGGCGTGCGGGACTGCCGGGTCGCCGCCGAGGTGGTGCGCACGGTGCGCGGGTTCTCCGGCCTGGTCGAGCACCGGGTCCACGCCCGCTACGAGATCACCGACGCCGGCGGCGAAGCCCCGGTGGCGGAGCTGATCGCCGACGGCCAGACCGAACTCGTGTCGTTCATGGACCACAGCCCGGGTCAGGGCCAGTTCGCGGACATGGGCGCCTATGTCGCGTACATGACCCGCACCTACCACACCAGCGAAGCGGAATCGATCCGCATCGGCGAATCCAAGGTCGCCGCCCGGGACGAGGGCGCCGCGCGCATGGACCGCCTCGCCGCCCTGGCCCGGGAGCACGGCGTGGCCCTGGCCAGCCACGACGACGACACCCCGGAAAAGGTCGCCGCCATGCAGCGGCTGGGGGTGACGATCAGCGAGTTCCCGATCGGTCTCGCCGCCGCCCAGGCGGCGGTGGACGCGGGCATGGTCACCCTGTTCGGGGCACCGAACGTGGTGCGCGGCCGGAGCAGCGGTGGCAATGTCCGGGCCCTGGATGTGATCCTCGCCGGCGCCTGCACCGGGCTGTGCGCGGACTACCATCCGCCCTCGCTCCTGGCGGCGGCGCTCATGCTCCCGGAGGTGTCCCCCCTCAGTCTGCCGGATGCGGTGCGGCTGGTGAGCTTGATGCCGGCCCGGGCGGCGGGGCTGCGCGACCGTGGCGCGATCGCCCTCGGCCAACGGGCGGATCTGTTGCTCGTGGATGCCCAACGGCCCACGGTCCAGGCGGTGCTGGTCGCTGGGCGCAAGGTCCTCGACACCGTGGACCGGCCCGCATGCGTCTGACCCTGCTCGGCACCGGCACCACCAGCGGCATCCCCGCCGCCGGCTGCATCTGCGGCGCCTGCGACCGGGCCCGGACCGGCACCGGGCCGTCCCGCCGCCACACCTGCGCGTGGATCGCGGACCACCGGTTCAGTGTCCAGGTGGACGCGGGGCTGGTGGGCCCCGACCGGCCCGACGCGCTGCTCCTGACCCACTACCACCCGGACCATGTGGCGGAGATCGCCGCCGTCGCCGCCGGCCGGCCGGTGTGGGGGCCCGAGGATCCGGACCGCCGGATCGCGGTCGAGGACCGGGTGCCCGGCCTGCGCATCCGGGTGGTGGAACCCTTCGTGTCCATAGCCCTGGCGAACGGCTGGACCGCCACGCCGGTGCCCCTGCACCACACCATCCCCGCGGTCGGTTGGCTGGTGGAGGGCCCCCGGCGGATCGCCTGGCTCACCGACACCCTCGGCCTGCCGGAGCGGACCACCGCGTTCCTCGCCGCCCTGCGCCCGGATCTCGGGGCCATCGACTGCTCGTTCCCGCCCGACGACCCCCGGGCCGAGGAGAAACGCCACAACGACCTGCCCCGGGCGGTGGCGGCCCTGACGGCGATCCGCTGCACCGCCGGGCGGCTGGTCCACATCGGCCACCACCTGCAATGCCATCTCGACGAGGGGACCGTGCTGCCCCCGTGGTGCGCGGTGGGCCACGACGGGGAGCGGATCGCATGGAGTTGATCGACACCGTCGCCGGCACCGGGCGTTGGCGCGATGATGCCCTGTCGGAGCTGCCCTGCCTGCGCACCGGTGTCCGCGTGGTGCGCAGCCGGCTCGGGACGTGGACTGAGTTGATGGACGGCTGCCGGATGGCGGACTGCGACCTGGGCGACTACAGTTACGCCGCCCACGGCGCGGACCTGGCGAACACCGTGGTCGGCCGCTTCTGCTCCATCGCCGCCGCGACCCGGATCGGTCCCGGCAACCATCCGATGGAGCGGGCGACCCAGCACCACGCCACCTACCGCCGGGCCCAGTACGGCTTCGCCGGGGAGGATGACGCGACGTTCTTCGCCGACCGCGGCGCCGACCGGGTGGTGATCGGCCACGATGTGTGGATCGGCCACGGGGTCATCGTCCTGCCCGGCGTCACCGTCGGCACCGGCGCGGTGCTCGCCGCCGGCGCGGTGGTGACCAAGGACGTACCGCCCTACGCCATCGTCGGCGGCGTGCCGGCCCGCTTCATCAAGTGGCGGGCGGATCCGCCCCTGGCGGAGCGCATGCTCGCCACCCGCTGGTGGGACTGGGATCGCGCCGTCCTGGTCGCCCGGGCCGCGGACCTCGCCCTGCCCATGGCCGAGTTCGCGGAGCGCTACGCACCGTAGGTCTGACCGGTGCCGAGCGATGCTCGGCGGTCCCTGTCTACCCCGCTCTCAGGGACCGCCGAGCATCGCTCGGCATCGACCCCGCCGACCCCACAGAAACCAAGGCGAGCAGGGCTTCATGAAACCAGGGCCGAGCCATGCTCGGCGGTCCCTGATCACCGCTGCTCCCATCCATCACCTGATCTTGCCCGACATGCCGAGCGGAACCCTCACGCGAACGATGCCACCACCCGGCCGGCGACGATCACGGCGCGCAGCCGGAGCTGGGGGCCGGGTTCGACGAGGAGCAGGTCGGCGCGCAATCCCGTCCGGATGGCACCGCGGTCCCGCAAGCCGGCGAGGCGGGCGGGACCTGCGCTGACCAGCTCCCAGGCCTGTTCGAGGGGGAGGATCTCCTGCTCGGCAAGGACCGACGGTGCCGCGAAGAGGCTGGCGAAATGGTAGTCGGAACACAGGGCGTCGGCGAGGCCCATGCGCACCGCGTCGGCGGCTCCCAGGGCGCCGATATGGGATCGGCCGCGGACCAGGTTGGGGGCGCCGACCAGCACGCCCATGCCGTGGCGGCGCGCGGACCGGGCGGTGGCCGCATCCAGGGGGAACTCCGCCACCGTGCAGCCCCGGGCGGCGCTGGCGGCGGCCTGGGCGGGACTGTCGTCGTCGTGGCTGGCCAGGGGAATGCCGGCGGCCCGGGCCGCGGCGGCCAGCTCCATCGCCTGGGCCCGTCCATGCTCCCGGTCCGCCACGCCGGTGCGGATCAGGTCATCGAGTTCCGCCGGGGCGATCCCGGTGCGATGCAGCGCGGATCGGTGGTAACGCCCCGCCTCGGCATCGTCCGCATCCAGGGGGAGATGGTCGGCGATCGAGAGCATCGCCGGGCGGCCCTCGTGGATCCACGCGAGGAGTTCGTCGTGGCCGTCGACCAGGGTCATCTCGTGGCGGATGTGGATGTGCCAGTCCGCCTGCAGACGGTGGCGGCCCGCGCCATCGAGGGCGCTCATCAGCCGGCGCAGGGTGGAGCGGGAGCGCAACCCCGGCTCCACCGAATCGGTGACCGACATGAGGTAGGTGGTCACCCCCGCCGCGAGCAGCCAGCCATCGCATTCCCCAAGGGCAAGATCGAACGGGAACTCCACCCGGGGCCGGGGCTGCACCGCCCGTTCGAAGGCATCGCCGTGGATGTCCACGATGCCCGGCAGCAGGAGCAGGCCCCGGGCATCCCACTCGGCGAAGCCACCGCGATCTGCGGTGATGCAGCCGTCCTCGATCGCCACCGGCTCCTCGCTCCAACCGCCGTCGACCAGGGCGCGGGCGCCGGTGATGCGGAGGGGCTTGGTGGTGGGTGGGGCGTGGAGCATGGCGCCCGTGTACCCGTGCCGGTGAAGGCCCGATGAAGACCCTGTGTCGATCAGCCGGCGCCGAGCCGGGCCAGGGCGAGCAGGGTGCGGGCGTCGGGTCCGCCGGCGATGGCCTGGGCCCGGGCCTCCGCCACCGGCAGGTCCAGCACCTCGCACTGCTCGCCGGGATCCGGCGGCAGCGGGGCCAGGTGCAAGCCGGTGGCCTCGACCAGGATCACCGTCTCGTCGCTGGTGCCGTGCTCCGGGGTGTAGCGCAGGACTTCGTGCACCGCCGTCGCGCCCCAGCCGGTTTCCTCGCGCAGCTCGCGCACCGCCGCCGCCAGGGGATCCTCGCCCGGCTCCACCGTGCCGGCGGGGATCTCGACGGTGAAGCGGCGCACCGGATAGCGCCATTGGCGGACCATCAGGATGCGGCCGGGAACGGGACAGGCGATGATGCCGACGGTGGTCGGGAAGCGCACCACCGGGCGCAGCACCTCGCCATCCACGGTGACCCAGCGTTCCTCGACCACCACGGCGCGGCGGTGGCGGTAGCGCTCCTGCTCCGCGATGCACCGCGGGATCATGCGATCCGCTTGAGGAAGCGTTTGAGCGGGCGGTTGAACGCCTTGGCGTGGCGGAGCAGCGAGGCGTGCGGGACCTCCTCGCCGTCCTTGTCGTAGATCCAGTGGACCTCGGCCTTGGGGAACACCTTCACCGCCAGGTCGGGCCGGCAGAGGATACGGGTGCCCGGGCCGTCCATGTCCAGGGTGTGACGCTCCTTGGCGCCCCACAGGAGCAGGGTCGGAACCTCCACGTAGGGCGTGCGCGAGACACCCAGTCCGGGCAGCCGGCGCAACGCCTCGACCCGCTGCACCGCGCCGGCGGGGGTGATGCGGTCCAGGGTCGCCTCGATGCGCTTGCGGATGCGGCCATCGACCAGCTCCGCCAGGCCCGCGGGTGTGAACAGGCTCGCCACCTTGCGCCAGCCCTGCTGCGCCCGGGCGGTGCCCGCGGAGCGGCTGGCAAGCCCCTTGAAGAAAGACCGGCCGCGCTCCAGCGCCACCTCGGGCCGACCCGCCTCGGCCTTGTCCATCTCGGTCAGGATGGGAGCCAGCAGCTTGCTGAGGATCGGCGACAGGTCCGCGGTGCAGGTGAGCGGGCTGATCAGCACCACCCCGTGCAGGGGCAGCGGTCGCTTGGCCTCCCGGGCCCGGCGGAGCAGCTCCAGGCACAGGCCGCCACCGACGCTGACCCCGACCAGGACGGTGCGGACCTTGGGGTCCTCGCGCAGATACGCCTCCATCTCCGCCAGGGCGCGGTCCAGATCGAAGCGGTCCGGCGGATAGGTCACCACATCCGCCGGTCCGAACTTGGCGAGCAGTTTGCGCTGGCGGAGGAACGTCTCGGGGCCGTCCGGAACCAGGCCGGGCACGCACAGGAATCGGAGCGGGCCGCGCCCCTTGGCGCGGTCGATGGTGAGCAGAGGCCGGGGGGAGGGCGGCGCCGCCACGGGGTCGGCTGTGCCCTCGGTGACGGACGGGGCGGAGAAGAGGAGATCGATCATGGGAGGGTGGCCGCGGCGGCGAGACGGTCGGCGACGGTGCGGTCGGCCCAGGCCTGGGGCACCTTGTGCTGGCCACCGAGCTTGCCCTGGGCGGCGAGGGCGGCGGCGAAGGTCCCCGGCGGCACCGGCACCACCGTCGGCGCCAGCAACTGCTGGTCGCCGGCCCGGTGGGCGTCGTAGTCGAGGACCGTCGCGCGGAGATGACGGTCGATGGCCGCGGCCACCGCGACGGGATCGATGGGGTCGGGGCTCTCGATCCACCACTCGTGGCGGCCCCGGGGCTCCGCCGGCGTGGGCAGCACCGGAGCCACGTGGTAGTGGGCGACCCGGAGGCCGGCGGCGGTGATGGCCGCGTCCAGGTGGTCCCCTTCCACATGCTCGCCGAAGACCGAGATGCGGCAGCGCACCCGGCCCGCGACCCGGAGCAGCCCCGGCCCGCAGCCGCGCACGAGATCACCGATCTGGTAGCGCAGCAGTCCGCCGGGAGTCGTGACCAGGATCCGGTACAGCCGACCGTCCTCGAGCCCGTCGGCGCCCACCGCGGGGCCGCCGTCCTCGGGCAGGAAGTCGAGCCAGATCCCATGCGCACACAGGCAGGCCAGGGGCGGCGGACCGTCCTCGTCCGGGGTCCAGGCCCGGCTGCCCACCGCGAGGAAGCCCTCGCTCGCCGGATAGACCTCGACCAGGCGGGTCGCGGGATCCAGGTGGTGCCGCAGCATCGGCAGGGTCGGCGCCACCGCGTGGCCACCGTGGATCAACCCCGCCAGGTCCGGCCAGGCGTCGCGCAGGCGCTCCACCCCCCGGGCCCGGCACAGGCGGTCGAACAGGACCAGCATCCAGCTCGGGATGCCGCTGACGAGCCGCACATCCCGGTGCGCGAGCCGTTCGACGATGCGCGCGAGTTTGCGCTCCCAGTCCGATTCCAGGGCGATGGCCCGGCCCGGCTCGTAGAAGCCCTGGAGCCAGGACGGGATGCGGTCGACCACGATGCCCGACAGATCCCCCACCGGCACCCCGTGGGCATTCGCCGTCAGGCTGGTGGAGCCGCCGAGCATGAGCATCCGCCCGGCGAACAACCGCGGCCCCACCGCCGCCGCGAGCCGCGCCAAAGCCGCCCGGCCGCCCCGGGCGTGGTGGTCGAGGAGGTCGGCTCCCTGGGGGATGAAGCGCTCGCCGGCGGCGCCGGAACTCGTCGTGCCGCTGGTCTGGGCCAGGGCCCGGGGCCGGCCAGGGAACAGCACATCCGGCTCGCCCTGGGCGCTGCGGGCCAGTTCTCCAGCGTAATCGCCATACCCCGTCGGCGCGACCCGGTCCCGGAACGCTGCCGCATCCCGGAGGTCTCCCAGCCCGAAACGCCGGCCCACCGCGGTCGGCCCCAGCCGGGCCAGGATCCGTGCCAGCTCCCGGTCCTGGGCCGCCCTGATCCCAGCCGGCGTCACCGGGCGTCGGTCATCCAGGGCCAGGAGCCGGGCGACGCCATAGCCGAGCAGTCCACGCACCATGCCCGCACCATGCGAACCGGGCAGGGCGGGGGAAAGTGAAGATGGCGTGAAGCGGCGCCACGAACGCGCGGCAGGGGTGCCGAGGCTTCCCATGCCGGCGAGAGGTGGCCGAGATCGTCATGCATGCGCTGAGCGGGTCGGCGCTCTGCACCAGCCCGCCAGACGGCTGTCACCAGGGATGGCGGAGACTACGGCAAGACCACCGCGTCGGACACCGCGACGACCGCCACGATCTCCGGGGCCGAGGGGCGATGGGCGACGGTGGTGGACGGTTCGGCAGCGGCGCCATCACTCCACGCGGCCACCGACCAGGTGCCGACGCCGGCCATCAGGGTGGCCGCGGCGGCAAGGGTCGCGAGGGGACGCCAGGGGATGATCACACCGGTGCGGCGCTCCGGGGCAGCGGCCAGGCAGGCGGCCCAGATGGCGTCGGTGCGGGCCGGGGCGAGGGCGGCGCGGAGGCCGAGATCAAAGCGCAGATCGGCGAGGACGGCGGCGGGATCCGCCGGACGGGCGACGGCGCCGCCGTCGAGAAATGTCTCGAGCGGGTGGGTGCAGGTCTCAGCCATGGGGGGCCTCCTTCGCCCGCTGCTCGATGCACCGACGCAGCCCGGCCTTGATCCGGGTCAGCATGGTGGCGATGGCAGCGGCCGTCTTCGTATGCTGTTCCGCGATCCGCTCAAGGGATTCACCATGGATCAGGCGGCGCTCGGCAATGTCCCGGGCATGGGGAGCCAACCCCTCCAGACAGGCCCGGGCGTGGGCGGACAGCACCTCCAGATCATCGGCCTCGTGGTCGATGGCAGTGGCGGCAAGCAGCCCTTCGAGTTCATCGATGCCGGCCTGACCCGATTGGCGGGCCCGGGCGGCATGGGATTCCCGCAGCAGATTGCGGGCGAATCCGTTCAGCCAGGCCGCGAAGGACGCGCCGGGCTGGTAGTGGTCGAGTTTCAGGAATGCGGCGACGAAGGCGGCCTGGACCACCTCATCCACCTGGTCCCGGGACGACGCCCGGGCGGCGACAAAGGCCCGGACCTGGGGCTCCAGGGCCTCGATCAGGAGCCGGTAGGCCTCCCGCTCGCCGGCCCGGATCCGGGCGACCACCGCATCCTGGGCGGACGCGTCCATATTCAGCCGATGCCGCCTGGACGCATGGGGCCAGGATGTCCCGGGCTGGTCCGGGTACCACGGCCGCGGACACCCGACCGGGGCCGGTGTGGCAACCGCGGACCCGGTCATCCCGCCCCCCGGTTGCCCGCCAGGGGTTTGCGGGTAGAAGGCCGGTCTACCGGCGCGGGGGAGCGATCACGCGAACGCCCCCCGGGCCTCATCATCGGGCCGTCAGGCCCCTCAAGGAACCGCGTCCCATGCCTACTCCCTCCGATCGCAAGTCCGTCCTCATCAATGAGTTCGGCGGCAAGGCCACCAACACCGGCTCGACCGAGGTCCAGATCGCGCTCCTGACCGAGCGGATCAACCACCTCACCGGCCACATGAAGGGCCACCAGAAGGACTTCCACAGCCGTCGCGGCCTGCTGATGCTCGTCGCGCGCCGTCAGAAGCTCCTGAAGTACCTGTCCAACAAGGACATCGCCGGATACCGCGCGCTCACCGAGAAGCTCGGCATCCGCCAGAAGGCCTGATCCTCCCTCCCCCGCGCGGGCCGGTCCCCTGGACCGGCCCGCGCGCTTTGTCCGTCCTCCGCATCGCCGCCACCGGGCACCCTCTCCCGACGACCGCCGTCCGCGCACGACGGTCCTCAGGACAGGCCCCGGCGCCCGGCCCCTCCCAAGGAATCCCATGTCCCGCGAAGCCAATCTCGTCGCCCTGAACATGCAGCGCCACTCGGTGACCATCACCGTCGGCGACACCCCGATCACCCTCGAGACCGGCTACGCCACCAAGCAGGCCGCCGGCGCGGTGTGGATCCGCCACGGCGAGACCATCGTCCAGTCCACGGTCTGCGACGCGGAGCCCCGCCTCGGCCTCGACTTCTTCCCGCTGACCGTCGACTACCGCGAGAAGATCTACGCCGCCGGCCGCGTCCCCGGCAACTTCTTCCGCCGCGAGCGCGGCCTGAGCGACCACGAGACGCTCATCTCCAGACTGACCGACCGCCCGGTGCGCCCGCTGTTCCCCAACGGCTACAAGCGCGACACCAACTGCCAGAGCTGGGTCCTGTCGTTCGACACCGAGCACGAGCCCGACGTCCTGTCGATGATCGGCGTCAGCGCCGCCCTGACCATCAGCCAGATCCCGTTCAACGGCCCCCTCGGCGCCGTGCGCATCGGCCGCCTGGACGGGAAATTCATCGTCAATCCGACCGTCGCCCAACGCGACGCGTCGGACATGGACCTGGTCGTGTCCGGCACCAAGGACGCGATCATGATGGTCGAGTGCGGCGGCAACGAGATCCCCGAGCCGGTCCTGGTCGAGGCCCTGGTCCTCGCCCACAACCAGATCCGGATCATCTGCGCCGGCATCGACGAGCTGCGCGCCAAGTGCGGCAAGCCCAAGATGGCCCATCAGGAGCCCGCGGTCAGCCCGTGGATCAAGACCATCCTCGACGCCCACTGGAAGGACATCGAGGCCGCCCTGCTCACCCGCAACAAGCACGAGCGCGCCAGCAAGGTGAAGGCCGCCAAGGAAGCGATCTGCACCGCCCTCGCCGGCGGCGACGAGGCCAAGCTGGCCGAGATCAAGGCCGCCTTCGGCGACGCCAAGGATGTCGTGTTCCGCGAGCTGATCCTCCAGGGCAAGCGGGTCGACGGCCGCGCCACCACCACCGTGCGCCCGATCGTCATCGACCTCGACGTGCTGCCCCGGGCCCACGGCTCGGCGATGTTCACCCGCGGCGAGACCCAGGGCCTGCTGGTCACCACCCTCGGCACCGCCGACGACGAACAGATCATCGACGGCCTCAAGCAGAAGTACTGGGAGCGCTTCCTGCTCCACTACAACTTCCCCGGCTTCTCGGTCGGCGAGGTCGAAAAGCGCGGCGGCCCCGGCCGGCGCGAGGTCGGCCACGGCGCCCTGGCCCGCCGGGCCCTGGTCCCGGTGCTGCCCGCCCGCGAGGAGTTCCCCTACATGATCCGCCTGGTCAGCGAGATCCTGGAGTCGAACGGCTCCAGCTCGATGGCCACCGTGTGCGGCGGCTCGATGTCGATGATGGCCGCCGGCGTGCCCATCAAGCGCCCGGTCGCGGGCATCGCCATGGGCCTGGTCAAGGAAGGCGACCGCTACGCGGTGCTGACCGACATCCTCGGCGACGAGGACCACTACGGCGACATGGACTTCAAGGTCTGCGGCACCGAGAACGGTGTCACCGCCCTGCAGATGGACATCAAGATCGGCGGCATCAGCGCCGAGATCATGAGCCAGGCCCTCGAACAGGCCAAGCAGGGCCGTCTGCACATCCTCAACGAGATGAACGCGGCCATCGCCGCCTCGCGCCCGGGGATCAGCAAGTACGCCCCGCAGATCGTCCAGATCCAGATCGACCCCGAGCTCATCGGCAAGATCATCGGCAAGGGCGGCGAGACCATCCGCCGGATCCAGGAGGACACCGGCTGCAAGGTCGACATCGACGACTCCGGCATCATCACCCTGGCCAGCCCCAACGGCGCCTCGATCGAGAAGGCCAAGGGCTGGATCCGCGACCTGACCGTGCTGCCGGAAGAGGGCAAGGTCTACACCGGCGCCACCGTCAAGGCGATCAAGGACTTCGGCGCGTTCGTCGAGTTCATCCCCGGCACCGAGGGCCTGGTCCACATCAGCGAGTGGGACTGGAAGCGCATCGACCACCTCGACTCCGTCGCCAAGATGGGCGACAAGGTCGATGTGAAGCTCATCGAGGTCGACGCCCGCACCGGCAAGTTCCGCCTGAGCCGCAAGGCCCTCATCCCGCGCCCCGAGGGCTACGCCGAAGCGGCGGCCCAGGGTGAAGGCGGCGGCCACGACCGCCCGCGCCGCGACGGCGACCGCCCCCGCCGTGACGGCGACCGCGGCCCGCGCCGCGAGCACGGCGACCGCGGCTGATCCGCGCATCGTCACTGGCCGACCGCACGCCGCCGCGCCCCACCGGGCGCGGCGGCGTCGTTTCAGCCGCCCTCGATGAGCAGACGCAGCCCGTGGTACGGGGTGGCGTTGTCGCGGTTGTTGCGGCCCACGGACTCCGGCCGGCAGCGTTCGGCGCTCGATGCATAGGAGCCGCCGGCATAGGTCCGGTAGTGGTGCGGCCGCTCCTGTTGGGGATCGCCGCACCACTCGAAGACATTGCCGCCCAGATCAAACAGCCCCCAGCCATTGGGCAACAGTCCCGCCACCGGCCGGGTCGTTCCGCCGCTCGTGCCCCGCCACCAGGCGACCGCATCGAGATCGTCGCTGGCGCCGAACAGGGCGGTCTCGGCGCCGCCGCAGCGGGCGGCCCAACGCCATTCCTCATGCAGCGGCAGGCGGACCGGCAGCCCCGGATGGAGGCGGCGCAGTCCGGCCGTGAACGCCTCAGCCATGGGATGGGTCACCCGTTCCACCGGCCGCCGGCCATCACCCAGGAAGCCTGCGGGATTGTCCCCGGTCACCGTCTGCCAGAAATCCTGGGTCAATTCGGTATCCGCCAGCCAAAAACCGCGCGCGATGGTCACCGTCGCCGGGCCCCGTTCTGGAGCGATGAAGCCCCAGGATCCCGGTTCCCGGCCGAGCACCGCGCTCCCGGCCGGGCACCAGCGGAACCGCTGCACCGCCGCGCCGCTCGCCGTGCGCACCGCCAATTCGGCCCACGGTCCGAAGCCGTCGGCGCCGTGGGCCGCGGCCCAGGACGGGACCACCTGATCCGCCGGCCAGGGTTGCGGACCAGCCGTGGCGCGCCGGCGCAGGGCATCCGCCTGGGCCCTGGCCCGGTCGCGTCGTTGGGCATCCTCAGCGAGGAACGGGGCGAGGTCCGGGTGGTCGGCGCCGGCCAGCGCCTGGAGCCGGGCGAGATCCGCGGCCTGGGGCGTGACGCCCCCGTGCCCGGCCATCCGGGTACGGGCGGCGGCGAACCGGGCGGTGAGTTCCGCCGCCCGCAGGTCGGCGGCCACTGCGGCCGGCAGCGGCCGGGGCCCGCGCCGGGCGATGACCTGTTCCGCAGAAGCGTGCCAGCCGATCCGGTGCAGGGCCAGAGACGCCGGGACCGGATCCAAGGGCCGTTCCAGATCGGCAGCGACCGCTGTGCGGACATGGGCATCTGCCCAGGCCACCACCCGGCGCTGGGCCTCGGGCGAGGTCACGCCATGGCCGGCGCCGGGGGCGATCCACAGATCGGTGGCCACGCCCAGGGCGGCGAGCCCCGCGTGCACTGCCAGCGCATCCGCCGGATCGGCGTCGCGCTCGCCGCGGATGAGCAGGGTCGGCGGCGTCACCGGAGTGAGCCACGGAGCCACCCGGCGCAGATCCGCCGGCAGGGGATCGTCGCCGGCGATGGCCTCCGCCGGCGGCAGGATCGCGAGATCGTTGCCACGCAGATCCCCTGGCACCACGGCGAAATCCCCGGCGATGGCGATCACCGCCGCAAGCCGGTCGCTGTGCTCCGGGAAACTGCCGTCGTGGAACGCATCGACCCACCAGCAGGACCCGGCGAGCATGGCCGAAGCGCCGCCCCGGGACCAGCCGAAGGCCCCGGCGCGGACCGGATCCAGGCCGTATACGGCGGCCTGGGCGCGCAGGAAGCGCACGCCCCGGCGGACCATGACCGGGAACTGCGGCCACGGCGGCGTAGGCTCGCTCTGGGCCTCGCTGCCATGGTCGGCGAGGGCCACCGCGTATCCGGCGCGCAAGAGGGCGATGACGTTGGCATCCGGACGCTCGATGGCGCTGCTGTAGCGGATCAGCCAGGGGTGGGGCGCAGTTCCCGATGCCGGAAGGTAGAGATCCATCCGCACCGGAGCGCCATCGACCGCGCCATAGGTCAGGCGATGGACCGCCACGGCCTCGGCGGGTGACGCCTCGCCCGCGGCCAGGGCGATGACGCCCGCAAAGAGCCAGCAGCCGAGCGATCGCACATCCGTCATGGCGCGGGTCCTGTGATGGTCATGGGCGGCATGCATCCGTCCGGCAAGGCCGCCATCGTCGGAACCGCCTGCCTGCCATGGAATGGGCCGGGTCGCCTCGGCGTGACCGGGACCCGGGGTAAACGCGGACTTCGGGATATGCAGACAGGGTTTGACCGGGTTGCGGCCCGCGGGTCCGCACCTACGGTCCCGGCCGAGGATCTCCCATGGCCACGATCACCTTCAAAGGCTC